>JBDGTB010000099.1:0-22947 GCA_042217235.1 Haloferacaceae archaeon | reverse complement strand
CCGGCGGGGCGCCCGGGCGGCGGCCCGCGAGTTCCGGGCGGCGGCGACGGCCGACGACCCGCCGCGGCCCGCGGCGCCGGTCCGCGCCTGGCACGGCACGCGGGACGGGAACACGCGGCTCGAACCGCTCCGGGCGTTCGTCCGGAGCGCCGGCGGCGAGGTGGTCACGCGCGAGACCGACCACCTCGGGACGCTCCTCGACTGCCGCCGGGACGCCCTCGCGTGGCTGGCGTCGGCGTAGGTCGCGGGTCGTCGCCGCGGTCGGCCCGACGGATCGCCGTCTGCCCTGCGCCCGTCCGCCGACCCGCGCGCCCCCGCTTCGGCGGCGGTCGGACCCCCGCGTTCGCGGCTACCGGCTCGTCACGTACAGCGAGTGGGCGATACAGCAGAAGCCGACGGCCGTCAGCGCGGACTCGACGACGAGCGCCGTGGCGGCGTCGACCGAGAGCAGCTGGTCCGCGACGCCGGCCAGCAGCGACCCGAACGTGACGACCGCGAACTCGCCCGCGAGGGCGGTCAGCCCGGAGTCGTGCGTTCGGCGCGCGGCCTTCGCCGCGAAGTAGGTGATGAGCCCCCCGAGGGCGAGCGTGAGCGTCTTGAACCCGATGACGACCGTGGTGACGTCTCCGTTCATGCTTAGAGTTCCTCGCTGACCCGCGACCACAGCCGCGCGAGCCGCTCGTCCGGCGTCCGGTCGTCCGCTCCCTCCCCGCGGAGGAGGTCGACGTCGAACTCCTCGCCCTCCTCGATGGCGACGAGGACCCCGGTGCAGTTCCGGACGTACGTCGTCGCGTGGTTGCCGTCGGAGCGGATCTCGACGCGCTCGTCGACGAGGTCGGCCTCGCTCAGCCGGTCGAGCTTCCGGTAGGTGCTCGTCTGGAGCAGGTCACACGCCGCGACGACCTCCTTGGCCGAACGGGGTTCGTCGAGGACGCCGAGTATCGTCCGGCAGTCGGGGTCGGCCAGGGCCTCGAACACGGCCTGGCAGTCGGCGCCGTCGCTCGTCACGGCTGGCTCCACCCGCCCGGTCGCGGCTGGCGTGGCGTCGGTGGCATGCTGTGTCGGGCGTCGAAGCGCGTGCTCCGTCCGACGGGAGGGCGGTTCGTCGGGGACCGAACCATCGAGCGGGAACCGATTCGTCCGCCCTCACATAAACATCGGTCGTATAATGCGTGTCCGTCCGTTTCCAGGATCTGGAAATCACGTCCACCCCTTTCCACGACTGCGACGCGATCCGCGGATGCGATGCGCGAGTCCCCCACCCGCAGACAGGCCCTCCGCCGGACCGCCCTCGTCGGCCTCGCCGCGACCGCCGGCTGTCTCTCCGCCGGCGGGTCCGGAGCCCCGACGACGAACGGCACCACCGACCCCACCGCGACCGGCACCGCCACCGACACGCCCGAGTCGACCCCGCCGGCGTCGCTCGACGACTGGCTGGCGGACGCGAACGGGTACCGCGGCGAGCCCCACCGAGTCGGTGTGGGCGCCCAGCCGACGGTCGCCGTCGGCCACCCCACCGACGACGGGATCGCCTTCGACCCGCCCGTGATCGAGGTCGCGCCCATGACGAACGTCACCTGGGACTGGGCCGGCCACGGCGGCCAGCACAACGTGGTCGCGCTCGACGGCACGTTCGACAGCGGCCGGACGAACGCCCAGCCGGGCACGAGCTACCACTACATCTTCGAGGAGACGGGCGAGTACCCCTACGTCTCCGAGCCACACCGCGAGGAGGGGATGAAAGGCGCAGTCGTCGTCAGGGAGCCGCCCTCGACCGGAAACGAGGCCGTCGACGAGTGGGTCGGCCAGAGCAGCAACTTCGACGGGACCTTCGCCGACCGCACCGGCGCCGACACCGCGACGGTGACCGTCGGGGCGCCGGGGAACGGCGGGCACTTCGCCTTCGATCCGCCGGCGCTGAAGGTGTCGGCCGGGACGACCGTCGTCTGGGAGTGGACCGGCGACGGCGGCGCCCACAACGTGGCGTTTCAGGGCCTCGACGTCGCGTCCGGCGCGGTGACCCACGAGGCCGGCGCGACGTTCGAGCACACCTTCGACGAGCCCGGCACGTACCTGTACACCTGCGAGCCCCACCACGCGCTCGGGGAACGAGGCGCCGTCGTCGTGGAGTGAGCGCCCGATGCGACGACCGCTCGCCCCGGCCGGGAGCGACAGCGACGGCGTCGAGCCGAGTGGCGACTCCGCCGCGGTCGCGGAGGTGCCGCCGTGACCGACCCCGACACCCGGGCCGACCCCGCCACCGAGACCGAACCGAGTGCCGACGGCGGCACCGCCGCGGTGGCGACGCCGCCGGACGACGAGACGCCGACCTGGCGCGAGCGCAAGGAGCGCCGCGTCGGGCTCGCCCGGCTCACCTACGAGTACTTCGAGCGCTCGCGCCGCGAGGACCAGGACCTCCGCACGGAGTCCGACTACGTCGAACGCGACGTCCTCGCGTTCCCCACCTGGCCCCACGAGACCGTGCGCAACCTCTCTATCGCCTCCTTTTTCCTCGGCACGATCGTCTTCCTGGCGGCGACGCTCCCCCCGCACATCGGCGCCCCGGCCTCCGCGAACGACACCCCCGCCATCATCCTGCCGGACTGGTATCTCTACTGGTCGTTCGGCCTGCTGAAGATAAACGCACTCAATCCCCCGCTGTCAGTCGTCGGCGGGGGGAAGTTGCTGTCGGACCGGATGCACGGCGTGCTCGCGAACATCGTCGTCGTCGGGGTCATCGCCGTCGTCCCCTTCCTCAACAAGGGCAGCGCGCGCCGTCCCGTCGAGCAGCCGTTCTGGAGCGCCGTCGGCGTCGGCGGCGTCGTCTTCGCGTTCACCATCAGCGTCCTCTCGGTCAAGAACCTCTGGCCCGGCGCCGTCCACCTCCTGTTCGACCTCACCTTCCTGCTGCCCCTCGTCTGTGCGTTCATCACCTACGCGGTGCTGAAGACGATGCGCGAGGGGTACATGTACGACCTCAACCGCCGCTACTACCGCCTCCGGCCCCCGAAGTAGCGGACCGGCGCCGCAGGCCGCCGGTCGTTTTCCGGCGGCGCGACGAGTGACGGCCACCGCGACGCGCCGACACACCGGGACCCGTCCGGACCGCGGGCGTCGCCCGGCCGCAGTAAGCATTATAATCCCCCACGTGACACTGTGTCAACATGCGTCGCGCAGGGGTCGAGAACCATATCGCTTCGGGGACCGGTGGCGCCGGGACCGACCCCGACGCGCTCCGCGTGCTCCACGTCGACCCCGGCGACGGTGCGGGGGCGTTCGCCGCGTTCCTGCCCGACGAGCGCGCCGAGGTGCTCACCGCGACCCGGGCGAACGACGCCCTCGACCGGCTCGAGGAGGGGAACGTCGACTGTCTCGTCACCGAGTATCACCTGGACGACGTCGACGGCGTCGAGCTGTGTCGCATCGTCCGCGAGGCGCGTCCGGAGCTCCCGGTCATCCTGTTCACGACCGAGCGAAGCGCGGCGGTCGCCGGCGAGGCGGTCGACGCCGGGGTCACCGACTACCTGCCGAAGGGCGCCCGCCCGAACGAGCACGCGTTCCTGGCGGCGCGGATCGAGGACGCCGTCGCCCGGCGCCGGGCCGAGCGGGAGCGCGACGACCTGCGGCGTCAGCGCGACCTGCTCGCCGACGGCGCCGTCGACGCGTTCTGGGACTGGAACGTCGAGACGGGCGAGGTCAGCCGCGACGAGGGGTACGCGTCGACGTTCGGCTACGAGTCGGTCGGCACCGACTTCGAGTGGTGGGTCGAGGCCGTCCACCCCGAGGACCGCGACCGGGTCCGCGAGGCGCTCGACCGGGCGCTCGCGGACCCGGCCGTCGAGTACGACGAGACCTACCGCCTCCGGCTGGCCGACGGGTCGTACGGCCACGTCCGGTCCCGCGGCGACGTCGTGTACGAGGACGGCGAGCCCGTTCGGATGGTCGGCGCGCACGTCGACGTCACCGAGCGCGAGGAGTACGAACGCCGGCTCGAACGGAAAAACGAGCGGCTCGACGAGTTCGCGTCGGTCGTCAGCCACGACCTGCGGAACCCGCTGAACGTCCTCGACGGCGCGCTCGATCTGGCCCGCGAGACGGGCGACCTCGACCAGCTCGACCGGTGTCGGCGCGCGGTCGACCGGATGCAGACCCTGATCGACGACCTGCTCGTGCTCGCCCGCGAGGGGGAGTCAGTCGGGACGCACGAGGCCGTCGACCTGCGGGCGCTGGCCGAGGACTGCTGGGCGGCCGTCGAGACCGGGGACGCGACGCTCCGGGTCGAGGCCGACAGCGTCGTCCGCTGTGACCCCGGCCGGTGCCGACAGCTGCTGGCGAACCTCTTCCGGAACTCCGTCGAGCACGGCTCGACGGGCAGCCGGACACGCTCCGGCGACGGCACGGACGACGGCTCGCCCGTGACGGTCACGGTCGGGGACCTGGACGACGGGACGGGCTTTTACGTCGCGGACGACGGCCCCGGCGTCCCGGAGGCCGACCGCGAGCGGGTGTTCGACTCCGGCTACTCGACGCGGCGGGACGGGACGGGCCTCGGGCTCGCCATCGTCGAGCGCGTCGCCGACGCCCACGGCTGGGACGTCCGGGTCGTGGAGAGCGCGGCAGGCGGCGCTCGCGTCGAGGTGCGCGGCGCGTGACGCGAGGGGCAGCCGCGGACCCGTGAGGGAACGCGACGCCGAGCGGGTCCGGATAGCGGCCCGCGTTGCGTGTCCCGGTCAGGTCGACTCGGCGGCCAGCCAGTCGCAGGTGACTCGACGGGCGACGAGCGCCGTCCCGACGACGGCCGTCGCCCCGCCACCCGCCGCGGCGACCCGGACGACCGCGAGCCGCCGGGGACTCGCCGTGGCGAGGTCGAGCGCGGCGGTGAGCCCCGCGGTGAGGCCGACGACGGCACCGAGCGCGACGAGGAAGGGGATCCACCACGCCATCGCCGTCGCGGCGACGGCGTCGAGCCACGACAGGGCCGCCCGCCGGCGGACGGTCCCGGTGCCGACCGCGAGCGGCAGGAGGACGACCGCGACGAGCAGGCCGGCGGCCGGCGGCGCCTCGTCGACGAACGCCAGCACGCCGAACCCCGCGAGCGTGACGGCGGCGGTCGCGAGTCCGACCGCCACGTGGCTGACGAGCGTCGGCACCCGTCCGGTCCGGCGACGGAGGACGAACGCTGCGCCCGACGCGGCACCGAGGAGAAGCGCCAGCCCCGCGATCACCGCCACGACCGCAAGCGCGGCGAACCCCGCGCCGAACCCGTTCGCCATGCGCGGCGGTTCGTCGGGTCCGGTGTTAATCCTTGTCGACGGGTCGCGACGCGGCGACGGCGGGCGACCGCGGGCGCGGGGTCGGCGCGGCCGACCGGTCCGGCGCGTCGAGCGGCGGACCGAGCCCCGACAACCGGCCGACAACCGAGTTATATCATCTAGTTATAACTGGACGGGGACGCGAACTGCAGACATGGCGTTCAGCGACCGACTGCTCGACGACGGCGCCGAGATCTGGGCGGCACAGCGCGAACACCCCTTCGTCGTGGAACTCGCCGAGGGGACGCTGGACGAGGCGGCGTTTCGCCACTGGGTGCGCCAGGACTACCGCTACCTCCTCGACTACGCGCGCGTGTTCGCCATCGCGGGGACGAAGGCCGACCGGGAGGCGACGATGAGGCGGCTGCTCGACGTCGGCCACACCATCCTCGACGACGAGATGGACCTCCACCGGGAGTTCGCCGCCGGCTACGGCCTCGACGCGGAGGACCTCGAGTCCACCCGGAAGGCGCCGACCTGCGTCGCCTACACGAACTTCCTCGTCCGGACGGCGCACGAGGGGTCGATCGCCGAGACCGCCGCCGCCGTCTACCCCTGCGGCCAGGGGTATCTCGACGTCGCCGAGCACATGGCCGAGATCGCCGACGGCGAGCACCGCTACACGCCGTTCGTCGAGAAGTACACGAGCGACGAGTTCCGGGAGGCGGTCTCGTGGATGGCCGACCTCGTCGACGAGTGCGCCGAGCGGTACCCCGGCGAGCACGACGCCATGCGCGAGGCGTTTCTGACCTGCGCCCGCCTCGAACACGCGTTCTGGGAGATGGCGTACACCCGGGAGACGTGGCCGGTGTAGGGCGGTCCGACCGCCGAGCGGCCACCGCGTCGGGGGCGTTCGCGGGCCCGGGCCGGGCGAACGGGCGACCCGTCCGGACCTGCGCGAGCGCGACCACCCGTTCCGATCCGGGCGAACGGGGCGACCGCCCGCACGCGAGCCGGGACGGCGAGCTTTATGCGCGTCCCAGTCGCTCCCCGAGGCATGACCGACGAGGACGACGCGACGGCCGGGACCGACGCCTTCGAGCCGGACTACGTGACCGACCTGCAGGTCCGCTTTCGCGACATCGACGCGATGGGCCACGTCAACAACGCCGTGTACGCGACCTACCTCGAACAGGCGCGGGCGGACTACTTCGCCGACGTCGTCGGGGAGCGACTCCACGAGGTGGCGACGGTGCTCGTGGACCTGACCGTCGAGTACCGCCGGCCGATCGAGTGGGGCGAGGACGTGACGGTCGCGGTCGCGGTGTCGGCCCTCGGCGAGTCGTCGCTCCCGATGAGCTACGAGGTGCGGGCGGACGGCGACCTCGCGGCGACGGCCGAGACGGTGCAGGTCCGCGTCGACGACGAGGGGAACGCGACGCGGATCGAGGACGCGTGGCGCGAGCGGATGCGCGCGGCGAGCGCGGCCGGGGGCGAGGGGTAGCGGCGCCCGCGGGCGCCCCGGAACGCTTATCGGCGGGACTCACGACCCCCCACACATGTCACCCACCCCCACCGAGACCGTGGTCGACCACGCGCTGTCGGTCGAGTACGACGCGATCGAGGAGGAGGTCCGCGACCGCCTGCGGCGCCACGTCCTCGACCTCGTCGGCGTGAGCGTCGGGGCGCGGTCGGTCGCGGCGTCGACCCCGCCCGTCGAGCGGGCGGTCGACCGGATCGCCGGCGCGGGCGAGGAGGCGACCGCGTTCTCCGGCGAGCGCATGGCCGCCGCCGACGCCGCGCTCCTGAACGGCACGCTCGCGCACAGCCTCGACTACGACGACACCCACCGCGAGTCGTCGCTGCACCCGGGCGCCCCGGTCGTGCCGGCGGCGCTCGCGGTCGCCGAGCGGGAGGGCGCGGACGCGGCGACGTTCCTCGCGGCGGTGAAGGTCGGCTACGACGTCACCTGCACGCTCGGGCGCGCGGTCGACCCCGACTCACACTACGCGCGCGGGTTCCACCCCACCGCGACGTGTGGCACGTTCGGCGCCGCCGTCGCCGCCGGCGTCGTCGCCGGGCTCGACCGCGAGGGGCTCCGCGCGGCGATGGGCGTCGCCGGCTCCCAGGCCGCGGGGTCCCTGCAGTATCTCAAGAACGGCGCGTGGAACAAGCGCCTCCACGGCGGGCTTGCCGCACGGCGGGGCGTCGAGGCCGCGACGCTCGCGGACGTCGGCTTCCACGCCGCCGCCGAGCCGCTCGCCGGCGACAAGGGGTTCTTCCAGGGCTACTCGGACGACGCCGACCCGTCGATCGTCGCGGACGTCCGCGAGCGCGAGTCGGTGATGGAGACGGCGCTCAAGCCCTACCCCTGCTGTCGGTACATGCACGCGGCGCTCGACGCGCTCCTCGACCTGGCGCCCGAGGTCGACGCCTCGGCGGTCGAGTCGGTCACGGTCGACATCCCCGGGCCCGGCGTGCGGCTGACCGGCGACCCGATCGAGCGCAAGCGCCGTCCGGAGAACTTCGTCGACTGCCAGTTCAGCATGCCGTTCGGCGCCGCGCTGGCGCTGGAGCGCGGCGACGCCGGGCTGGCCGCCTTCCGCGACGCCCAGGACGGCCTCGACGACCCCGACCTCCGGCGGCTGATGGACCTGACCGACGTGGTGACGACCGACGCCGTCGCGGAGCTGTTCCCGGAGCAGTGGGCCGCGCGGGTCGTCGTCGAGACCGGCGACGAGCGCCTCGAGCGGTTCGTCGAGGTCGCCAGCGGCGAGCCGGAGAAGCCGCTCGACTGGGGGGACATCGGCGAGAAGTTCGACGAACTCGCGACGGCCGCGGGCGTGCCCGACGCCGCGGCCGAGGCCGTGAAGACGACTGCCCGGGGGCTCGGCGAGACGACCGACCTCGACGACCTGCTCGCGGCGCTGCGGGACGCGACGGCCGCGGACCCGGCCCGCGCCGACTAGAGGTCGACCGCGACGCCCCGCTCGTCGGCCATCGTCCGCAGCTTGCCGAGGATGCGCTCGTCGAGCGGGATCCCCTCCTCGCGGTACCGGACCGCCTTCTCGTGTTCCGGCGCGCCGGGCATCCGGAACCGGTCGCCCTTCGCCGCGACGCCCGGCGACGGGCCCGTGTCGTAGTCGGCGTCCGCGAGGTGGGCCGCGACCGACGCGGCCTTCTCGGTCACCTGCTCGCGGGTGGTGAACGCGAGCGGGTCGACGGCGACGAACGCGGCGGCGTTGTTCGACTCGGCCGGGTGTGCCTGTCCGACGACGTCGCCGCCGCCGAGGATGCCGGCGAGGAGCTCGGAGACCACCGCGAGCCCGGTCCCCTTGTAGCCGGCCACCCGCCCGCCGAGCGGGAGCATCGCGCCGCCCTCGCCCGCCTCGAACGCCGCCGCGTCGGCGAAGTGGTCGCCCGCCTCGTCCGTGGTCCAGCCCTCGGGGATCGGCTCGCCGACCGCCTCCTTCTCGGTTATCTTCCCGTGGGCGACCTGGCTGGTCGCCATGTCGAGGACGACGTCGTGCTCGAGCGCGTCGAAGGTCGGCACCGCGAAGGTGAGCGGGTTGGTCGAGAGCTTCCCGGTCGCGCTCCCGGCCGGGGCGACGTTGTGGTTGCCGCCCTGGGAGTTGAGAAAGGAGGCGAAGCAGTAGCCGTTCGCCGCCGTTCGCTCGGCCCACTCGCCGATCCGGCCGAGGTGGGTCGCGTCGCGGATCCCGACGACGGCGACGCCCGCCTCGCCCGCCCGTTCGTCGAGCAGTGAGACGGCCTCGTGACCGACGAGCTGGCCGAACGCGTTCCGCCCGTCGACCGCCGCCGTCGTGGGGGTGGTCGACTCGACGACCGGCTCCGCGGTCGGGTCGACGTACCCGCCGTCGACCTTCTCGGCGTAGTGGGGCACCCGCAACACGCCGTGGGAGTGGTGGCCGCGCAGGTCCGCCTCGACCAGCGACCGCGCCACCGTCGCCGCCGTCTCCGGGGGCGCGCCGGTCGTCTCCAGGAGCGCTGCCGCCGCGGCTTCCAGCCGTTCGGCCTCGATCGACATACGCGGCCGTCCGCGTCCGGGGACAAAGCCTTTCCGTCGTCGGATCGGGCCGTCGCTCCGAGTCCCGGTCCGGGCTCGACGCCGGGGCACGGCCCGCTCCGAGCCCCGTGCCCCCGCGCGGGTGACCCGCCGCCCGCTGTGGGAAGGCTCTTTTCCCCCCGTACCCACCCCCGGCCCATGACCGTCGGGTTCAAGGACCTCACCCTCCGCGAGGGGGCACAGGTCCCCGGACTGGAGATATCGGAGTCGGCCGGCCGGCGCGTGCTCGACGCGCTGGCCGACCTCGGAGTCGAGCGCGTCGAGGTGGCCTTCCCGCGCGCCAGGGAGCGCGCGTCGTGGTTCCGCCACGCCGACGCGCTCGGGCTGGAGACGGCGGCGCTCGCCCGCGCCGTCCCCGCCGACGTCGACGCCGCGCTCGGCGTCGACCCGGACGAGGTCGAAGTGATCGTCAACGCCTCCGACGTGCAACTGGAGCACGCGCTCGGGAAGTCGCGCGAGGAGGCCGTCGACCTCGTCGTCGAGAACGTCGAGCGGGCCAGGGACGGCGGGGTCGCCGCCGGCGCGACGCTGATGGACGCGGTGCGCGCCGAGAACGGCTTCCTCCGGCGCGCGGCGCGGGCCGTCGCCGACGCGGGCGCCCGCCACGTCACCCTGGCCGACACGACCGGCGCGGGCCACCCCGCGGACGTCCGCGACACCGTCGCGGCCGTCGTCGACGCCGTCGACGCGCCGGTGGCGATCCACACCCACGACGACATGGGCGTCGCGGCCGCGAACGCGCTCGCGGGGGTCGACGCCGGCGCGGCGAGCGTGGACGCGACGGTCGGCGGCGTCGGCGAGCGGGTCGGCAACGCGGCGCTGGAGGAGGTCGCCGTCCTGCTCGCCGAGCGGGGCGAGGACGTGGCGCTCGAGCTCCCGAGCCTCGCGCCCGCCTGCGAGAGCGCGCTCGACGCGCTCGACGTCGCCGTGCCGGACGACAAGCCCGTGCTCGGCTCGCTCGCCTACCGCCACGAGAGCGGGATGCACACCGCCGCGATGCTGCGCGAGCCGGCGACCTACGAGCCGTTCGACCCCGGGCGCTACGGCGCGTCGCGGGAGCTCCTGTTCGGCCCGGGCACCGGCCGCGGGGCGGTCCGGGCGCTGCTCGCCGACGCGGACGTCGAGGCGACGGACGAGCGGGTCGCGGCCGGCCTCGACGCGCTCCGGGCGGCCGCGAGCGAGCGGGGCGGGCCGCTCGACGCCGACGCCGCCCGCGAGGTGGTCGTCGACGCCGCGACCGACCGCGACTGACCGCCCCGGGTCGGCCCGGCGGGGTGGACGGACCGGCGGAGCTTCCAAAGGTCTAACCCACCCCTGTCCGTCCCGGCACCCATGGTGAGCTACGACGCCTACGAGAGCATCACCGTGGACGTCGCCGACGGCGTCGCCCACGTCGAGTTCCACCGCCCGGAGAAGATGAACGCCCTCTCGACGGAGGTCATGCTCGACCTCCAGCGGGCGTTCTCGGAGTTCGAGCTCGACCGAAGCATCGACGCGGTCGTGATCGAGGGGGAAGGCGAGAAGGCGTTCTCCGCCGGCGCCGACATCGAGCAGTACGCCGGCCCCGCCGAGGAGCACGACCCGCGACAGAAGGACCGCCAGGACCGCTTTTTCGACATCTATCGCCAGCCGCTCGAGCTGCACGCGCCCGTCATCGCCAAGATCGACGGCTACTGCGTCGGCGGCGGGCTGATCCTCGCGATGTACTGCGACATGCGGGTCGCGACCGAGGACTCCTCGTTCGGCGTGCCGGTCACCAACATCGGCCAGATCCCCGCCGGCGGGTCGACGTACCGAGCGATCCAGCTGGTCGGCGAGGCGAAGGCGAAAGAGCTCGTCCTCACGGCCGGCTTCGTCGACGCCCCCGCGGCGGCCGACGCCGGGCTGGTCAACCGGGTCGTCGCCGACGCCGACGCGCTCGACGAGGAGGTCGCGGGGATCGTCGACGCGATCCAGGACACCGGCCGGACGGCCGTCAAGCGCTCGAAGGAGGCGCTGAACGCCGCCGCCGACGCGCCCGACCTGGAGACGGCCCGCGAGCGCGAGGCCGAGATCTGGTGGGAACAGTTCGCCACCGACGAGCGCCGCGAGCTGGTCGACGAGTTCAACGAGGACTGAGATGCTCCTCTCCGATCTCACCGTCGTCGAGCTCACGGTGCACCGCGCCGGCCCGTTCTGTGGCGCCCTGCTCGCGGACATGGGCGCGGACGTGGTCAAGATCGAGCGCCCCGGCGTCGGCGACCCGACGCGCACGCAGGGGCCCGGCCCGGAGGACAAGTCGGGCTACTTCTCGGCGCTCAACCGGAACAAGCGCTCGGTGACGCTCGACCTGAAGTCGGAGGCGGGCCGCGAGGCCGCCCGCGACCTCGTCGCCGACGCCGACGTGTTCCTGGAGAACTTCGGGTACGGCGTGGCCGAGCGCCTCGGCCTCGGCTACGACGACCTGCGGGAGCTGAACCCCGAGCTCGTCTACGCCTCGGTCAAGGGGTACGGCAAGACGGGGCCGATGAAGGAGAAGCCGGGCCTCGATTTGATCCTCCAGGCCGAGGGGGGTCTGATGTCCGTCACCGGGCCGGAGGGGGGCGACCCCGTCAAGGTGGGACAGGCGGTCGGCGACCTCACCTCGGGGATGTTCGCCGCCATCGGCGTGCTGGCGCGCCTCCACGAGGCCGAGGTGACCGGGGAGGGCGGCCAGTTCGACGTGGGGCTGTTCGACGCCATCGTCGCCCTGCTCAACGACTACCCGACGAACTACGGGCTGACCGGCGAGGTGCCCGGCCCGCAGGGCACCAGCCACCAGCTTCTCGTCCCCTACCAGCTGTTCGACGCCGCCGACGGGCAGTTCGTGACGGGCGTCCCCTCCGACGACCGCTGGGACGAGTTCGTCGACGTCGTGGGCTGTGAGTCGGTCCGCGAGCACGGCACCAACGCCGAGCGGCGCGAGCACCGCGGGGAGGTGGTCGGCGCCATCCAGGAGGCGTTCGCCGAGGAGCCGGTCGAACACTGGACGGACGTCCTGAGCGAGGCGGGGTTCCCGGTCGGCCCGCTGAACGACGTGGCCGACGTGGTCGACCACGAGCAGGCCCGCGCCCGCGACCTCGTGGTCGAGCAGGTCGTCGACGACGAGGAGCTCCTGCTGCCCGGCCACCCGATCCACTTCCCCGACCACGACGAGGTGGGGGTACGCGACCCCGCGCCGGACCTCGGCGCCGACACCGAGGACGTGTTCGGCGAGGTGGCCGGCGACCAGACGACGCTCGACGAGTGGAGGGAAGGGGGCGCGTTCGGGGACTGACGGGCGCGCCGCGGGCGTCGACGGAGGCGGGCGCACCGGAGCCGCTCAGTCCCGGGCGCGCAGGGCGGCCTAGAAGGCGACGGCCCCGGCGAGAAAGGAGACGTTCCGCAGGAAGGCGTCGAGCTCCTCGTCGCGCTCGTCGCCCGACAGGTTCCAGAAGTCGTGGAGCTCGGGCGTGACGCCGAGGAGGAACGCGACGATGGCGGCGACCCCGATCACCGGGGCGAGCCCGAGGGCGAGCAGGACGCCGCCGACGAGCAGCAGAGCGCTCGCGGCCGGGACGAGCACGTCGGCGAACGGAACGCCGGCGTCGTCGGCGTACGCGATCGTCGCGTCGGCGAGGTTGTCGTAGCCGTCACGGGCGAACTTCGCGCCGAAGACCACGCGGGCGAGGACGAACGCGACACGGTCGAGCATACCGACGGCAGGCGGGCGCGAGCAAAAAGGGCCGCGTTCCGGCCGTCGCGCGCCCCTGGACTTTTCACCCCCTCCGCCGACCGGCGGGACGTGAGCCGCGACGTCCCGGACCTCGATCCGCTCCTCGACCCGGAGTCGGTCGCCGTCGTCGGCGCGAGCCCCGACTCCTGGTACGCCTCGAACCTGATCGACAACCTGCTCGAGTTCGGCTTCGAGGGGGCGCTCCACCTCGTCAACCCCGGTCGCGACGAGGCGTGGGGCCGCCCCTGCCACGACTCGATCGCCGACGTGCCGGAGGTGGTCGACCTCGCGGTCGTCTCGGTCCCGCGGGAACACGTCGTCGGCGTCGTCGAGGCGGCGGGACGGCGGGGCGTGCCCGCGGCGCTCGTCATCGCGGCGGGCTTCGCCGAGGCCGACGAGGAGGGCGCCGCGCTGGAGCGCGACCTCGCGGCCGCGGCCGCCGAGCACGGCGTCCGGGTGTGCGGCCCGAACTGCATCGGCCTGCTGAACGGGCGGGCGGGCACCGTGCTGACGAGCACCTGCACGCGGGCGCCCGACTCCGGGCGGATCGCCCTGCTGAGCCAGTCCGGCGCGCTCGCGTTCACCACCTTCTACGAGCGCGCCACCGACGAGGACACCGACTTCGCGTACGTCGTCTCGACCGGCAACGAGGCCGACCTGACGATGGCCGACTACGTCGCGTACGCCGCCGCCGACCCGGCCGTCGACGTGGTGTGTGCCTACGTCGAGGGGCTCGACGACCCCCGGCGGTTCGTCGCGGCGGCCCGCGAGGCGACCCGGTCGGGCACGCCCGTGCTGACGGTGAAGATCGGGCGCTCGGAGGTCGCGAGCGCGGCGGCCGCCTCGCACACGGGAGCGGTCGTCGGCAGCGACGCCGTCTGGGACGGGGCGCTCCGGCAGGCCGGCGTCGAGCGCGTGCCCGACGTCCCGGACCTGATCGGGCGCGCGAGCGCCCACGCGGCCTTCGACCCGCCGGCCTCGGACCGCGTCTGTGTCGCCTCGACGAGCGGCGGCCTCGCCACCCTGCTCGCGGACCTGGCCGACGAGCGGGGGCTCTCCCTGCCCGCGCTCTCGGAGGATACGGAGGCCGCGCTGCTCGACATGGACGAGCTGCTCACGTTCGGCGAGCTGCACAATCCCGCCGACGTCCGGGGGTACGGCGCCGACGTCCTCCCCGAGATCGCCGGTCACCTGTTCGCCGACGACCGCTTCGACGCCTACCTCTTCGCGGTCGGCCTCTCGGCCGTCAACGACCGCGCCGCCGCCATCGCCGACGACCTGATCGAGGTCGTCGAGCGGGCCGAGGACCCCGTGGTCCTGCTCTGGACCGGGCGCCGGGAGCCGGCCGACCGCGACGACCCCCAGCCCTACGAGCGGCTTCGCCGCGCGGCGCCGCTGTTCTACGACCCCGCGGACGCCGTCGACGCGCTCGCCTCGCTCGTCGACGCGCGGGCCGCGCGGGCACGCCTCGACGCGACGCCGACGGTGACGCCGGGGACGCCCGCGGGGACGGTGCCTGACCGCGACGGCGTCCTCCCGTGGCGAGCGGCGACCGACCTGCTCGCGGCCTACGGCGTCGAGCCCGTCGAGACGCGGCTGGCGGCCGACGCCGACGGAGCCGTCGCGGCGGCCGAGGCGATCGGCTTCCCCGTCGTCGCCAAGGTGGACGCGCCGGCGGTCCCACACCGGGGGCGAGTGGGCGCCGTGCGCACGGACCTCGGGGACGCCGACGCCGTCCGGGCGGGCCACGACGCCGTCCGGACGGCGGCCCGGACGGCCGCGCCCGACGCCGGGATTGAGGGCGTGCTCGTCCAGCGCCAGGTCGATGCGGGCGTCGAGGCGCTCGTGGGCGCCACCCGCGACCCCGAGTTCGGGCCGGTCGTCACCGTCGGCGCCGGGGGACGGGCGGTCGAGGCGCTCGACGACACGGCCCACCTGCTCGCGCCGGCCGCGCCGGCGGCGGTCCGGACGGCGCTCGACCGGACGAGCCTCCCGGCGCGGGCCGCGGCCGCCGGCGTCGACGACGCGCTCGACGACCTCGCCGCCGTCGCGGCCCGGGTGTCCGAGCTCGTCGCCGAGCACGACCGCGTGGCCGAGCTCGACCTGAACCCGGTCGGCCTGACCGACCGGGGGACGGCGGTCGTCGACGCGCTCGTGCGGGTCGTGGGGACACGCGACGGAGACCAGCAGAATTAATCCCGAACGGACCCGAGGCGCGCGCATGCAAACACGACTCGAGGCGGACCTCACGGACGAGCAGCGGCTCGTCCAGCGCAGCATCCGTGAGATCTGCGACGAGTTCGACCGGGAGTACTGGCGCGAGCGCTCGCGGACCGGCGAGTACCCCCACGAGTTCGTCGACACGCTCGCCGAGGAGGGGTGGTTCGGCATCCTGATCCCCGAGGAGTACGGCGGCGCCGGGATGGGGACCAGCGAGACGGTCGTGATGATGGAGGAGATCGCCGCGAGCGGCGGCGGCTTCTCCGCCGCGCAGGCGATCCACGGCGGGATCTACAACTCCGCGCCGCTCGTGAAGTACGCGAGCGAGGAGATGAAAGAGGACCTCCTGCCGGCGGTCGCGCGCGGCGAAACCTCGATCCAGGCGTTCGGCCTGACCGAGCCCAACGCCGGCTCGGACTCCACCAGCATCGAGACGTTCGCCGAGCGCGACGGCGACGAGTACGTGATCAACGGACAGAAGGTCTGGACCTCCCGGGTCGACCAGAGCGACTACCTCGTGCTCATGGCCCGCACGACGCCGAAGGCGGAGGTCGAAAAGCACACCCGGGGCATCTCGATGTTCCTCGTCGACCTGGAGGACGCCGAAGACCAGGACGCGTTCCAGAAGAAGTCCATCCCCAAGTCAGTCAGCGAGTTCGTCCACTCCTTCGAGCTCTGGTTCGAGGACCTGCGCGTGCCCGCCGAGAACCTGATCGGCGAGGAGGGACGGGGGTTCTACCAGGTGCTCGACGGGCTGAACGAGGAGCGCCTCGTCATCGCCGCGGAGTGTCTCGGCCTCGGCGAGCTCGCCGTCTCCCGCGGCGCCGAGTACGCCGCCGAGCGCGAGGTGTTCGGCCAGCCCATCGGCGCGAACCAGGCCGTCCAGCACCCCCTCGCCGAGGCCCACGCGAAGGTGCAGGCCGCCCGCCAGCTCACCTTCAACTCGGCCGCCCGGTCGGCCTCCGACGAGCTCTCCCGCGAGGAGCTCGGCGCGCGCGCCAACATGGCGAAGTACCTCGCCGCTGAGGCCGCCTTCGAGGCCGCCGACGCCGCCGTCCAGGCCCACGGCGGCTTCGGCGTCGCCACCGAGTACGACGTCGAGCGCTACCAGCGCGAGGCCCGGCTCACGCGGCTGGTGCCGATCACCCAGCAGCTCGCGCTCAACTACATCGCCGAGAAGGACCTGGGCTTGCCTCGATCCTACTGAGACGTCTAGAGTGGCGGAGTTCTCACATCCGACGGGACAGGCAATATCACCCGGAAAGCCCGCCACCACCACCCCGCCGACCGAACACAGACACAGAAAGCCCTCGGCCGCCTGCGGGAGCCTGACTCGCTGCGCTCCTCGTCGCTTCGCTCCTGCGGTGCTTGCGTCGTCACGCTCCCGCACGCGCCCTCGCCCTTTCAGTCCGCCAGGGCAGCGACTGCTCCGCGCCGGGCCCTTCCCCGTCTGCTCGCGCACGGCGGCGCTCGCCGCGCCGGCTCGAAAGATCGGTTGCGGGAGGCGCGTGCTGTCGCGGCCTCCGTGCCGCGACCACAGTGCGCGAGGGATCATGCGCCCGCGACGGCGGGCGCAGATGGTTGGGGAGGATGAGGCCGCGGTTCGGGCGGGACTGAAAGGGGCCAGTCCGCTTCGGGAAGCACGGGGACGCAAGCACCGCAACGAGCGACGAAGGAGCGAGTGAGGAGCGCAGCGACCCGCGCGACCGAAGCGGACTGGGGGCTTTCGAGGGCTAGGGTTGAGCGTCAGAACGTGACTCTACAACCGGAACGACGTACCCGTGGTCAACCACGCATAGCCGGCAACCGCGAACGGTTTAGTCCTCGGCCGCCGACGGGCGATCCATGTCTGAAGCCGCAGACGACGAGACGAACGAGAACACGGAGTCTGATCGACGGCTCGTCGCGGGCTGGCAGGGTCGCTACTACGAGGACTTCACGGTCGGCGACGTGTACAAACACCCGTACGGGCGGACGGTCACCGAGACGGACGACGTCTGGATGACCAACGTCACGATGAACCTCAACCCGATGCACTTCAACGAGGCGTACGCCGCCGAGACGGAGTTCGGCGAGCGCCTCGTCGACGGCACGTTCGTCATCGCCCTGGCCGTCGGGATGAGCGTCGTGGACGTCTCCATGAACGCGACGGCGAACCTGGGCTACGACGACATCCGCCACCACGCGCCCGTCTTCCACGGCGACACCATCTTCGCCGAGAGCGAGGTGGTGGAGAAACGCGAGTCCGAGTCGCGCGACCACGTCGGCATCGTCACCACGGAGCTGCGCGCGTACAACCAGGACGACGAGCAGGTGCTCTCCCTGCAGCGCACGGGGATGGTGCTCAAGCGGGCGTACGCCGAGCCGTCGGCCGCCCAGCCGATCGGGTGGCCCGAGGGCGTCGGCACGCAGCCCGAGGACCTGGAGTAGCGCCGTCGCCGGGCGAACGGAGCCCCGACGGCACGCGTCCGCGACCGGAACGTTCCGAGGACGCGGCGGACCGCCCGCGGTCGCGGGCCGGCGCCTACGCGTCCCCGGGCCAGCCGAAGACGGAGAACCAGACGAGGATCGTCCCGCCGACGAGGAAGAAGAGCAGCAGGCTGGTGAACGCGGGGACGAACCCGTAGGCGTGAGCGACGAACCCGGTGTAACCGGGGCCGAGGCTGCCGACCGTCTTGTAGACGGCGCGGAAGGCCCCGAAGTCCGTCCCCATGCTCTCCTCGGGGAACCGGTCCATGAGGTAGGCCTGCAGCGCCGGCGGCACGCCCTTCAGCCCGAAGGCGAACACGACGACGCCGGCGATCGCCGCCGCCTCGACCGGCGCGTAGACGACCAGCCCGAGGCCGGCGGCCGTCACGATGAGGCTGCCGCCCGAGACGAGCGGCCGGGGGAGGCGGTCGCTGAGAACCCCGCTCACGGGACGGGCGACGACGCCGACGGCGAACACCAGCGCGAACGCGGCGCTGGCGAAGGCGAGCGACACCCCCTGCACGTCGATGAGGAAGGTCGGCAGGAAGCTCATGACGCCGTTGGTCGCCACCATGAAGAGGGCGTAGACGACCAGCAGCCAGCGGATCGACCGGGTCCGGAACACCCGCGATGCGGTCTCCCGGAGGCCCAGACCGACCGACTCGACCCGGACGGGCTCCCGGCTCATGCGGGCGAGGAGCACCGCGAGCGGGACGAGCACGAGCGCGAGCGGGAGGAACGCTCCCCGCCACGTCGCCACGGACACGATCCAGACCGCGATCCCGGCCGCCGCCACGCCCGAGAGGTCGGACCCGACCATGTTGATGCCGAACGCCCGGCCGCGCTTCTCCTCGAAGATGTCCGAGAGGAGCGTCCGCGAGGAGGGGATGTACAGCCCGAGCGCCATCCCGAGCACCGCGACGGCGACGAGGAAGACGGCGTAGGTCGTCGAGAGCGCGAGCGCGACCACGCCGACGATGCCGAACCCGAGGCTGACGAGGACGACCGTCGTCCGCGAGAGCTGGTCGGCGAAGCGCCCCCCCGGGTACTCCATGCTCGCCCGCCCGAGCCGCAGCAGGGAGAGGGCGACCCCGGCCAGGAACGCCGTGATCCCGAGGTCGTCGATGATCGTCGGGAGGAGGGGCGGGAGCAGCCGCTGTGCGAGCTGGAGGCAGACGACGATGACCGTGAGCAGGACGAAGAGCCGACCGGTGTGGCCCGTGAACACCCGCTCCCGGCCGTCGTTCTCGTAGGTCATCGGGTCGTTCCGCCCCTGTTACGGCAACCGGTACGTGTACCTGTCGGTCCGGGTCGGGCTTACCGAGAAACCGGGGGCGGTCCCGGCCGGACCGATCCCCGCCACCTCGCTACCCGCCGAAGGCGCCACCCTCGCGCAGACGGTCGATCGCGTCCGCGTCCAGCCCGCAGTCCAGCAGCGCCTCGACGGTGTGTTCGCCGAGCGCCGGCGGGTCCCGGTACTGCCCGGGGCCGAACCGCTCGCCGAAGACGGGCGTCATCGTCCCCTGGAGGTCGTGGGACTCGCCCGCCGACTCGGCCTCGAACCGGGCGAGGACGTCCGCGGCGTCCAGCCCGGGGTCGTCGAGCAGGTCCGACGGCTGGTTGACCGGCGCGGCCGGGACGTCCTCCTCGTAGAGCGACTCCAGCACCTGCTCGCGGTCCCGACCCGCGAGCCGCTCGCGCACCTCGGCGGTCAGTTCGGCCTTGTTCGCCCGGCGCTTCTCGACGGTGTCGAACCGCTCGTCGGCGAGCAGGTCCTCCGCGTCGACGGCGCGACAGAACGCCGGCCAGTGGCGCGTGCTGGTGACGCCGACGAACAGCCATCCCCCATCGACCTCGAACACGTCGTACAGGCCCCAGGAGGGGTGGGAGGCCCCGAGCGGCTCGGGGTCCTCGCCGAGCAGGTCGGCGTAGGTGAGCCAGTAGCCCATCCAGTGGGCGGCCGCCTCGAACAGCGTCCCCTCGACGCGCTGTCCCTCGCCCGTGCGCGCCCGCTCCCGGAGCGCGACGAGGACGCCCATCACGCCGTACATCGCGGCCCCCATGTCCGCGATGGAGGTGCCGACGCGGACGGGCTGGCGCCCCTTCTCGCCGGTGACGCTCATCAGCCCCGCCATCGCCTCTGCGACCACGTCCATCCCGGCGCGGTCGCCGTACGGCCCCTCCGCGAACCCCTTGATCGACAGGTAGACGAGCTCGGGGTTCAGCTCCCGCAGGTCGTCGTAGCCGATCCCGAGCCGCTCGGGGGTCCCCCGACCGAGGTTCTCGACGAACACGTCGGCGTCGGCGACGAGCGCCTCCAGCGCCTCGCGGCCCGCCTCCGACTTCAGGTCGAGCGTCACCGAGCGCTTGTTCCGGTTGAGCGCGCCGAACATCGCGTCGCCCGTCCGCCCCTGGGTGCGGATGATGTCGCCCCGCTCCGGTCGTTCGACCTTCACCACGTCGGCGCCGAGGTCGGCCAGCAGCTGTCCCGCGAAGGGCCCGGCGACGATGTTCCCGAGCTCCACGACGCGGAGGTCCGCGAGCGGGAGGTCCGTGCGGTCGGTCATGGTCGGCGGGTTGCGGCGCACGTGGTAAATCCCCGCGATCCCGGGCGGGACAGCCGGCGCGCGCCGTTCGACCCGTCCACGGGTCCGGCCGGCCGAACGACGCCGCCCGAGCGGCCGGAGCGCCGCCGCGTCAGTCGTCGGCCTCGACGCCGGCGACCGCGCGCCCCTCGAGCCGTTCGGCCGCGGTCTCGGCGGCGACCTTCCCGTAGACGGCGGCGTTCGTCAGCCCCGTGCCGCCGGGGTAGTTGTCGTAGAACAGCCCGCCGACGCTGTTGCCGGCGGCGTACAGGCCGTCGATGGGCTCCTCGCGGCTGTCGAGCACCTCGGCGTCGGTCGTCGTGGCGACGCCGCCGAACGCGAACGTGATCCCGCCGGTGAGCGGGTAGCCGACGTACGGCGGGTCGTCGAGCGGGACGGCCCAGTTGGACTTGGGCGGCTCGACGCCCTCGGCGCGCTCCCCGTCGAGGCGCTCGGGGTCGAAGTCGGGGTCGTCGGGACAGGCGTCGTTGTACGCCTCGACGGTCTCCTGCCCGCGTTCGGGGTTCGCACAGCCGAGCTCCTCGAGCACCTCGGCGACGGTGTCGCCGTACACCGGGTCCGACGGTCCCTGCGGCCAGAGGTACTCCTCCAGCTCGCTGTCGGCGATCAGGAACACCTCGTGGCGCTCCTGCTCGAAGAACAGGCGCCCGAACTTCGCGTACGTGTGCGCCCGGGCGTCCTGGCCCTCGTCGACGAACCGCTCGCCGTCGTGGTTGAGGACGACGCAGTACTGGTAGCCGTCGATGCGGTTCGCGCCGCCGCGGGCCGGCGGCGACTCGCCGTCGATGAGGCTCATGTGGGCGCCGCTCCACTGCCCCGTCGCCTTCGCGCCGACCTCGAGCGCCATGTCGATCGGCCGGCCCGTGTTGTACGGGCTCCCGCGGACGGGCATCTCGTCGTAGCCGTCGCCGTAGTAGAGCGTTCGCTTGCGCTCGTCGGACTCGTAGCCGCCGCCGGCGACCACCACGCCCCCCGCCTCGTAGGCGACCCGCTCGCCGTCGACGAGCGCCTCGACGCCGGTCACCCGGCGCCCGCCGGCGCCGTCGGCCTCGCGGAGCGCGCGGGCCTCGGCGTCGTAGACGACCTCGCCGCCGAGCTCCTCGACCCGTTCGACGAGCGTCGGGACCAGGTCCTCGCCGTCGACGAACGTCCGCGCGACGGTGTAGCCGACGTGGAGGGGCTCCATGTCCCAGTCGACCCCGTGGTCGGTGAGCCACTCGATCGTGGGCGAGGCGCGCTCGACGAGCGTGCGCGCGAGGTCGGGGTCGGCCTTCCCGTTGGTCTGGTGCATGATGTCGTCGTAGAAGTCCTCGGCGCTGTAGTCGGGAACGTCGAACTCGTAGCCGCGCTCGGGTAGCCCCGAGTCGGCGGAGGGGACGCGGAACGACTGGACGTACCGCGTCTGGCCGCCGCGCTCCTCGCGCGGCGCCTTCTCGAGGAGGACGGGGTCGAGACCCAGCTCGGCGGCCCGGAGCCCGGCGGCGAGGCCGGCCATGCCACAGCCCACGACGACGAGGTCGTGGTCGTCGATGACGCGCATGTCGGATCGACGCTACGGACGGCCGAATATAACCCCCTCGTTCCGGGCGCGTCGGGGCGCGAGCGGTCGGTTCGCCGACGTGTGCGGGGAGCTAGCGAACCCGACAGCCGCCGGCGTACTCGACGGACTCGACGGACGTGATCGGGTCGTCGCCACACACCGGACACGCCGGGTTCGACTCGTAGGCGACGGTCTCGAAGGTCATGTCCATCGCGTCGTAAAAGAGCAGGCGGCCGGCGAGCGGGTCGCCCAGGCCGAGCAGGAGCTTCGCGGCCTCGGTCGCCTGCACGCAGCCGAGCGTCCCCGGGAGGACGCCGAGCACGCCGGTCGTCGCGCAGTCGGGCACCTCCCCCGGCTCGGGGGCCTCGGGGAACAGGCACCGGTAGCACGGCCCGTCGGGGAGCAGCGTCGTCGCCTGCCCCTCGAACTTGTAGATCGCGCCGTGGACGAGCGGCGTGTCGGCCAACCGGGTCGCGTCGTTCAGCAGGTAGCGCGTCGGGAAGTTGTCGGAGGCGTCGACGACCACGTCGAACTCCTCGACGAACCGGCCGACGTCGTCCTTCCCGAGCCGCATCTCGTGGGGCTCGACGGTCACGTCGGGGTTGAGTTCGGCGACGAAGTCGCGGGCGCTCTCGACCTTCGGCCGGCCCACGTCGTCGTCGCCGTGGATCACCTGGCGCTGGAGGTTCGACCGCTCGACGACGTCGTCGTCGACGATGCCGAGGCGGCCGACCCCCGCGGCCGCGAGGTACTGGATGACCGGCGCGCCCAGCCCGCCCGCGCCCACGACCAGGACGCTCCCGTCGAGCAGCGCCGCCTGGCCCTCCGGCCCCACCTCGTCCAGGATGATGTGCCGGGAGTAGCGGTCGAGCTGCGTCGAGTCCAGCGAGAGGCTCATGGCCCGACGTACCGGGTGGGAGGGGATAAGCCTGCGGCCGACGACCGCCACGGATACACCGGATGTCGCGATAGGAAACCGACGGACGGGGACGTTCGTCGCGCTGTCCGGTCGACAGGAACGGAGGTGTCGGCTGGTCGAC
>JBDGTB010000004.1:0-24195 GCA_042217235.1 Haloferacaceae archaeon | reverse complement strand
ATCGTCAGGACGATCTCGGTCATGTGTTCGTCGAGGTTGACCATCACGCGGTAGACGCCGTATCCGGCCGCGAGGCCGACGACCAGCCCGCCGGCGCTGACGACGCCGACCTCGAGAACGAACGCGCCGAGTTCCGAGAGGGAGAGCAGCACCTCGACCGACGCGCCGTTCCGGACCGGGACCAGGAGCGTCGAGAAGACGACGACGCCGACGCCGTCGTTGATCAGGCTCTCGCCCTCGACGAGCACCGAGAGCCGGCTCGGGGCGCCGAGTTCCTCGAAGAGCGCGAGCACGGAGACGGGGTCGGTCGGGAGGACCATCGCCGCGAACAGCAGGGCGATCAGCGGCTGGAAAGCGAGCGCGACGTGGCTCGCGGCGCCGAGCGCGACGACCGAAACGACGAGCCCGGGGACCGCGAGCGTCAGGATCGGTACCAGGTTGCGACGGAGTCGCTCCAGGTCGGTGGTGGCCGCCCCCTCGAACAGCAGCGGCGGGAGCAACACCAAGAGGATGAGGTCGTGCGAGAGCGGGACGTCGAGCTGCGCGGAGACGCCGAGGATGGAGGCGGCGAACCCCGCGACGAGAAGCGCGATGGTGTAGGGAAAGCGCCCGACCTTGGCGACGAGGACGCCCACGGCCGCGGCGATGATGAACACCTCCAGCAGGTCGACCAGCAGATCGACCGAGATGCTGGCTACCATGCGTGTCGCTGCGACGGGAGGACAGTTATACCCCCCGGCGGAAGCGCCGGCGACGGGCGTCGGGCAGCGGACGACGCCGAGCAGAAAGCCGATTGGGGGTAGGATCGTCCAATCGGCAGGGTCGGTGTTGGCATTTGCCACGCGACCCCGCAGCAGGCGAGTGGTGTTAACAACTGAATAAAAGTATTTCGATATCACATCCGAGCATTGACGTGGGGAACGGGTCGACCGCGGTCAGGTCGGCCACACACCGCCGCAGGCCGCCGACTCCGTGGGGCGCAGGTCGCTACCCGCACGACCGGGAGTACACCTGGAGCCGCAGCCGCCCGTCGCGGTCGACGACGACGTCGACGCCGTACCAGCCCCCGTCGTACCCCGTCAGGTCGGCCGTCTGCCAGCTCCGCCCGGTCGCCGTCGTGGCGTCCGCGGCGCCCGCGTGGACGACGTACTCGCCGGCCCCCGAGACGGGGGTTCGCCAGGTCGTTCGACCGACCGAACGGAGCTGGTCGCTCCCCTGCCGTGTCCGTGCGGCCGGCGCCTCGTAGCGTCGCCAGAAGGCGACGTCGCCCGTCGCGTCGTTCCGGACCAGCACGTCGAACAGGTGCGGTTCCGCGTCCCGGTTCGTCGCGGTGATGGCGGCGATGCGGACGCCGGGAGACCCCCGCGTGGACGGCGACGCACACCCGGCGAGCACGCCGCAGGCGGCGACGACGGCTCGTCGGAGACAAGCGCGGCGCGAAGTCCCCATACGCCACCGCGGACGCGCGGCCCGCAAAACACCCCCGTTCGACGCGACCCCGCCGCCGACCGAAGATCGGCCCCTCCTCCGACCCGAAGCCGACGCGCACCCGGGACGGAGCCGGCCGCCCCGGCCGCCCGTCGCGGTCGGCTCAGTCCCGGCGGAACGACCGCGAGTTGATGGTCTTCAGCTGCGTGTACTCCTCGACGGCCTGCATGCCCTTCTCGCGACCGATGCCGCTGTCCTTGTAGCCGCCGAACGGCGTCTCGACGCCGCCGGCGAACCAGTCGTTGACGTACACCTGTCCGGCGTCGATGGCGCGCGCGACGCGGTTCGCCCGCTCGTACTCCGCGGTGAACACGCCCGCGACGAGGCCGTAGTCGACGTCGTTGGCGAGTTCGACCGCCTCGTCCTCGTCCGCGAACGTCGAGACGGTGAGGACCGGGCCGAAGATCTCCTCCTGGGCGATCCGCATGTCGTGGGCCACGTCGGTGAAGACGGTCGGCTCGACGAAGTAGCCCGGCCGCGACGAGCCGCCGCCGGCGCGCAGGGTCGCGCCCTCGCGCTGTCCGAGATCGATGTACTCGGTGACCGTCTCGAACTGGTCCTCGGAGACCAGCGGGCCCATGTCGGGGTCGTCGACGCCAGGGCCGAGATCGTACTCGCCGGCGCGCTCGACGAAGCGGTCGACGACCTGCTCCTCGAGCGACTCGTGGACGAGCAGCCGGGAGGCGGCCGAGCAGGTCTGGCCGGCGTTGCGGAGGATGCCGAGCAGGAGGCTGTCGACGACCCGCTCGACGTCGGCGTCCTCGAAGACGACGGCGGGGCTTTTCCCGCCGAGCTCGAGGGTCACGGGCGACATCTGCGTGGCGGCGCTCTCCATGATGCGCTGGCCGGTCACGCGGCTCCCGGTGAAGGTGACCACGTCGACGTCGCGGTGCGAGACGAGCGGGTCGCCCGCGTCCTGGCCGGAGCCCGGGATCGCGTTCAGCACGCCGTCCGGAAGGCCCGCCTCGCTGGCGATCTGGGCGACGCGGACGGTCGTCAGCGGCGTCGGCGACGCGGGCTTGCCGACGACCGCGTTGCCGGCCGCGAGCGCGGGGCCGGCTCCGCGCGTGATCTGCGTGATGGGGTAGTTCCAGGGAGTGACCTGTGCGCTGACGCCGTACGGTTCGGGGATGGTCTGGGAGTTCCAGGACCCGTCGACCGGGATGGTGTCGCCGTGGATCTTGTCCGCGAGGCCGGCGTAGAACTCGATGTAGCGGGCGGCAGTCTCGACGCTCCCGCGAGCCGCGGAGATGGGCTTGCCCTGGTCGAGCGTCTCGATCTCGGCGAGCTCCTCCTTGTGGTCGCGGATGGCGTCCGCGACGGCCAGCAGCCGCCGGCCGCGCTCGGGCGGCTCCAGCGCCTGCCACGCCTCGAACCCCTCGCGGGCGGACGCGACCGCCCGGTCGACGTCCTCGGGGCCGGCGGACGCGACGTCGGCCAGCCGTTCCTCCGTCGCGGGGTCCTCGGTCACGAACGTCTCGCCGTCGCTCGCGGGCACCGACTCGCCACCGATGAACAGCGGAACCGTCTCGTCGAACGCGGGGACCGTCATGTTGCCACGTGGGAGCATGTCTCGTATATTCTTTTCCCTGTTCCCCCGATGCGTGAGCCGACGGGGTCGAACTCGTCGCCGCCGTCGACACCACGCGGTCGGGCTCCGAACGACGAAACGACCCCGCGGCGGCTGCGGACGGTGAGCCCTGCCGCGACTGTACCCCTGTCGTCACGACGCCGGCGAGAAACGCGAGGACGGGTTGGCTCCGAAGGGTGTCGGAGACGACACCTCAGGTCGGCCGGTCCGGGCAGCCGCCCGACCGAGCCGGGAAGAGCGTGTCAGAGGCACCCCCGGCACCCGCCGTTCGCCGGTGACGCGTTTAGACGTTCGCACTCGTATCGGCGTTGATAACTCCGGACAAAAGGAGCGTGCGCTGACGGTCCGAAACGGGCGGTCGCCGACTGGGGGCCGGCCTGCCGCGGACGCGAGGCTTTTCCGTCACGCAAGCCGTGTCCCACCGGACGTGTCACGGTCCGATCCAGTACAGTGTCCCGTCTGCGGCTGGACGGGACACGCGTCCGAGGTGGATAGCGTGGACGGACGTACGTCGTGTCCGAGCTGCGGCGAGACGATCGACGGGGGCGACCAGTAGAACCGACCGACGGGCGGAGCTCACGGCGTCGAAAAAATCGAAAGACGGCTCCGGGGTCCGTGGGGTTAGGCGGTCGTCGCGTTCCCCGCGGGAGTTTCCGTCGCAGTCGCGGTGGTTGTCTCGTTGCCGGAGGGCGTCGCAGTCGCGGTGGTTGTCTCGTTGCCAGCGGGCGGCTCGGCTATCTCGATCGTGGCGACCTCACCGCGGTCCTGCGTCTCGACGCCGTGGATGTGCGTCCCGGCCGGGACGCCGGTCGTGTTGATGTCGAACGCGACGGTCTCGGTCTCGCCCGGGTTGAGGGCGAACGCGGTCCGATCGACGACGTCGCCGTCGAGTCGGAACACGACGTACTGGATCATCGGCACGTCGGCCGGATTGGTTATATCGGCGGTTACCGCGATCGTCTCGCCGGCCGTCGCGTTCTCCGGAGCAGTGAGGTTGTCGACGTCGAACGAGACGTTGTGCAGTTGCTGTTGTGTCTGTGTCTGGAGCTGTGCGGGCTGGTCGTCGACGGGCGACTCCGCGAGGTTGGCACCGACACCACTCGTGAACACCGCCGCGCCGACGAGGGTGAGGGTGGCTACGAACAGGAGTCCGGCGTGTTCTGTCTTCATGCGTGATGCGTCCGACCGGTCGACGGTGTCGAATAAAAATACACAACACCATTCACAATTGTAATTTTCACCTACACGAACAGGCGACGTTCGAACGACGCGTTTCGGCGCGCAGGCACTCGATCTCGGGGGGTCAGACAGGGTGCGATTTAACCGCCTCCCCGCCGTCGGGAACGGCGCTAACGACCGGCCTGTCCGGAGTAGGGCGGACGAAGTGCAGCGGAAACGGATGCTTTCCGACGCGTCCGGAACCCGGTCCCGACGCCGCCGTCGGCCCGCGAACGCCGGCCGACGCCGCCCGCGACGCGCCCGTCGGCGGCGGGGTCGCGGTTGGGACCGACAGGGGCCGACTACTCTCGAACGCCGGCCACCGCGACGGGCGGGCGCCCACCACACATATATCCCCCGTCCACGGATACCGCCGGACATGCGATTCGGCATCGTCGGAACGGGCGCCCTGGGGGGCGTGTACGGCGGACTGCTCCACGCGAACGGCGAGGACGTGCACTGCTACGAGGCCGACGGGGCGATCGTCGACGCTATCGACGAGGAGGGACTTCGGATCGAGCGACCCGACGACGAGGCGCTCGTCGTCGACCTCCCGGTGACGACCGACCCCGCCGAGGTCGACCCCGTCGACGTCGCGTTCGTCTTCACGAAGTCGTTCGACACGGAGCAGGCGATGCGGGACGCCGCGCCGATGATAGACGGGAGGACGCGGGTCGCGACGGTCCAGAACGGCGTCCTGAACGTGGAGATCATCGCCGAGCACGTGCCACGCGAGCGGGTGCTCGGCGGGTACACGCGGGCGGGCGCGAACACGCTCGCGCCCGGACACGTCGAGTTCATGGGGATGAGCGGGTCGGGGTCGCACCTCGGCGGCGAGGACTACGAGACCGCGCGGGAGGTCGCGCGTCGACTCACGGGCGCCGGCCTCGGGACGGAGGCGGTCGAGGACCCGCTGCCGTACATCTGGAAAAAGCAACTGCGGAACGTGGCGCGCAAGCCCCTCTCCGCGCTGACCGAACTCCGGAACGGCCCCCAGTCCGAACTCCCGGAGACGCGCGCGGTGGCCCGCGGCCTGATCGAGGAGGCGATGGCCGTCGCCCGCGCGAAGGACATCGAGGTCCTCGACGACGACCCCGTCGCGTCGTTCCTCCAGCCCGTCGCCCCCGAGAAGTACGAGAAGAAGTCGTCGATCCTGGAGGACGTGGAGAACGAGCGCCGCACGGAGATCGAACAGATCACGGGTGCGGTCGTCCAGTACGGCGAAGAGGAGGGGATCGACACGCCGTACAACCGGATGGCGACGAACCTCGTGCTGGCCAAAGAGCAGTCGTACCTCGACTAGGTCGGCCGTCGGCTGCGCCACGACGCTCCACGTCTCACTCTCCGAGGACGTCCTCGACGGCGCCGACGACCGCCGACGCGATCCGCTCTGCGGCGTCGTCGCTCGTCGTCAGCGGCGGCGCGAGCATGAGGTGGTCGCCCGCGACGCCGTCGACGCTCCCGCCGCCGGGGTAGGTGTAGACGCCGCGCTCCATCGCGGCCTCGTACACGGCCTCGGCCACCTCGTGGTCGGGGTCGAACGGCGCCTTCGTCGCCCGGTCGCGGACGAACTCGACGCCGAGCATCGCGCCCGCCCGCCGCACCTCGCCCACGTGGGCGTGGTCGCGGAGGGGTTCGAGCCCGTCCTCGATCCGCTCGCCGAGCGCGCGGCCCGCGGCGAACGTCGCCTCGTCGTACCGGTCGAGGACGTGCGCGGCGACGGCGGCGCCGACGGGCGCGCCGCTGTGGGTGTGCCCGTGTTCGAACGCCGCGCCGCCGTCGGCGGCGAACGCCTCGGCCACCCGTTCGTGGACGACGGCGGCGCTGACGGGCGCGTACCCGCCGGCCAGCCCCTTGCCGACGACGAGCACGTCCGGCGTCACGTCGAACCGCTCGACCGCGAAGGCGGGGCCGGCGCGGCCGAACCCGGTCATCACCTCGTCGGCGACGAAAACGAGGTCGTACTCGTCGCAGATCCGGCGGACCTCCGCGAAGTACGCCGGGTGGGGGTGTGCCGCGGGGATGGACGCCCCCGAGACGGGCTCGGCGACGAACGCCGCGACCGTCTCCGGCCCCTCCCGGCGCACGACCCGCTCCAGTTCGCGGGCGGCGGCGCGCGCCTGCTCCGCGGGCGACCCCTCGTACGTCCACCGGTAGGGGTACGCCGACGGCACCTTCGGCCAGTCGTGGAGCAGCGGGTCGAACGCCGTCCGGCGCCCGGTCGCCCCCGAGGCCGAGAGGGCGCCGAGCGTCGCGCCGTGGTAGCTCTCCCAGCGCCCGACGACCTTGTGTTTCCCGGGCGAGCCCGTCTCGCGGTGGTACGCCCGTGCCAGCTTGATCGCCGTCTCGATCGCCTCGCTCCCGGAGTTCACGAGGAAGGGGTGGTCGAGCCGCGCCGGCGTCAGGTCGGTCAGTCGGTCGGCGAGGCAGTCGGTCGCGTCGTGGGTGAAGTGGGCGGTCGAGAGGTAGCCGACCTCCTCGGCCTGCCGGGCGGCGACCTCGCCGACGCCCGGGACGGAGTGTCCGAGGTTCGCCACCGCCGCGCCGGCCGCGGCGTCGACGAGCTCCCCGTCCCCGGTGACGAGGAACTCGTCGTACGCCCGCTCGACGCGCGGCAGGTCGGCGTCGACGCCGGCCCCCCACTTGTGGAAGACGCTCACGTGCGTCGCTCGCGGCCGTTAGTGGTAAGCGTTGTCGTCCACCACGGCGGGGAGGGGCACGGCCGGGTGGGATCGCCGTCGTCCCGCGGCGGCACGCGAGGCACGCACGCCCGACTCTCCGGACGTCGCGGAGCCGGCGCCGTCGGACCGGACCCCGGTGGGACCGGGGGCGTCGGACGCCCCGGCGTCGGTGCCGGTCGGGGGCTGACGTTCCGTCGCCCGCGCCGGGACCGGCGTCGTCAGTCGTCGCCCGCGCCGGGACCGGCGCCGAGCCGTTCGCCGACCTCGACTGCCGTGTCGTGGTGTCGACACCGTTCGAGCGCGTGTTTGGCCCGCATCCCGGCGTCGGCGGCGGCCCGGCCGTGCCCGACGCCGACCTGGAGCTCGACCCCGGCGGCGTCCTCGACGTGGGCGATCACGTCCCGGAAGGCGCGGTCGTCGATCTCCGGGACGACGCCGATGACGTTGTCGCCCCCGACGAAGAAGGCGAGCCCGCCGTGCTCCCGCCGGAGGTGGCGCATGAGCGCCGCGTACCCCTGTTCGATCTCGATGAAGGTGTCGAAGGCGTTGAGCCGGTCGGTGTACTTCTCGGTCGCGTCGACCACGTCGAAGTGTGCGATCCACACGTCCTCGTCGTCGCGCTCCGCGACGGGGTCGCCCACGAGCACCTCGCGGCGGTTGCCGTCCTGTGCGCTCCCGGCGTGCTGGAGCCCGGCGGTGGCCGCGTCGAGCGCCGCCGCCGGCGTCGCGTCCGTCCCGATCCCGAGGCTCACCGACACGGGGTAGCGGTTGCCGATCGTCTCCTGGAGGAGCGCGTGGTCGTCGCCGTCCAGCCCGTTCGTGACGGCCACCATGTTGTCGAACCGAGTGAAGAAGGCGTAGCCGTCCCGGCTCCCGACGAACTGGGCGATGTCGGCGAACAGCCGTGACTGGAGCGTCTGGAGGTCCATCTCCCGTCGCGGGCTCGGCGTCACCGTCCAGGGGCCGTAGTTGTCGATCTGGACGAGCGTTAGCTGCGTGTTCGTCACCGTTGTCGCTGGAGTGGAGCGCCGCGAATATGCGTCTTTGGTTCCGTGCCGACGTCGGGTCCGCCCCGCGAACGGGGCTCGCGACCCCCGTGCCCGACGTTCGCGGGGTGACCGCGGTTCACCCCGACTCGCCCGGCGTCCGTGGGGTCCGGTCACCGACGGCGCACCCGGACCGTTAAGTCGCGGGCGGCCCGACGGCGCGCATGTCGATACGTGGGGTCGTCATCGACGTGGACGGCACGGTGCTCCGCGGCGACGACCCGGTCCCCGGCGCCCGCGAGGGGGTCGACCGGCTCGCCCGCGCCGGCGTCCGTCGGCTCTTCTTCTCGAACAACCCGACGAAGGCGCCGCCGGCCTACCGCGACCGGCTCGTCCGCGCCGGCTTCGACGTCGCGACCGAGGAGGTGGTCACCTCCGGCACGACGGCCGTGGCGTACCTGAACGACCACCACCCGGACGCCGACGCGTTCGTGGTCGGGGAGGCGGGCCTGCGAACCCAGCTCTCCGAGGCCGGCGTCCCCGTCGTCGACGACCCCGACGCCGCCGAGGTGGTCGTCGTCTCGATCGACCGGGAGTTCACCTACGACGACCTCGCCGAGGCCATGTGGGCGCTGGAGGGCGGCACCCCGTTCGTGGGGACCGACCCGGACATGGTCATCCCGGCGGCCGACCGGGACGTGCCCGGCTCCGGCGCGATCGTGACCGCGGTCGCGGGAGTCGCCGGGCGCGACCCCGAGGTCGTGCTCGGCAAGCCCTCGCGGCCGGCCAGGCGCCTGGTCCGCGACCGCCTCGGTCTCCCCCGCGAGGAGTGCCTGGTGGTGGGCGACCGCCTCGACACCGACGTCGCGCTCGGCGCGCGAGCGGGGATGCGGACCGCGCTGGTGCTCACGGGGATCGCCAGCCGGGCCGACCTCGCCGACGCCGACGTCGAGCCCGACCACGTGCTCGACTCGCTCGCCGAGGTCGGCGACGTGCTGTGAGCCGGGCGCGGCGGCCGGGCGCGTCCCACGTCGCCGGGCGGCGGCCGGCCGGTCGCCGTCGTGCCCCCCACCGGAACTGGCCGCCGCGAGCGTCGGCACGGCTGCCGCGCTCACCCCCGATTCCCACCCGGCCCGCTCGCCGTCCCGCGACGTGTGGTACCGTCTGACAAAGACTTATGTGCCCGTCCGTCGCACCTACGGGTATGGAGTCGGACAGCCCGTACGTCTACCGCGACGAGGACGAACAGCGCCACGAGCCCCGCGTCGACCCCGACCCGGAGGGGCGCGAGGTCGTGATCGTCGACGGACGGGCGATGAGCTATCGGTCGTACAAGCGGTAGGCGTCGGTTCGGACGGTCGGCCCGCCGGGACGTTCGCCCCGGGGAGCCCGCCGTCCCGCGCTCAGAAGGCGTCGCCGTTGACCTCGACGTCCGGGTGGAGCTCCTCGCGGACCGCCGAGTGGACGTGACAGATGTCGTTCGCGCGCTCGACGATCTCGTCGAACTCGTCGTCGTCGAGGTCGGCCTCGACGTGGAGGACCCAGGAGATCGACTCCAGGTCGTCGTCGTCGTCGAGCTCGGCCGACGCGTCGATCTGGACCCGTCCCACGTCGTCGTGACCCCGCTGGCCGGCGCCGACGCGGAACGCCGGGATCCAGCAGGACGCGTAGTCGGCGACGAGGACCTCGTTCGGGGTCGGCCCCTCCTCGCCGGTCGCGTCGACCGTGAGCTCGAAGTCGCCGACCTCGTTCGTACAGACGTACCCCTCCTCGCAGACCGTGGTGGTTTCGATGTCGACCATTGCGGCCGATCGATCGGCGGGTGCGTCCTAAAGCGTGCCGCTCGCCCACGGCCCCGACCGGGACCGTCGAGACGGTCGAGGCGCCCGCCGCCGCAGTCGGTCGAGGGGGTCGCCGTCGGGTCGCAGGTGTCGAAAAAAATCGGAGCGCTCGCCGGCCGGGAGCGACGCCCTACCGCTCGACGGTCGCGGGGACGCCGCCGTCGAGCGACACCGTCTCGTCGCCGTCGAGCACGTGCACCTCCGCGTCGCTCCCCGTCGCGCGCACCTCGCGCTCGAAGTCCTCGACGTCGATCTCGATGGGCGGGAAGGTGTCGTAGTGCATCGGGAACGCGTGGTCGACGTCGAGCCAGTCGACCGCGATGGCGGCCTGGGCCGGCCCCATCGTGAAGTGGTCGCCGCAGGGGACCGCCGCGGCGTCGGGTTCGAGGAACGGCCCGACCACCTCGCGCATCTCGGTCATCAGGCCCGTGTCGCCCGCGTGGTAGAACGCCGTCGACTCGGCGTCGGTCTCCTGGGTCGGCTTCGCGTCGCTCACCACGAAGCCGGCGGGCATGCCGGCGTCGTACTCGTAGCCGGTGTTGATCCCGTTGGTGTGGTCGGCGCGGTGCATCGTGACGAACGCGTCGCCACACTCGGCGGTGCCGCCGAGGTTCATCCCGACGGCGTCCTCGACGTCCGTGTTCTCCGTGATCCACTCGGTGAGCTCCGGCGTGCCGACGACCGTCGCGCCGGGGAACGCTCCGGCGTGGGCGATGTGGTCGGCGTGGCCGTGCGTGAGCAGCACGTAGTCCGGTGCGTCGACGTCCGACGGGGACAGCGACGTGTGCGGGTTGTCGAGGAAGGGGTCGATCAGCAGCTCCGTCTCGCCGACGCGCACGTGCCAACAGGAGTGGCCGTGCCAGGTGAGGTCCATCATGGCTCGGGAGTGGATACACCGCGTTTCCCCTTAAACGTGAACCGTCCCGTCGTCGGCTTTCGCCGCGGGGCGAACGTTGAAACGACCGGGTGCCGAGGGGGGAGGCATGCGACACGTGCGATTCCGAGACCCGGCTGGTGCGGTCAGGCACGGCGAGTGGCTCGACGACGCGGTTCGCTTCGCCGGCGACGAGTACGCCCGCGACGAGGTGGAGATCCTCCCGCCGTGCGAGCCGTCGAAGGTCGTCTGTATCGGCCGGAACTACGCGGCACACGCCGACGAGCGCGACAGCGAGCTCCCGGACCGGCCGCTCCTGTTTCTCAAGCCCCCGAACGCCGTCGCGGGCCACGGCGACACCGTCACGCTCCCCGCGGGGAAGGAGCGCGTCGACCACGAGTGCGAGCTGGGCGTGGTGATCGGCGCCCAGTGTCGGGACGTCCCGGAGAGCGAGGCGATGGACGTCGTCGCCGGGTTCACCTGCGTGAACGACGTGTCCAACCGCGACGACCAGGACCGGGAGACCAACTGGGTGCGCGGCAAGGCGTTCGACGGCGCCGCGCCGATGGGGCCCGTCCTCGCCGACCCGGAGCACGTCCCCGCCGACGCCGACGTGCTCACGCGGGTGAACGGCGAGGTCCGCCAGCACGGCAGCCGGGAGCAGCTGATCTTCGACGTGCCGACGCTGATCGCCGAGATCACCACCTACATGACGCTCGAACCGGGCGACGTGGTGTCGACGGGGACGCCCGACGGCGTCGGCCCGCTCGACGACGGCGACGAGGTCGAGGTCGAGGTCGAGGGCGTCGGGACGCTCGAGCACACGGTCCGCCAGGACTGACGCGGACGGCCCGCGACGCCGGTTCCTCGTTCGACACCCTTTAGCGCCGGCACGTCCGGCAAACGGGTATGGAGCTACGGGACCTGTCCTCGCTCACGCCGTACGTCCCCGGCCGCGGCACCGAGGAGGTCGCCCGGGAGCTGGGGGTCGACCCGGCGGACCTCGTCGCCCTCTCGTCGAACGAGAACCCGCACGGGCCGAGCCCGCACGCCGTCGAGGCGGTCCGGGAGACGGCCCCGCGGGTCAGCGCCTACCCGAAGGCCTCGCACGCGGACCTCACCGAGGCGCTGGCCGAGGAGTGGGACGTCGCGCCCGCGCAGGTGTGGGTGAGCCCGGGCGCCGACGGCGCGCTCGACTACCTGGCCCGCGCGACGCTCGCCCCCGGCGACCGGGTGCTCGCCCCCGACCCGGGCTTCGCCTACTACCCGATGAGCGCCCGCTATCACCACGGCGAGGTCGACACCTACGGCCTCGAACGCGCGGACGACTTCGCGCAGACGCCGGAGACCGTGCTCGACGCCTACGACGGCCACCGGGTCGTCTACCTGACGACGCCGCACAACCCCACGGGCTCGGAGATGGCCCCCGACGACGTCGCGACGCTCGCCGAGCGCGTCGACGAGGACACCCTGGTCGTCGTCGACGAGGCCTACGGCGAGTACTCGGAGCGCCCGAGCGCCGTCTCGCTTCTCGACGACCACGAGAACGTCGCGGTGACGCGGACCTTCTCGAAGGCGTACGGGCTGGCGGGGCTGCGGATCGGCTACGCGCTCGTCCCGGCGCCGTGGGCCGACGCCTACCAGCGGGTGAACACGCCGTTCGCGGCCAGCGAGGTCGCCTGCCGGGCCGCGATCGCCGCGCTCGACGACGACGACCACCTCGTCCGGTCGGTCGAGAGCGCGCGCTGGGCGCGGGCCTACCTCCACGACAACCTCGACGCGCGCACGTGGGAGAGCGGAGGGAACTTCGTGCTCGCCGCGGTCGGCGACGCGGAGGCCGTCGCCGCGGCAGCCAGGCGGCGAGGCGTCATCGTCCGCGACTGCGGGAGCTTCGGCCTGCCGGGCTGCATCCGCGTCTCCGCGGGCACCCGCGAGGAGACCCGCCGGGCGGTCGAGACGCTCAACGACGTCGTGGTGGAGGTCTGACCGTGCGGGTGGCGCTCACGGGGACGCCCGGCACGGGCAAGACCACGGTGAGCGAGCGCCTCGACGTGCCCGTCGTCCACCTGAACGAGGTGGTCGAATCGGAGGGGCTGTGGACCGACCGCGACGAGGAGCGGGACTCCCTCGTCGCCGACGTCGACGCCCTCGGCGACTGGGTCGACCGCAACGAGCCGTCGACGGGGCCGGTCGTCGTCGAGTCGCATCTCGCACACCTGCTCGACGCCGACCGCGTCGTCGTGTTGCGGTGTCGTCCCGCCGACCTGGAGCGGCGCCTTCGCGACCGGGGGGTCGCGCCCGCGAAGGCCCGGGAGAACGCCGAGAGCGAGGCGCTCGACGTCGTCCTCGGGGAGGCGGTCGAGCGCCACGGCGCCGGGGCGGTGTACGAGGTCGACACCACCGACCGCGACCCCGACGAGGTGGCCGCCGACGTGCGCGCCGTCGTCGCGGGGGAGCGCGACCCGAGCGCTGGGACCGTCGACTTCACCGACTACCTGTGACCCTCGACCGCCTGCGTCCCCTCGCGGACCGTGCGCTCGCCCCGTTCGTCGCGCTCGCGCGCCGCCTCGGCCTGACGCCGAACGGGGTGTCGGTGCTCGCGCTCGCCGTCGCCGTCGCGGCCGGCGTCGTCTTCGCCGTCGCGCCGCCCCGGCTGTACGTCGTCGCCGCGCTCTGCGTGGCTGCGAACGGCTGGCTCGACCTCGTCGACGGCGCGCTCGCGCGCGAGTTGGGTACGTCCTCGGCAGGCGGCGACCTGCTCGACCACGTGGTCGACCGCTACGCCGACATCGCCCTGATCGTCGGGATCGCGGCCGGGATCGACCGGTACGGACTCGGCCTCGCGGCCGTGACCGGCGTGCTGATGACCTCCTACCTCGGCACCCAGGTCCAGGCGGTCGGCCTCGGGCGCGAGTACGGCGGCCTCCTCGGGCGCGCGGACCGCCTCGCGCTGGTCGGCGTCGCCGCGGTCGTCACCGCCGCCGTCCCGCGCCCGCTCGGCCCGCTCACGGCGCTCGGCTGGCTGCTCGTCGTCCTCGCCGTGGTCGGCCACCTCACGGCGCTCCAGCGGTTCCTGGGCGCGTGGCGCGACCTCGAGTGAGGGTCGGCCCCGCCGTGCGTGCCCTTTTTGAGGCGGGGCGCGCTAGGACCGTTATGCCGCAGTGTGAGATGTGCGGTGCCGAGCGTGCCTCGCTCACCACCACGAAGGTCGAAGGCGCCGAGTTGGAGCTCTGTGACGACTGTACGGACTTCGGGACGGAGGTCACCACCACGTCCTCGTCCACGTCCACGAAGTACTCCACCTCGTCGTCCGACTCGTCCGGGTCGTCGTCCTCCTCCGACGGGTCGGGGGGGTCGACCTCGACGCGCCGCCGTCGGGACATGTTCGACGACATGGACGAGATCGCCGCGGACTACGACGCGCGCATCCGGAGCGCCCGCGAGGAGGAGGGGCTGAGCCAGGAGGAGCTCGCCGGGGAGCTCAACGAGAAGGCGAGCCTGATCCGGAAGCTCGAACGGGGCGACATCCTCCCCTCCGACGAGGTTCGCCCGAAGCTCGAGCGCCGCCTCGACGTCTCGCTCGTCGAGGGGGGCGACACCGAGGAGGACGAGGAGTGGTCGGGCAGCTCGGCGACGACGACCACCCTCGGCGACGTCGTCAAGCGCAAGGACTGACGCGCGACCTGCGACCCCGACGCTGCCGCCCCGCCGCGCCACATCCGCTACGCCTTAGACCCGCCGGCGCGAGGCCCCGGACGTGTTCGTCCTCGTCAACCTGAAGGCGTACGACGTCGACCCGACAGCCATCGCGACCGCGGCGCGCGACGCGGCGGCGGCCCACGACGCCCGCGTCGCCGTCGCCCCGCAGACGGCCCACCTCGACCGCGTCGCGGCGACCGGCGTCGAGACGTGGGCCCAGCACGTCGCCCCCGTCGACGCCGGCAGCCACACGGGCAGCACGCTCGCGGAGTCCGTCACCGACGCCGGCGCGGCCGGGACGCTCGTCAACCACTCCGAGCGCCGCCTGCGGCTCGCGGACGTCGACGGGGCCGTGCGCGCCGCGGACCGCGCCGGCCTCCGGAGCGTCGTCTGTGCGAACTCCCCGCGACAGGTCCGGGCGGCGGCCGCGCTCGGCCCCGACGCCGTCGCCGTCGAGCCGCCGGAGCTCATCGGCGGGGACGTGTCGGTGAGCACCGCGGACCCGGAGCTGATCGAGGCGTCCGTCGCGGCCGTCGAGGCGGTCGACCCCGGCGTCGACCTGTACTGCGGCGCCGGCGTCTCGACCGGCGACGACGTGCGCGCCGCGGCCGAACTCGGCGCGGACGGCGTGCTCCTCGCGAGCGCGGTCGCGAAGGCCGACGACCCCGGGGCGGTGCTCGAGGACCTCGTCAGTCGATGAACTCGGCGTCGTAGGTGTCGGTGTCGCCCTCGGCCGAGCCGTTCGTCTCCCCGGTCGTCCCCTCGACGACGACCGCGTCGCGGCCGTCCTCGGGCATCACGTCGCGTGCGTCGCTCGGCCCCGGTCCCTCCGTCCCGTCCGCGACCATCGTGACGCCGTCGGTCGGTTCGTCCGTCGGTTCGTCCGTCGCGTCGTCGACGAACTCGGCGTGGTCGACGTACTCCGCGTCGTCCTCGCGGAACGCGGGCCCGGCCGGCTCGGGGTCGGCGTCGGCGACGATCTCGGCGTCGTCGTCGGGCGTCCGCCCGTCGTCGACCGCCTCCGCGTCGGTGCCCGCGGCGCTCGCGTCCGGTCCGCCCTCGGGCGGCGACGCCGACCCGTCGTCGCGGACGCCCCAGCCCGGCGTCGGGTCGTCGACGAACGTCTCCTCGACCGCCCGCACCACGTCGACGAGGTCGTCGTCGTGGAGCTTGTCGTCGTACTCCGCGCGCACGAGCGCCGGCACCGCGTAGTCGTAGCGGCCGCGCCCCGTGTGCTCGACGAGGTCGGCGTGCCGGAGCGAGCGGAGCCGGCTGTAGGCGAGTTCGCGGTCGGCGTTGCCGCCCGCGGCGACGTGGGCGTCCACCGGCGCCGCCGGCCCCTCCGCCCGGAAGTGACGGAGCATCCCCGTCGTCGTGGGGTCCAGCTCCTCGACCCGGCCGGCGACCTCGGCGACGAGCGCGTCCCGCGTCCCGAGCGACAGCCGGTCCTCCCCCTCGCTTTCCTCGACCGCCGCCGCGACCTCGGCGTCGTCGGGACCGGTCGGCCCGCCCGCCCCGGCGTCGGGGTCGGCGTCAGCGTCGGCCGCCGTCCGGTCGCGGTCGGGCGCGGACATCGGGTTCGGGAACGGCTCGGGGGGCTCCGTCGTGGCGTCGGCCTCCCCACTCGACGCGGTCGGCTCCGTTCCGTCGTCGGGTGCGTCGACCTCCCCGTCCGCGACGTCCCCGTCGCGGTACGGCGCGTCGGCGCGCCGGAGCAGCGCCTGCGAGAACCGGTCGGCCATCCGTTCGAGGTCGCGGGCCTGCTCCAGCTCCTCTTCCAGCTCCGCGATCTTTCGCTCCTTGCGTTCGATCTCCTGGCGCAGGTCCGCGAGCTCGGACTCGCGTCGCTCCTGCTTCTCGCTTATCTCGCGGAGCTCGTCCACGAGGTCGCCGCTGACCGACTTGAGGTCCGGGCGCTCGAAGTCCTCGAGCCCGGGCGTCGCACCGGCGTCGAACGTCGACTTGCGGTGGAACTGCACCCGCCGGACCGCCTCGGACCAGTCGGTCATCAGGAACGCCTCGCCGTCGTCCAGGTCCTCCACGGCGCCCGCGTGTTCCTTGTCGATGATCCGCCTGACGACCTTCGTGTCGTTGTCCCAGGTGAGGCGGTGCCAGACGAGCCAGTCGCACTGCGTGATGAAGTCCTTCTTGACGTTCGCCGGCCGCTGGCTGATGCCGACGATGCCGAGGCCGTGTTTGCGCCCGCGCTTGCCGACCTTCACGAGCATCCGTCCCGCGTCGGTCATCCCGCCGCCCTCCGGGATGTACTCGTGGACCTCCTCGACGAGCATGAGGAACGGCTGTTTCAGCTTCTTCTCCTTGGCGAAGAGCTGTCGCGCCGTCTCGAAGACGAGCTCGTCGGCCACGTCCTCGTCGAGATACCCCGACACGTCGAGGATGATCGGCACGTTCTGTTCGAGCGCGAGCGAGGCGAGCTTCTCTGCGTGCTCCGGGTCGACCTGGATGTCACACTCCTCGTCGGCGCCGGCGTGCAGCAGCTCGTACTCCTCTTTCAGCCCGTAGTACTCCCCCTCGACGTCGACGATGAGCAGCCCGAACCCCTCGTCGAGCAGCTTCTCCGCGACGACGGACGCCGAGTTGCTCTTCCCCGACCCGGACTTGCCGGTGACGAACCCGCGCCCGGTCAGGAGCTCGACGATGGGGAGCGAGACGGCCGCGCCCGGGGCGGTGCCGTCGCCGCCGGGCCCCTCGCTCACGTTCGCGACGGTGATGGTCTGGGATTGCTCGCTGTCGCTCATCCTGTCGGTCCGTCCCTGTCGTGGAACCCACATAGTTCCGCGTCAGACCCGCGTCCGACGGGCGGGGCGTCAGTAGCCCGCGGCGTCCCAGAGCAGTTCGCTGACGGTCGGAGCGCCCAGCCCGGGCGGGCGCTCCACGGCGGTCCGGTCGACCGTCTCGAAGACGTACGCCCGGCGGATCGAGCGCCGTCGCCCGTCCTGGCGGTAGGTCGCCGTCGCCGTCACCCGGCGGAGCCGGTCGCGCTCCGTGTCGACCACGGTGGTCACGCGGCTCGACGGGTCGTAGCGGACGCCCTCGCCCGGGGGTCCCGACCGTCGCGGCGGCCCGTGCGGTAGCGGCGAGCGCGCCGCGCCCGACGCCGTGGACCGGGAACGCGAGCGCGACGACGACGGCGCCCGTCGGGACCGCGGTCCACGACGGCAGGTCGCCGACGAGCGCGACGGCTCCCCCCACGGCGGCGGCGTGTGCCACGGCGTCGACGACCCCGACCGCCGCGGCGACGAGCCAGGTCCGGGAGTCGCGGACGGCGTGCCACGCGGCGCGAACGGAAGGCACGGGCCTCCGGTCACCCCCCGAACCCCTAACTCCTGCGCCGTCAGGCGTCGAAGTCGCCGAGCGACGCCTGTCCGCCCCGGCGCGGACCGCGGTCGTCGGTCCCTCGCGTGCCCGCGCCGCCCCCCTCCTCGGCGGTCGCGCTCCCCGATCCGTCCTCGGCGGTCCCGCTCTCTTCCCCCTCCCACGCGTCGAGGGCCGACTGGTCGGCGTCGGCGAAGGAGAGCTTCGACAGCCGGACGCCCACCTTCCGGACCGTCTCGTCGGCGAACTCCGCGAGCAGTTCGAGCGCCACCTCCTCGACGAGGTCGGGGTCGTCGACCGGGCCCGGCAGCGAGCGCGCCCGCGTGTTGACGTCGAACGGCGGCGTCACGACCTTGACGCCGATGGTGCGGTACAGCGCGCCCTCGCGGCGGGCGCGGTCGGCCACGTCCGCGGCGAGCGCCCGCGCCCGCTCGCGGACCCGGTCGGCGTCGTCGGTCGCCTCGGCGAACGCCGACTCCCGCGAGAGGCTCTTCGGTCGTCCCGTCGGCGTCACCTCCCGGTCGTCCACCCCGCGGGCCCGGTCGTACAGCTCGCGGCCGCGCGCGCCGAAGCGGTCGCGCAGCGCCGCCGGGTCCGCGGCGGCGAGGTCGCCCGCCGTCTCGATCCCCATCCCCGCGAGCTCGTCGGCGGTGACCGGGCCGACGCCGTGGACCGACTCGGTCGGGAGCGGCGCGAGGAACTCGCGCACCTCGCCCGGCGGGACGACCACCAGCCCGTCCGGCTTGTCGTGGTCGCTCGCCACCTTCGCCGCGCTCATGTTCGGCGCGACGCCGACGCTCGCCGGGACGCCCACCTCGCGCTCGATGCGCGCCTTGACGTGGCGGGCGTACCCCTCGGCGAGGCGGCGGTCGCCGCCCGGCGCGCGGTCCCACGAGGTGCGGTCGGTGGCGTCGAGGTACGCCTCGTCGACGCTCACCTCGCGCACGACGTCGGCGCAGTCGTGGAGCACGGCCTTCACCTCGGCGGCGACCTCCTCGTAGTAGGCCATGTCGACGGGCAGGTAGTGGCCGGTCCCCTCGGGGTCGTCGGCGTCGGCCCGCCGGGGGAGGCGGTCGAGCGCCCGCGAGACGGCCATCGCGCTCTCGACGCCGAACGCGCGGGCCTCGTAGCTCGCGGTCGCCACCGCGCCGTGGGGCTCGCCCGCCTCGTACCCCATCCCGACGACGACCGGCTCGCCGCGCAGGTCGGGGTCGCGCAGGCGCTCACAGGAGGCGTAAAAGCAGTCCATGTCGACGTGACAGACGACGCGGGGGTCGTCCGTGGCGCCCGGGAGCCGCGACCCGCCCATGGCGCTGGGTCGAGCGCGGACCACGTGAACTTTGTTACGTCGGGGCGAAAGTGGTCGGCTGTGTACCGGCGTTCGATCGACGCGATCACCCAGGACGACGGCACCGTCCGTGTACCGGCCGGAGCCGTCGCGAACGCCCGCGACACCGCCGTCGCCCGCACGAACGCCCGCGACACCGCCGTCGCTCGACCCGGTATCCGGACCCCGCTCGGCGTCGGGGGGGTGCCGTAGATGCCCGACCGCGTCGTCGGCGTCGACGTCGGCGGGACGTTCACCGACGTGACGCTGCTGGTCGACGGCGAGCTCGTCGCGGCGAAGGTGCCGTCCACCGGGGACCAGAGCGAGGGCGTGATGGCGGGCATCGAGAAGGCCTGCGCCGACGCCGGCGTCTCGCCCGACGACATCGAGGAGTTCTCGCACGCGACGACCGTCTCGGTGAACGCGCTCCTCGAGGGGTCGGGCGCGAGGACCGCCCTCGTCACGACCGAGGGGTTCCGTGACGTCCTCGAGATCGGTCGCCAGGACAGGCCGTCGCTGTACGACCTCGACGCGGAGAAGCCGACGCCGCTCGTGCCGCGGCGTCGCCGCTACGAGGTGCGCGAGCGAGCGACGACCGAGGGGATCGAACGGCCGGTCGACGAGGGCGAGGTCCGCGAGGTGGCCGACGCGATCCGCGAGGACGGCGCCGAGGCGGTCGCCGTCGCGCTCCTCCACGCGTACGCCCACCCCGGGAACGAGCGGCGCGTCGCCGAGCTGCTCCGGGCGGAGCTCGACGTTCCCGTGTCGGCATCACACGAGGTCCTGGCGGAGTTCCGCGAGTACGAGCGCACCTCGACGACCGTCGTCGACGCGTACGTGCGACCGGCGATAGACCGGTACGTCGGCCGCCTCACCGAGCGGGCCGCCGACGCCGGCGTGCCCGAGCCCCGCATCATGCAGGCCAACGGGGGGATCACCGACGCGGACACGGTTCGACGGAACGCCGTGCTGACGGTTCTCTCCGGACCGGCCGCTGGCGTCGTCGGCGCGCGGGCCACGGCCGGCGGCGGAGCCGACGACCCCGGTTCGGGCCTCGTCACGTTCGACATGGGCGGGACCTCGAGCGACGTCGGCCTCGTCCGCGACGGCGACGTCGAGCGGACGACCGACGGGTCGGTCGGCGACCGACCGGTCGGGACGCCGCTGGTCGACGTCGAGACGGTCGGCGCCGGCGGGGGGTCGATCGCCCGGGTCGACGCCGGCGGCGCGCTCCGCGTCGGCCCCCGTTCGGCGGGGGCCGACCCCGGCCCGGCGTGTTACGGCTGGGGCGGCACCGAACCGACGGTGACGGACGCCGACCTCGTGCTCGGCTACCTCGGGTCGACCACCAGCCTCGGGGGGGAGCTGTCGCTGGACGCGGGGGCGGCCCACGACGCGCTCGCCGCGCTCGCCGACGAAGCCGGCGTCGACGGCCCGATCGAGGCTGCCCGGGGCGTCTACCGCGTCGCCAACGCGAACATGACGCGTGCGATCCGGTCGGTCACGGTCGAGCGGGGGGTCGACCCACGGACGTTCGTCCTCGTCGCGTTCGGCGGTGCCGGGCCGATGCACGCCGTCTCGATCGCGGACGGCCTCGACATGGACCGGGTCGTCGTCCCGCGGGCGTCCGGCGTGCTGTCCGCGTACGGGCTGCTCGCCGCCGACGAGAAGCGGGACGCGGTCAGGACCCACCGGCGGCCGCTCGACGCCGTCGACCCCGACGAGGTGGACGGCGTCTACGCCGCCCTCGTCGACCGGGTGCTCGCGGAGGTCAGCGCCCCCGAGCGCGCCGCGGTCGGGCGCACCGCCGACCTGCGGTACGCCGGTCAGAGCTTCGAACTGGCCGTCGAGGTCGGTGAGTCGTTCAGTCCACGCGCCGCCGCCGAGCGGTTCGCGGAGGCCCACGAGGTCGCGTACGGCTACCGGATGGACGAGCCGGTGCACCTGGTCAACTGTCGCGTCACCGCGACCGTCGAGCGGGCGGTACCGGACGTCGAACACGCCGCGAGCGGCGACGCGCGGAAGGGGACCAGGGACGCGACGTTCGCGGACGGCGTGTACGAGACGCCCGTGTATCACCGCGGGCGGCTGTCTGCCGGGCGGACGATCGACGGGCCGGCCGTGGTCGAGCAGGACGAGAGCACGACCGTCGTCCCCCCCGCGTGGGGCGTCCGCGTCCGCGAGGACGGCGCGCTGGTGGCCGAGGTGGGCGACGAATGACCGGGGACGACGCGACCGCGCCGGGGACCGGCGGAGCCGACGCCGACGCGAGCACGGAGGGCGTCGACGACACGGGCGGCGGGGCGGCCGACGAGATCGACCCCGCGACGCTGGAGATCCTCCGGAACCAGCTGGAGAGCGTCGCCGAGGAGATGGGGCACGTCCTCGTCACCGGGTCGTACTCGCCGAACATCAAGGAGCGGCGGGACTGCTCGACCGCCCTGTTCGACGCCGAGGGGAGGATGGTCGCGCAGGCGGAACACATCCCGGTTCACCTCGGCGCGATGCCCGACGCCGTCGACGTGGTCGCGGAGAGAGATCCGAAGCCGGGGGACGTGTTCGTGGTCAACGACCCGTTCGAGGGGGGCACCCACCTCCCGGACATCACCCTCGTGTCGCCCGTCGCGCCCGAGGAGGAGGTCGTCGGCTTCGCCGTCTCGCGGGCGCACCACGCGGACGTCGGCGGGCGGTCCCCGGGGAGCATGCCGCCGGGCGCCCGGGAGGTGTACGAGGAGGGACTCCGGCTACCGCCAGTCCGCCTCGTCGACGGCGGGGAACCGAACGACGAGGTTCTCGACCTGATCCTGGCCAACGTCAGAACTCCCGACGAGCGGCGGGCCGACCTCCGCGCCCAGCGCGCGGCAAACGAGCGCGCGGAGGAGCGACTCGGCGACCTCCTCGACGAGCACGGTCGGTCGCTGCTGGACGCCTTCGACGCCGTCGTCGACTACTCGCGCGAACGCGTCGAATCCGAACTGGCGGCCCTCCCGGACGGCGAGTACCGGGCGCGCGACGTGCTCGAGGGCGACGGCGTGACGGACGGCGACGTCCCCATCGAGGCGACCGTCACCGTCGACGGGTCGTCGCTGGCGGTGGACTTCTCGGGGACGGCCGACCAGGTCGCCGGGAACCTCAACGCGCCGCTGTCGGTCGCGAAAAGCGCCGTCTACTTCGTCGTCCGCGCGGTCACGGACCCCGAGATACCGCCCAATCACGGCTGCTACGAACCCGTGACCGTCTCGGCGCCGGCGGGGACGGTCCTGAACCCGTCCCCGCCCGCCGCGGTGGTCGGCGGGAACGTCGAGACCAGCCAGCGGGTCACCGACGTCGTCCTCGCGGCGCTCGCCCGGGCGGTCCCCGACCGCGTGCCGGCCGGCGGGCAGGGCACGATGAACAACCTCGTCGTCGGCGACCGCACGGGCGAGTTCACCTACTACGAGACGGTCGGCGGCGGCTTCGGCGCCCGACCCGACAGGGACGGCATGGACGGGGTCCAGGTCGGGATGACCAACACGCTCAACACCCCGATCGAGGCCCTCGAGACCGAGTATCCGCTCCGGGTCGAGCGGTACGCGCTCCGGGAGTCGAGCGGCGGCGACGGCCAGTACCGGGGGGGACTGGGCCTCGAACGGTCGGTCACCGTCGAGGCCGACGCGACCGTGTCGCTGCTCACGGAGCGGCGACGCACGGCGCCGGCCGGCGTCGAGGGCGGCGAGGACGGAGCCACGGGCGAGAACCTCGTCGACGGCGAGCGGGTCCCGTCGAAGGCCTCGGTCGACGTGAGCGCCGGGACCACCGTGACGCTGCTCACCCCCGGCGGCGGGGGGCACGGCGACCCGGACGAGCGCTCCCGGGAGGCCAGAGAGCGGGACCGCAGGGACGGGAAGGTGACCGAGTGACGGCGCGGCGCGACCACGCGGGGGCTCGGGGATCGCCTGGACGGCGTGGCGCGGATCGATCCGTCGATCGGCGGCGCGAACGCCCCCGACGACGGCCCCGCTGTCGGCGATCGGGCGCTACTTCAGTCGCTCCTGCAGGAAGGACGGGTGTGCGGCGGTGACGCCCTCCGTCGCGAGGATGTCGTCGTTTATCACGTCGCCCAGCGCGTCGCCGTCCGGGGCGCGCACCTCCGCCATGAGCATGTGGTCGCCGGAGGAGGTGTACAGCGCCTCGACGGCGTCCATCTCCCGGAGCGCGCGGGTCGCCTCGACGTACCGCTCGCTCGCCACGTCGATCCCCACGAGGGCGATCGACTGTCCCGAGAGCTTCTTCGGGTCGACCTCGGCCGAGTAGCCGACGATCACCCCCTCCTCCTCGAGCTTGTCGATGTACTTGCGGACCGTCGGCTTCGAAACCCCTGCCCGCTCCGCGATCTCGGCGTACGACGCCTGGGCGTCCTCCTCCAGCGCGTCGAGGATCCGCCCCTCCGTCGACGTGGAGTCCATACACCGTCCTTTTTGGGTCGCGGAAAAAATACCTTCCGAATCGACAAACTGGATTCGCGTCGGACGATCGACCGCGTGACGGGCCGCAGGCGGGCGTTTCGCCCACCCGTTCTCGCCGCCCCGCGCGTGGGCCTACCGGTGCTTGTCGAGGAACTCGTCGTACGAACGCTCCCACTCGTAGTCGTCGTCGAAGTACCGCTCCGCGAGGGGCTCCTCGGGCATCTCGCCGATGGCCCGCTTCTCCTGGCCGTACGACGGTCGCTCCTCGTCGCGGTAGTAGACGCCGGTGAGGACCTCGCCGTCGTACAGCTTGTCCTCGGTCTCGTGCATCATCTCCTGGGCCTCGCGCCGGTCCGTCGGGTCGAAGTCGTAGTCGTCGGACTCGTTGACGTCGACGTACGGGACGTACTGCTTGGCGTCCTTGTTCCAGGTCGGACACTGCGTGAGGAAGTCGACGTGGGCGAACCCGTCGTGCTCCATCGCCTCGACGAGGATCTCCTTGGCCTGGTTCGGGTTGACCGCGGCCGTGCGGGCGACGAAGGAGGCGCCGGACGTCAGGCCGAGCGAGAGCGGCCGGACCGGGTCCTTGGCGCTGCCGTGGGGCTGGGTCTTGGACTTGTGCCCCTTCGGCGACGTGGGCGAGGTCTGGCCCTTGGTCAGCCCGAAGATCTCGTTGTTGAACACGATGTAGGTCATGTCGTGGTTCTCG
>JBDGTB010000011.1:20638-24447 GCA_042217235.1 Haloferacaceae archaeon | reverse complement strand
CGATTAGGGACTTAAACACGAGAAGTAGGCGTTTCTAACACCGCCGCCCGGAACGCAAATCACGAAATCCAGTACTGCACTACAAATGTGGCCCCATACACTGTGATTTGATCCGTCGCCGGGACCCCGACGCTGGATCGCGACGGTCACGCGTCCACCGGCTCCACCAGGTCGGCCGCGTCGTTCGTCGGGTCGTTGACGCGCCGGGACACCTCGTAGGCGCGAAGCTCGTCGGCGGCGAGTATCACGGCCATCCGGTGGTGGAGGTCGGCGACGAGGTCGTTGGGTTCGGTCGTCACGACGGCGAACGTCTCCCGCGACTCGGGCGCCGCGGGGCCGCCGGCGCCGAACTCGTCGAGGCCGGACTGGGCGGTCGAGGGCGTCCAGCGCGTCCAGACTCCCGCCATCGCGAAGGGACGGTCGTCCTCGAACGCCACCCGGTGGGGGCGCGTCTCGCCGTCGACCTCGACCCACTCGTAGAAGCCGTCGGCCGGAACGAGACAGCGTCGCCGCTCGACGGCGTCGGCGAAGGTCGGCTTCTCGGCGATCGTCTCGGCCCGTGCGTTGATCGGCGGGTTCGCGTCGTCGTCGGCCCACTCGGGCACCAGCCCCCACTCCGCGCGCGTGACCCGGTCGGGCGCCGCGTTCGTGATCACCGGGAGGGACTGCCCCGGCGCGCAGTTGTACCGCGGTTCGAGGTCCGCGTCCACGTCGAACCGCTCGCCGACGGTCGCCGGCGACGCGAACAGGCTGTATCGGCCGCACATCTCACTCGCCGGTCGGCGGCCTCCGACATAAGCGGGTCGCCGCGAGGGCGTTCGCTCGCGACCGAATGAATCCTATGTCGCTATATCAATTCGGCGTCCGTCGTCCCCGCCGACGGCACGCCGCGACGAACGGCCGGCACGCCGGGTGCCGGCTCGCGCTCGACGCGTCTCGCTACTGTTGGCTGCCGTCGTCGGAGCTACCCCCGCCCGAACTGCCGTCGGAACTGCTGGGGCTGCCCGAACTACCGCTGTCGTCGCTTCCGTCGTCGGAGCTCCCGTCGGAGCTACTGCCGTCGCTGCTGCCGTCGTCGGAGCTACTGCTGCCGTCCGAACTGCTTCCGCTGTCGCTTTCGCTACTGTCCGAACTACCACTGCTATCGCCGCTGTCGTTACTGCTATCCGAACTGCTCGGACTACTGGTGTCGCTTCCGTCGTTTGAGCTACCGTCGGAGCTACTGTCGGCGCTCCCGCCGTCACCACTACCGTCCGAACTACTGCTGTCCGAACTACTGCTGTCCGAACTACCGTCGGAGCTACTGTCGTCCGAACTGCTCGAACCATCGTCGTCGTCCCCGTCGCCGGAACCGCTCCCGGAGCTGCTGCCGTCGCTCTCGCTACTCCCGTCGGAGCTGCTGCCGTCCGAGCTACCCCCGTCGCTCCGTCGCTGGGTCTCGGAGGTGCTCTGGCTCTGACTCTGCTCGTTGTCGTCGCCGACCTGCGTCTGGCCCTGGTTCTGGACGGTGGACTGACTCTGCTGTTGGGCGTCGCCGTCGCCCGACGAGTCGCCGTCGGTCGCCTGGGACTGGTCCTGGTCGGCCGACTGGCTCTGACTCTGCTCGTTGTCGTCGCCGACCTGTACCTGCACCTGGTTCTGCACCACGGTCTGGCCCTGCGTCTGGCCACCGTCGGTCATCGCGGTGCCCGACTGCTGGGTCTGGGTCTGGCTTGACACCTGCGTCTGTCCCTGGTAGGACTCGCCGTTGACGGTGATCTCGACGGTGACCTGGACGGTGGTGGTCGTCTGACCGTCGGACGAGGTGGTCGTCCCCTGGGACTGTCCCTGGCCCTGTCCGGAGCCGCTGTCGGCCGCCGTCTGCTCCTGGGTCTGGGACTGGTCGACGGACTGCTGCTGGCCGCTCTCGCCGCCGCTTCCGTCCTGCTGCTGGTCCTGGTCTGACGTCTGGCTCTGGGTCTGGCTGTTGTCCGACCCCGCCTGGGCCTGGCTCTGGTCCTGGTCGGACGTCTGGCGCTGGTCCTGGTCGCCGTCGTCACCCGACTGGCTCTGGGACTGCCCCTGGTCCGCGGTCTGCCCCTGGTCCTGGTCGTTGTCCGCGCCGGTCTGGGTCTGGTCCTGGGACTGCTCGACGTTCTGGCTCTGCCCCTGCTCGCTCGTGGACCCCGACTGGTCCTGACTCTGGCTCTGCTCGGCGCTCTGGTCCTGCGTCTCGGTGTTGTCCGTCCCCGACTGGCTCTGGGACTGCCCCTGGTCGGTGGCCTGTCCCTGGGACTGGTCGTTGTCCGCGCCGGACTGGCGCTGGTCCTGGGTCTGGTCGCTCGTCGCCGACTGGGACTGCTCGTTGTCCGTGCCGGACTGGACCTGCGTTCCCGTCTGCGAGTCGGACTGCCCCTGGGACTGGTCGTTGTCCTCACCCGTCTGGCGCTGGTCCTGGGACTGGTCGTCCGTCTGGCTCTGGGACTGGTCGTTGTCCTCACCCGTCTGAGCCTGCCCCTGGCCCTGGTCCGAGTTCTGGCTCTGGCCTTGTTCGCTGTCCGCGCCGGACTGGGCCTGTTCCTGGGCCTGGTCGGACTGCTGGGACTGTTCCTGGTCGTTGCCCTCACCCGACTGCGTCTGTCCCTGGCGGTCGGCGCTGCGCTGTTCCTCGTTCTGTGCGTTGTCCGAGCCGGCCTGGTCCTGCTGCTGGGTGGCGTCGGACTGCTGGGACTGGTCCTGGTCGTTGTCCTCGCCGGTCTGAGACTGGGACTGCCGCTGTCCGGCGGCCTGTGACTGGTCCTGGTCGTTGTCCTCGCCGGTCTGCTCCTGGCTCTGCCCGCGGAGGACCCCCTGGGACTGGGACTGGTCGTTGTCCTCGCCGGTCTGGCGCTGTCCCTGTGACTGGTCGGCCGACTGGCTGTTCGACTGCTCGTCGCCGTCGCTAACCGGGTCGTCGCCGGCGTTCACGTCGCCCTCGGCGCCGTCGGCGCCGTCGACGTCGTCGTCGCTCCCGTGACCGCCCGTGCCCTGCCGACCGTCGGCGCCCTGGTCGCCGTCGTCGCTACCGCCGTCGTCACCGCCGGCGCCACGGTCGTCGCCCGTCGGCGCGCCCGGGCCCGAACTCTCCTGGGTCTGCTCGTTCCCGCTCCCGTCGCTGGACCCGGCGTCGTCGGCGTCAGCGTCGTCGTCACCACCGCCGTCGTCGTTGCCGTCGCTACCGTCGCTGTCGCTACCGTCGTCGCCCGTCGGAGCGCCCGGGCCCGAACTCTCCTGGGTCTGCTCGTTCCCGCTCCCGTCGCTCGCGGACGCCGCGTCCCCGTCGGCCGTCGACCCGGCAGGTCCGGGCGTCGAGGCGTCGGGGCCGGAACCGGCCTGCGCCGAACCGGAGTCGCTCGATTCACCGGCGTTCGCGTCGGTCACGCCGCCGGCGTTCGATCCGCCAGTCGCTGCGCTCGTCTGCTGGCCGTCACCCGGGATCAGTTGCTGTCCCGCGATGTCGCCCCCGGCTGGGAACCCGCCGGCGAGCCCGACCGTCCCGGTGACGACCGCGGCCGCGACGAGGAGTACCAGCAGCGAACTTCGGTTGATATGTGTTCTCATGCTGAAAGAAAGGAACTGCCGCCGGGGTACCGCGGGCTGGCGGCGAGCCCCTCGTTCGGTTTGCTGACTGTTCGTTCGGTTTACTGGCTCTGGCTCTGCGTCTGGCTCACGCTCTGGCTCTGGCTCTGCGTGTTGTCCTCACCCGACTGGGTCTGGGACTGGTCCTGGTCGGACGTCTGGCTCTGGCTCTGCGTGTTGTCCTCACCCGACTGGGTCTGGGACTGGTCCTG
>JBDGTB010000011.1:0-20538 GCA_042217235.1 Haloferacaceae archaeon | reverse complement strand
TCTGGCTCTGGCTCTGCGTGTTGTCCTCACCCGACTGGGTCTGGGACTGGTCCTGGTCGGACGTCTGGCTCTGGCTCTGCGTGTTGTCCTCACCCGACTGGGTCTGGGACTGGCCCTGACCCGAGGACTGGTCCTGGGTCTGGGTGTTGTCCTCGCCGGACTGCGTCTGGTCCTGGTCCTGGTCGGACGTCTGGCTCTGGTCCTGCTCGTTGTCCTCGCCGGTCTGGCTCTGTCCCTCGGCCTGACTCGAGGTCTGGTCCTGGGACTGACTGCTGTCGTCGGCGGTCTGCTCCGAGTCCTGGTCCTGGTCGGACGTCTGGTCCTGGGACTGGCTGCTGTCGTCGGCGTCCTGGGTCTGGGCCTGCTCCTGACCCGAGGTCTGACTCTGGGTCTGGTCGCTGTCGTCACCGGACTGCGTGGCGTCCTGACCCTGGTCGCTGGACTGCTCCTGGGTCTGGTCGCTGTCCTCGCCGGTCTGGTCCTGACCCTGGCCCTGGGTGGACGTCTGGTCCTGGGACTGGCTGCTGTCGTCGCCCGACTGCGTGGCGTGCTGGCGCTGGTCGTTGGACTGGGACTGGGACTGGTCGTTGTCCTCGCCAGCCTGGTTCTGGCTCTGGGCCTGGTCGACGGACTGGTCCTGGTCCTGGTCGTTGTCCTCGCCCGACTGCGTGGTGCGTTCGCGCTGGTCGTTGGACTGGGACTGGTCGTTGTCCCCACCCTGCTGGGTCTGGGACTGGGTGTGGTCGGCCGACTGGTCCCGGTCCTGGTCGTTGTCCTCGCCGTCCTGCGTCGCACGGCCGCGCTGACGGCTGTCCTGGGACTGGTCCTGGCTGTTGTCCTCGCCCCGCTGTGCCTGGTCCTGGGACTGGTCGATGTCCTGACTCAGGCTCTGAGCGTTGTCCTCACCGCGCTGGGTCGTCTGCGCCCGTCCGGTTCGGGCACGCTGGGACTGGGACTGGTCGTTGTCCTCACCGGCCTGGGACGACGACTGGTCCTGTGCGATGTTCAGAACGAGGTCCTGGTCGTTGCTCTCGCCCCACTGGCGCACGTTCGCCGGGCCCTGCCGGGCACGCTGGCTCTGGGACTGCGCGTTGCTCTCGCCGATCTGGAAGGCGTCCTGGCTCTGGATGAGGTCCAGGCTGGCGGCCTGGTCGTTGTCCTCGCCCCACTGACGCATGTTCCCGGGCCCCTCACGAGCGGTCTGGGCCTGGTCCTGCTCGTTGTCCTCGCCGCGCTGGCGCTGGGCCTGGTCCTGGTCGATGTCCTGGTTCTGCTCCTGGTCGTTGCTCTCGCCCCACTGGCGCATGTTCGCCTGCTGGCGGGCGGACTGTTCCTGGGACTGCTCGCTGTCCTCGGCGTTCTGTCGCTGGGACTGGTCCTGGGCGATCTGTTGGCCGAGGCTCTGGTCGTTGTCCTCGCCCCACTGGTGGACGTTCGCCTGCTGGCGCGCGGCCTGCAGGTGCTCCTGGAGGAGGTCCTCGCCGACCTGGCGCTGCGACGCGACCTGGTCGATCAGCTGGGACACCGACTGCATGCTATCGATGGCGCTCTGGCGCACCTGGTCGTCCTGTCGGACCGACTGGCTCGAGCGCTGCTCGCTGTCGTCGGCCCGTTGGCGCTGGACGTTCTCCTGGTCGAACTCCTGGGAGACGTCCTGCGTGCTGTCCTCGCCGTCCTGGCGGACGGTCTGGCTCTGCTCGCCCGTCTGGGCGCCTGCCTGGAAGCTATCCTCTATCGCGTTCCCGACGGTGACCTGGACCTGCCGCTGGATCTGCCGGAGGCGCTGGTAGACGCTCTGTACGTTCTCCTCGCCCTCCTAGCGCTGCATCTGCGCCTGGCCGGCGTCCTGGCTGCCCGTCTGGTCCAGGTTCTCGCCGTTCTGGGACTGCTCTTGCCCCTGGCCGAGCGACTGCTCCTGGGACTGGTCGTTGTCCTCGCCGCGCTGGGTGGCGGCCGCCGACTGGCCGGAGGCCTGGGACTGGTCCTGTGCGTTGTCCTCGCCGGCCTGTGTCTGCCGTTGGAACTGCTCCAGCATCTGCAGCTGGTCGGCGGCGTTGTCCTCGCCACACTGGTCCTGGCCGGCCACCATCACCGCGGTCTGGCTCTGACTCTGCGTGCTGTCTTCGCCCGACTGTGACTGTGTCTGCTCGCGGGCGAACGCCTGTGTCTGTGACTGGTCGCTGTCCTCGGAGACGCACATGGGCGCGGCGGGGCCCTGTGCCGCCCCGATCCCGCTCGCGACGAGCGAGAGCGTCACGAGGACGACCAAAACTTGCGATATCGTACGTGTCTTCATCGGGTGTGACACCCACCGCATCTCGCCCACGCCGGCGTTTTGTTATGCGCCGGGTTGCGGCCCGCATACGCCGTCTGCCGATCTACAAAGACCGTGGCGGGTTCACGCAAAGGGGGCCGACGCCGACCACAGGGACCGTTGGGGATCCACGCAAAGACCGTCGACGACGGCCGCAAAGAGTGCCACGCGGGCCGGTAAGGTCCCGCTTTTCTCGCCGCACCCGCCAGTCCCGGGCGCCGCATCGTCCCCCCCTCGCCGCCCGAAACCGGCCGTTACCGCCGTCCGTGCGCCAGCGCGTACACCGCATGTCGCTGTACCGACTCGGGTCGCTCGCGAAAGGTCTAAACCGACCCACCGACCACGGACGCGGCGTGCCGCTCGTCGGAACGCTGTCGCGCCTCCGCGCCGTGGCCGTCGTCGCGCTCGGAACCGTCGCCGGCGTCGTCGCCCCCGGCTTCGGAGAGTCGATCGCGCCGTTCACGACGCTTCTCGTCGCCGGCCTCGTGTTCACCTCGCTCCACGGCGTCGGGGTCGCCGGCCGGTCCGGGAGGCGGGCCGGCGCGTTCGTCGCGACGGTGCTCGTCACGTCCTACCTCGTCGTGCCCGCGCTCGTCGCGCTCGTCGCGCCCGCCGCCCTCCCCGCCGGGGCGACGGCGGCCCTGCTCGTGGTCGTCGCCGCGCCGACGACCGCCGGCAGCGCGCTCGTGTGGACGGACCTGAGCCGGGGCGACGGCTTCCTCGCGACCGCCGGCGCCCTCGGGTCGCTCCTCGTCGCGCCGGTCGCCGTACCGGCGGTCTTCTCGACGGTCGCGGCCCCGGGCGCGACGGTTCCCGTCGCTTCGGTCGCCCGGACGCTGGCGCTGGTGGTCGGCGCGGGGGGTGCGGCGGCGTGGCTCGTCCCCGACGGCGCCGTCTCGGAGCGCACGACCGACCGGATCGCGCTCCTGGCCGTCTTCCTCCTGCTGTACGCGAGCATCGCGGGCGCCGAACCGAGCACGGTCCCCGCCGGACGGCTCGCCGTCGTCGCCGCGTGTGCGCTCGGGACGATGGCCGTCGGCGGCGTGGTCGCGACCGCGGGTCGGTGGGTCGGGCCGCTCTCGGGGTCGGAGGCGGTCGCCCTGCTGTACGCGAGCACGCTCAAGAACCTGGGCGTCTCGCTGGCCGTCGCGGCGGCGCTCGGCGTCGAGCGCGCCGCGGTCGTCGTCGTGGCGTTCTACGCGGCCCAGCAGCTCGCGAGCGGCGCGCTCGCGTCGGCCCTGGCCGGGGTCGGCAGGGGGCACGGGCGGACCGGGCTCGCCCCCTCGACGCCGTTCGGCACCGACCGCGAGTCGCGCTGACCCGTCACTCGTAGGCGGGGATCCCGGTCAGGTCCTCGCCGAGGATCAGCGTGTGGATGTCGTGCGTGCCCTCGTAGGTGTAGACGGTCTCGAGGTTCTGGGCGTGTCGCATCGGCGGGTAGTCGGTCGTGATCCCGTTCCCGCCGAACATCTCCCGGGCGACGCGGGACTGGTCTCTGGCCATGCTGACGTTGTTCCGCTTGGCCATCGACACCTGCTGGGGACGCAGGTCCCCGCGCTCCTTGAGGTCTGCGAGCCGGTGGGCGAGCAGCTGCGCCGTCGTGATCTCCGTCGCCATCTCCGCGAGCTTCCGCTGCTGGAGCTGGAACCGGGCGATCGGCCCGCCGAACTGCTCGCGGTCGAGCGCGTAGCTCCGGGCCGCCTCGAAGCAGTCCCGGGCGGCACCGACGACGCCCCACGCGATCCCGTACCGCGCCTGGGTGAGACAGGAGAGCGGCCCCTTCATCCCCTCGACGCCCGGGAGGACGTTCTCCCCGGGGACGCGCACGTCGGACAGCCCGATGTCGCCCGTGACCGACGCCCGCATCGAGAGCTTGTCCTCGATGTGGTTGGCCGAGAAGCCGCTCCGGTCGGTCTCGACGAGGAACCCCCGGACGGGGTCTCCGTCGCTGGAGACGTCACGCGCCCAGACGAGCGCGACGTCGGCGATCGGCGAGTTCGTGATCCACGTCTTCGATCCGTTGAGCACGTAGCCGTCGGCGTCCCGCTCGGCCCGTGTCTCCATCGCCGAGGGGTTCGACCCGTGTTCGGGCTCCGTGAGGCCGAAACAGCCGACGACGTCGCCGCTCCCCAGGTCGCGCAGGTAGCGTTCCTTCTGTGCCTCGCTCCCGTAGGCGTGGATCGGGTACATCACCAGGGCACCCTGGACGCTCGCCAGCGAGCGGAGCCCCGAGTCGCCCGCCTCCAGCTCCTGCATCAGGAGGCCGTACGCCCGCTCGCTCACGTTCGGCGACCCGTACCCCTCCAGGTTGGGCGCGTAAAAGCCCAGATCGCCCATCTCGCCGATGAGCTCGGTCGGGAAGGTGCCGTTCTCGTAGTGCTCGCCGATGTCGGGTTTGACCTCCTCGGTCACGAACTCCCGGGCGGTGTCGCGGACCATCCGCTCTTCCTCCGAGAGGTCGGCCTCGAGGTCGACGTAGTCGAGGACGTCGCGCATGTGTCCCCCCACCGTCCAGCGGGTCATAACTCTGTGGAATCGTCCCACGGCACTCGCGTCCCGGTGTCGCGGCCGCCGGCGTCGCCCGTGTCGCGACCGCCGGCAGGCGGCCGCGACGGCCGGCCTACACCCCCCAGAAGACGGCGATGCCGAGGACGGTCACGACCGAGAGCAGGAGCTGCAGCGGCGCCCCCACCCGGAAGAAGTCGCTGAAGCGGTACCCGCCGGGTCCGTAGACGAAGAGGTTCGTCTGGTAGCCGACCGGGGTGAGGAAGGACGTCGAGGCGGCGAAGGTCACCGCGAGCACGAACGCGAAGGGGTTCGCCCCCAGCTGGGCGGCGGCCTCGACCGCAACGGGGATCATGAGGACGGCGCTCGCGTTGTTGGAGATGACGCCCGTCACGAGGCCGGTGACGACGTAGAACACCCAGAGGACGCCGAGCACCGGCAGGTACGACCCGGTCGCGGCGACGAGGCTGCCGACGAGGTCGGCGCCGCCGGTCTGTTCGAGCGCCATGCCCAGCGGGATGATGCCCGCCAGCAGCAGGATGACGTCCCACTCGACAGCGTCGTAGAGCTCGCCGGGCCGTATCACGCCGGTCGCGACCATCGCGACGACGCCGGCGAGGGCCGTGACGAGGATGGGAAGCGACAGCGCCGCGAGCGCCTCGAACGCGGCGACGCCCGTCGCGCCGGCGAGGAGACGCCCGACCGTCCCCCACGGGACCGCGACGACGCCGACGACGCCGGCCATGATCGCCGCCGCGTGGGGGATCTTCTCCGTCCGGTAGTCCGGCGCCGACGGTTCGTGGGCGACGATGAAGTCGTCGTTCGCCGCGAGGCGGTCGATGCTGTTCGGCGGCGCCTGCAACAGGAGCGTGTCGCCCACCCGGATCCGGCGCTCGTCCATCCGCTCGCGGATCGTCTCGCCGCGGCTCCGGAACGCGAGCACGTTCGCGTCGTACCGCTGGCGGAACGTCGAACTGGCGAGCGACTCCCCGACGAGCGCCGACCCGCGGGGGACGACGACCTCCACCAGGGTCTGCTCGGTCTCCGCATCCGGCTCGAGGTCCGCCTCCGTCCGCGGGTCGCCCGCGAGCGCGAGCGTCTCCCGGTCGAGGAGGTCGCCGAGCGTCGTCCGGTCGGTCCGCAGCCGGAGCAGGTCGCCCGGCCGGATCACGCTCCCCTCGGCCGGCTGGAGGAGCTCCTCCCCGTCGCGGACGACCTGGAGGATGTCGGCGTCGAACTCGACGTGGTCGATCGCGTCCTCGACGGCCTTGCCCACGAGCGGGGACGCCTCGTCGACGACGACCTCGGTCAGGTACTCCTCGATCGCGTACTCCTGGATGTACCCCTCCTCGGGCGGGATGCGCTCGGGGAGGAGGCGGTGGCCGACGGTCAGCAGGTAGGCCGACCCGACGACGAGGACGACGACGCCGAGCTGGGTGAACTCGAACATCGAGAACGGACGACCCAGCAGGCGCGCCGAGATGTCGCTCGCGAGGATGTTCGTCGACGTCCCGATGAGCGTGAGCATCCCCCCGAACATCGAGGCGTAGGAGAGCGGGATGAGCAGCTTCGACGGCGAGGTCCTCCCCTGGTGGGCGATGTCCGAGACGACGGGCACGAGGATGGCGACGACTGGCGTGTTGTTGACGAAGCCGGAGACGGGCCCGGACACCGCGATCGTCGCGAACAGCTGCCTGTCGAGGCTGTCGCCGGCGAACCGGGCCATCTCGCGCCCGAGGATCTGCACGACCCCCGTCCCGCTGATCCCGGAGCTGAGGATCAGCATCGCCAGGACCGTGATCGTCGCCGGGCTGGAGAACCCCGAGATCGCCTCGCTGCTCGATATCCGCGTGAAGTTCGCCACCCCGTCCGGCCCGAGGAGCATCAGCAACACCATGACGAGGATGGCGGTGACGTCGACCGGGAGCAGCTCCGTCACGAACAGCGCGAGCGCGAGGAGGATGACGCCGAAGACGACGACCACGTCGGGGGACACGCCCGCCGGCAGTCCGACCTGCATCGCCGTTCCGGGTGCGGGGAACACGCCGCCCACTTGGCGTCGCCGGATGAAAAAGACACCCCGTGCGGGCGGCGACCCCCGTGCGTGGACGGCGCTCGCCGGGGCGGGCTCCCGGCGCGCCGTCGTCCAGTGCCCGCCGGCAGCCTTACCTCGCCGCCGGCCGCGCGTGGGCCCATGACGGAGGGCTACGACCGCCTGTCGCTCGACGACGTGCCGACAAACCCCGAGAAGCCGGGCGAGCGCCGCGAGGTGTCGCCCGCGATCGGGATCGCGGACTACAACTACAACGTGGCGACGCTCGCGCCCGGCACCCGACTCTCGCAGAACGCCTACCACTACCACGAACGCCAGCGGGAGTTCTACCACGTCCTCGCCGGGCGCGTGCGCGTCGAGGTCGAGGACGGCGCGTTCGTTCTCGGCGAGGACGACCTGCTCCGGTTCGACGAGGGGGTCCCGCACCTCCTGCACAACCCCTACGGCGACCCGGCCCGGGTCGTGACGGTCGGCGCGCCGCCCGAGGGGCGCCGTCCGGTCGTGCAGGTCCAGTCCTACGAGGACCTGCTGGCGGAGCGGTACCCCGACGGCGTGCCGACGGAGTAGGCCGCGCGCCGTCGTGGGCCGCCGTGACGCTGCCGTGACGGCCCGGCCGCGCTCGCACCGTTCGTGACGGAGCCCCAGCCGGTGACGGGGGGTTCGTCGACGGCGTCAGGACAGGTCGAACCCCTGGTAGGAGAGCTCCGCGACGTAGCTCTCGCCCTCGTAGGAGACGAGCCAGGTCCCCCGGTACTCGGTTCGCCGGACGGCGTCGTGTCGCCGGAAGATCTCGAGCACCGCCCGGAACGCCTCGTCGTCGGAGGAGTCGGCGTAGTAGGTGTCGTCGATCGCCGCCTCGACGACCGCCCGTTCGGCGTCGGACAGCCCCGAGAGGGTGAACAGGTACGCGGACCGGAGCTGGCCGGCGTAGGCCGCGCTGCTGTCGGCGACCTCGGTCGCGATGTAGCGGTAGGACTCGATCGTGACCCGCTCGGTGTCCTCGACGGTGACGGGGTAGGTCTCGCCCTCGTACCTGACGGCCCCGTACTCCCCGTCGAGCAGCACCGACCGGTCGCGTTCGGTCCCGCTGTACGTGGCGGCGACGCCGAAGTCGGGGCCCTCGCGCAGGTTGTCGGTCTGCCGGGGGAGGGCGCCGGCGAGCATCGCGCGGTCGGCGTTCGAGAGCTCCCCGTAGGCGACCGTCGCGGCGTCCGGCGCCGTCCCGTTGTAGTCGACGCCCACCCTGACGGAGGTCCCGGGCCGCCGGTCGACCACCGACCACGAGAGGTTGTAGTATCGCCCGTCGTGTTCGAAGGGAAGTCCCGACTCGACGGGCGGGCTGCGCCCCTCGACCGTCGCCGACCCGTTCTCGATGGCCTCCCGGACGACGCGCTCGCCGTCGGACGCCTCGCCGACGGGCGGCGGCGACCGGCTCGCCGCCGCGGCGAGCGTCGCGTCGTCGGCCGCGGACTGCATGGAGAGCGAGCCGGCGGCCGAACAGCCCGCCAGCACCACGAGGAGCAAGAGCCCACCGACGGCGAGCGAGCGGCGTCGAAGCACGCGATCCGGATCCGCGAACGGCGATAAAGGCCTTCCGTACGCTACGACGTGCGTTTGAGTCGTCGGGCGACGGTCTGGGGAGGCGGTCAGGCCGGGTCGGCGGCGGTCGACCGCAGACGCGGAATGGCCGCCGACGGACCGCCCACGCCGGTGGGCTTTTCGTCGCCGCCTCTCACTGGCGGACATGGACGTCCCACTCGTCTGTTATGCCTGCGGGGCGACGGCGTCGCTCGGCGACGGCGAGCGGTGTGACTGTGGCGAACCGTACTGGGTCGACACGGACCCCGGGGGCTTCGCGTGGCCCGACGGGCGGGACGGGTCGGTCTGGCGCTACCGCGACCTCCTCCCGGTCGACCCGCCGGTCGGCCTCGGCGCGTCCGTCGGGGGCACGCCGCTGGTCCGCGCGCCGCGCCTCGACGCCGACGTCGGCGCCCGGATCCACGTCAAGTTCGAGGGCGCACACCCGACGGGCACGTTCAAGGACCGCGGGAGCGCCGTCGGGGTCGCCGGGGCGCTCGCGGCCGGCGCGGACGCCGTGGGGACCGTCTCGCACGGCAACATGGCCCGCTCGATGGCCGCCCACGCCGCGAGCGAGGGGCTCGACTGCGTCGTGCTCGTCCCGGCCGACATCCCGACCGAGCGCCTCGAACTCATCGCGCGTCACGACCCGACGATCCTCCGGGTCGGGGGGTCGTACGGCGACCTCTACCACGAGGCGCTCCGCGTGGGTCGCGAGCACGACGTCGCCTTCGTCAACTCCGACACGCCACTCCGCGTGGCCGGACAGAAGACGACGGGGCTCGAGGTGGCGGAGTCGTTCGCGCCGGATGCGCCCGACGCCGTCGTGATGCCCGTCTCCAGCGGCGGCCACGCCAGCGGGGTCTGGAAGGCGTTTCGCGAACTCGACGCCGCCGGAGCGATCCCGAGGGTCCCCCGCCTGTACCTGACGCAGGCGGCGCCGTGTGCGCCGATCGCGGACGCCGACGCCGCCGGGCGCGACGAGGTGACGGCCGTCGAGGGCGGGGAGACGGTGTGTTACTCCATCGCCAACGCCGACCCGCCGAGCGGCACGCGGGCGCTCCGGGGGGCCCGCGAGACGGGCGGCGCGGCGGTCGCCGTGCCCGACGAGGAGACGCTCGACGCCCGCGCGTCGGTCGCCGAGGCGGCGGGGCTGTTCGTCGAGACGTCGTGTGCGACGCCGCTCGCCGGTGCCCGACGGCTGGCCGCCGAGGGCGAGTTCGCCCCCGACGAGGACGTGGTGCTCGTCGCGACGGGAACGGGGTACACCGAGCGGGCGGTCGACGCGCCGACCGTCGACGCCCGCACGGTGTCGATGGCCGACCTCGGCGGGGCGGTCCGGGACGCGGTCGGCGGGACGGAGTGAGGTTCGCGGTCGGGGTGAGGTTCGCGCGCGCCGAACGGGAACTTTAGGTGCGGCCGGCGCCCGCCCACCCACGTGCGCATCGAGCAGAGCTTCATCCCCGTTCGCGGCGTGGGCGAGGCCACCGAGCGGACGCTGTGGGAGGCCGGCGTCACCTGCTGGGACGAGTTCGACCCCGGGCTGGTCGGGGAGACGACGGCCGAGCGGATCGAGGCGTTCCTCGCGGAGGCGACCGGCCCGCTCGCCCGCGGCGACGCCGACTTCTTCGACCGTCGGTTCCCCTCCGGCGAGCGGTGGCGGCTCTACGAGAACTTCCGCGAGGACGCCGCCTTCTTCGACATCGAGACGACGGGGCTGGACCACGACCGCGACCGCGTCACGACCGTCAGCTGTCACCGCGCCGGCGAGACGACGACGCTCGTCCGCGGCGACGACCTCACCGCCGACGCGCTCCGTGACCTGCTCGCGGACGCGCCGCTCCTGGTGACGTTCAACGGCGCGCGGTTCGACGTCCCCTTCCTCGAGACGTCGTTCGGCGTCGACCTCGACCGCCCGCACCTCGACCTGATCTACCCCTGCCGGTCGCTCGACCTGACGGGCGGGCTGAAGACCGTCGAGCGCGACCTGGGCATCGAGCGCGACCGCCCGGACATCTCGGGACGGGACGCCGTCCGCCTGTGGCGCGAGTACGAGTCCGGCGACGGCGCCGCCCTCGACACGCTCGTCTCGTACAACCGCGACGACGCCGTCAACCTCCGCGCGCTCGCGGACCGCGTGAGCGCGCGCCTCCACCGGCGCCGCGTGCCCGAGCGCGGCCCCCCCGCGCCGGACTGGGCCTGAGTTTTTGGCGAACCTAAAGACGTAAGTTCGCCGGCTCGCTACGGCGGGTCGTGAGCGAGTACACCTTCGACGACGTCGCCGTGGTGATGGGCACGTACGACGAGGCGGCGGCGGTCGGACGCGTGCTCGACGACGTGGCGCGGGTCACGGACGGCCGGGCCGAGGTCGTCTGCGTCGACGGGTCGAGCGACCGCACGCCCGAGATCGCCCGGGAGAGGGGCGCGCGGGTCATCGAACAGGAGCCCCGGGGGTACGGGGTCGCCGTGCGAAGGGCCGTCCTCGAACCCGACCGGCCCGTGGTGGTCACGACGGACTGCGACGACACCTACCCGATGGATCGCCTGCCCGACTTCCTCGACCGGATCAACCGGGGGTACGACGTCGTGAGCGGCGACCGGATCTCCGGCGGGGCGGAGACGATGCCGGCCTTCAACCGCCTGGGCAACCGGGGGTTCGCGCTCCTGGCGAGCGCGCTCGTCGGGCGGCGGGTCCGCGACACCACGACCGGGATGCGCGCCTACCGCCGCGACCTGCTCCACGCGATCGAGTGGACCGAGAACACCGGCCTGTCGGCCGAACTCCTCCTGCGTCCCCTCTGTCGCGGCTACGACGTCGTCGAGGTGCCCATCGAGTACGACGAGCGCGTCGGCGAGACCACCCTCGACCCGCTCGCGGGCGGCGCGGCCATCGCGAAGTCGATCGTGAAGGTGTGCCTGGAGGAGCGGCGGCGCGCGTCGGGCGGGGGACGGCGAGCGGTCGCGTCCGGCGAAAGGTGAGGTGACGGGCCGAAACTCGCCGGCGTCTCAGTTCCCGGAGCGTCCCCGGCCGCTGCCCGGGTTGCCGTCGTCGGTCCCGTCCGCCTCGTTTCCGTGCCCCTCGTCGGCGTCGTCCTCGGGGTCGTAGACGTACATGCAGTCGTTGCTGTAGGACCGGCCGAACTTGTCGGCGTCCTCACAGCAGAGCACGCGGCCGTCGTCCATCACGTAGACGTTGTCGATGTTGAGGAGCGCGTCGTTCGCGACGGCGGCGGGGTCGCTGGCGTCCGGCCCGACGATCGCCGGCTCCAGCGTCGAGACGTCGTAGTCGTCCTCGAGCTCCGCCCGGTAGACGACGCCGCCGTCGACCCGCTCGAGGCTGACGTCGCCGCCGTCGGCCATGTCGTCGTTGAGCTCCGAGACGCCGAAGTAGACGTGGTCGCCGGGCGCGGCCCCCTCGACGCTGTCGACGCCTTCCGCCTTGTTGAACTCGATGGTCGCACCGACCTCCTTGGCGGCCGCGCGGGTCTCCAGGAACGGCACCTTCCGGAGGTCGTCGTCGACGCCGTCGGGGCCCTCGGCCTCCCACTGCTCGGCCCAGGCGAGGATCTCCTCGTTCGTGACGTAGTTCCGGTTGCCGTTCTCGACGACCTCCCTGTCCGCCTCCGCGAGCGCCGCCTCGAGGTCCTCGGTCCAGTCGGTCTCGGCGTGTGACTCGAGGTAGTCGACCTGCGTGACGTCGTCGTACTCGGCGATCCAGGACTCGACCTCGCCGTTGGTGGCGTGACCGAGCTCTAGCCACTCGATCTCCAGGTTCACGTCGGCCGGCGGCTTCTCCGTTGCCGCCTCGGCGTTGGTGACGGTCGGGGCGTAGAGCGTCCCGGCGATCGCGTCCGTGTTCCCGTAGCTCGGGATGGGCTCGTCGGCGACGAACTTGTAGATCCCCTTGCTGTCGCCGTCGGAACAGCCGTAGACGGTCTTCTCGTCGCTCTGGACGTCGGGGGCCTCCCACGCCGCCCGACCCATGACCCAGTACTTGACCGGCTGCGGGGTCTCGGACGCGGGGTCGCGAACGTCGACGAAGTAGCCGTAGCGGTAGGGGTTGGGGTAGACGTCGCCGATGGGCTGGGTCGTGTTCCCGTCCTCGCCCTGGTCGACCCGTTCGGCGCCGAGGTAGTAGGCGAGGAACTCGACGCCGGTCAGCGCCCAGTAGCCCTGGACGAACCAGCTGTCGTCGCCGTAGATCCCGTCGACGGCGTCCTGGACCGAACTCGGGTTCGGCCGGTTCCAGAACTGGCAGCCCCCGACGAGCCCCTTCCCGGAGCCGGACTCGACGACGTCGCTCACCGTCGCCGTCAGGCTGACCCGGGTGTGGGCGTAGTTCTCCTCCGCGGAGATCATCGTGTTCCACGGCGAGAGGTCGCCGTAGCAGTTGATCCGCGTCCCGCCGAGCTCGCGGAGCTCTTCGGTGTTCGCGAGGTTGATCGCGTTCTCGAGGTCCGCCTCCCACGCGCCGTCGTCGGTCTTGCTCACCGGGATGCGGGAGACGTTGCCCGGGCTGTTCTCCCAGTTGGTGAACAGGTAGCCCTCGGTGCCCTCCTCGTTCGTCGCGACGAACTCGTTGCAGTCCGGGTTGTACGCGGCGTCGCCGTACTGCGTGCCCGCGAACTCGTCTTTCGTGATGTCCCGCCCGTCGGGCGTCTGGCTGACGCCGAGCCGCTCCGTTCCGCCGTTGATCGGGTCCTGCTCCTGTGCGAGGAACGTGTACTCGCCGGCGGCCCCCCGGACGGTCCCCCGCTCCGCCTCCGTCGACGGCGGGGACAGTTCGTCGAAGTCGTCGTTGGTCCCGTCCAGCGAGAACTGGAACCCCCGGAAGTAGCCGATCCCCGACCGGCCGTAGTCGCCGGGGTTGTCCCGGCTCGGGTGCTGGAGGCTGAACAGCGGCGTCCCGTCGTCGAACACGAACGGGCCCGTGACCTCCGCGCCGAAGGCGGTCGAGGCGAACCGCTCGAGCTCCCCCTTCACGAACGGCGCACGCGGCGTGTTGGCGTCGTCGGGCTGGTCGGCGCTCGCCACGCCGGCGACGCTCGCCCCCAGGGCCGCGGCCAGCGAGGTCTCCATCAGGTTTCGTCGAGTGAACTCGACCATGCGGGCGGAGACGCGACGCGCCGCTACGTGTAAGCTTATATTATATGTACGGACCCGTACCCGGCGGCAACGACGGCTGTGAGCCCTATATATCCGTTCGGACGACACGGTATCTCACCGCCCGACGGCGAGAATAGTCGGAGAGAGCTCCGAACGCGCCGGTTCGGCGACGTACGACGACGAACAGCGAGTTCGACCCCACTCGGCGCTCGTCCCGGCGCAAAAGTATAAGTATTCGTATGGTTCGGTCGTCGAGTCGACCTACTCCAGACCGTGCGCCGCCGCACCCTCGCGGATCTCCTCCGCCCGCGTCCGAACGGCCGCGACGTACCGCTCGATCTTCGGTGGTCGCTTCCCCCAGAACGACGCGACCCAGTTGACGTCCGTCCCGGGCTGGGTGAGGAGGTACGCGGCCAGCGTGTCCCGACCGGCCTGGATGACCTCCGGCGGGACGCCGCGCTCCCCCGTACCGGCCTCCTCGAAGCCGTTGACGTCGAAGTAGACGTCGGCGTACAGTTCCGCGATCTCCCGGTCGTCGAAGGTGGCCCCCTCGTGTTCCGGGGCCTCGAACCGGTAGCGTGCGGCTCCGTCGTCGTCCGCGTGGGTCTCCACGACCCGGACGCCGAGAACGTACTCCCGGACCGTCGCGTCACCGCCGTCGGCGGCCGCGCTCGCCGGTCGCGCGGCGTGTCCGTCCGTCCGGGTCGGTCGCTCGCGGGCGCGGTCGTTCGAGTCGGTGGTCACGACTCGGGGTCGTGTGTCGGGGGACAAAACGCGTTGTAATTCCTCTATATTGCCTCCGGGACGGCTCCCGAAGCTCCGGAGCGCTCCGGAGCGCTCGATGCCGGTCGCTGGCCGCCGTCACGCCCTCCGCGGCGTGTGGTCCGCCGTCAGCGCAGGATGTCGCCCACCCTCCGGGGCTCGCCCTGCAGGTTCGGGCTGTCCTCGACCAGCTTGAGCACCTCGTGGTCGGTCACGTCGGGGTAGGTCTTCCGCGTCGCCTCCTCGACGAGGTCCTTGGGGAGGCGGAACTCGACGCCCTCGTACACCACGTCGACGCCGTGGTCGTCGAAGGAAAGGGCCGTCATGGGGCGACGTAGGCGTTCGACGTACATAACGGGCACGGCGTCGGCCGGGCGTCTGACGCGATCCGCCGATTTAATACGGCCGCCCCGCACCGGTCGAACGTGTCCGTATCGTTCGGTTCGGACCCGCTCGACGCCCTCGAGATCCCCGACGGGACGACCGTCGAGGAGCACGACCTCGTCACCGACGGCGACGTGGTCGTCGGTGGCCAGTCGACGGTGGAGTTCGGGGTCCGGGGACGGAACGTGGTCGCCGGCGAGCGGGTGCAGTTCGGCGGCGACATCGAGGCGGAGGGCGACTGCCGCCTCGACGTCTGGTGTGACGTCACGGGGAACGTCCTCGTGGGGGAGGACGCCTACCTCGGCGAGCGGGTCCACGTCGGCGGCCGGCTGATGGTGAGCGGCGACCTCGACATCGGCGACGACGTCGACATCGAGGAGGGGTTCGAGGCCAACGGCTGGATCGTGATCCGCAACCCCATGCCCACGCTCGTGTTCTACTTCATCGTCCTCTCGCAGCTGTTGCGGATCGGCGAGGAGGAGCGCGCCGAGGAGCTCGCGGCGTCGCTCTCGGGCGAGGGCGAGCGCGACCCGCTGGTCGTCCCCCGCGGGGGCAGCGTCTCCGACGACGCCTGGCGGGTGTCGACGCCCGCGCGGGTCGGCGACGGCTGTCGCCTGCACGGCAACATCCGCGCCGAGGAGATCGACCTCGGCCGGGACAACAACGTGTTCGGCAGCCTGCGGGCCCGCGGCGAGATCGTCGTCGGGGAGGGCACCCGCATCCACGGCGACGTGACCACGCGCGGCGGGAGCGTCACCCTCGAACCCGACGCGGAGGTCCTCGGCGACGTCTCCTGTGCGGATCTCGACCTCCACGAGTCGGCGACGGTCGAGGGAACCATCCGGTCGCGCGGGGAGATGCGCATCCGGCGACCGAACGCGGCGCGCGACCCGGAGTAGCGACGCGCCGCGAACGTGCCATCGTAGAGCCAAACGGCCCTTTGACTCACGGGGAGAGCTAAGGGCGCCGGCGCCCAAGCCCCGCGCATGTCACGCCGACGTGTCGCCGCGCTGGTCGCCGTGCTGGTCCTGGTCGCCGGCTGTACCGGAGCGGGCGCCGGCGGCGGGGGCGACGCCGCCGCGTCGCAGTCCGAACCGCTCGCCCGGAGCGGCGGGGCCGCGACGGTCGACGAGGGCGCCCCGAAGGCCGAGGACACCGGCGGCGACGGCGGGGCCGGCGGGACGGTGGCACAGGTCCAGAACCGCAAGCTGATCCGGACCGCGACGGTCCGGCTCCGGGTCGAGGACTACGACCGCGCCCGCGAGCGACTCGCGACCGCCGCGTCCCGGCGGGGCGGGTTCGTGAGCGACGCCAGCTCCCGGCTCCACACGACCGACGCCGGCAACTACACGACCGGGCAGGTGGTGTTCCGGGTGCCGAGCGAGGAGTTCGACGCCTTCCTCGCCGAGGTGAACCGGACCGGGACGGTCCTCGAGTCCCGGCAGAACACGAAGGACGTCACCGACCAGCTGGTCGACATCAACGCCCGGCTGCGGAACCTCCGCGCCGAGCGCGACCGGCTGCGCGAGCTCTACCAGCAGGCCAACGACACGGAGGCGATCCTCAAAGTCGAGCGCCGCCTCTCGGAGGTCCAGACCCGGATCGAGCGCCTCGAGGCCCAGAGGGAGTCGCTGAACCGGCGGGTCGCGCTCTCGACGGTCACGGTCGAGCTGGTCGAGCCCCGGCCCGACGCGGTGCCCGGCGCCGGCGAGCAGTGGTACGACACGCCGCTGACGGAAGCCTTCTTCTCGTCGGTGAGCGGCGTCGTCGTCGCCCTCCGGGCCATCACCGTCGGGCTGGCGTACGCGCTCCCCTACCTGATCGTGTTCGTCGGGCCGCCGGTGGTCGGCGGTGTCATCGTCGTCCGCCGGTTCCTCCGGGGTGAGGACGACTCCGACGGCGACGGCGCCGCGAACCTCGGGCCGACCGAGGGCGGCGACGGGGGCGGGGGTGACGACGGATCGGGCGACGACGGCGACGCGAGCGACGGGGCCGCCGCCGACGCGGACGGCGAGACCGACGCGTCGACCACCGCGGAGGCGTCCGCGAAAGGCGAGACGCCCACGGACGCCGACGGACCGGGCACGGACGAGACGCCCACCGACGACCCGGACGACGCCTGACCGCGCGACCGCCCGGACCGAAAGGCAGTTCCCGGCGCTCCACCCAGGGTGGAGCATGCTCTCCGTCGCGCTCGCCGGCAAGCCGAACGCCGGCAAGTCTACCTTCTTCGCGGCCGCGACGATGGCCGAGGTGGACGTGGGCAACTATCCGTTCACCACCATCGACCCCAACCGGGGTGTGACCTACGCCCGCACCCGCTGTCCCTGTCTCGACCGCGACGAGCGGTGCGACGCCGAGCACTGCCGCGACGGCAAGCGGTACGTGCCGGTCGAGCTGCTCGACGTCGCGGGGCTCGTCCCCGGCGCACACGAGGGACGCGGGCTGGGCAACCAGTTTCTCGACGCGCTCACGGACGCGGACGTCGTCCTCCACGTCGTCGACGCCTCGGGCGGCACGGACCCGGAGGGCGAGCCGGTCGAGCCCGGCACGCACGACCCGCTGGAGGAGGTCGACTTCGTCGAGGAGGAGATGGACCTGTGGCTCGCCGGGATAATCGACCGCAACTGGGAGTCGGTCGAGCGCAAGTCCCGGTCGCCCGACTTCGACGTCGACGAGGCGCTCGCCGAGCTCCTGACCGGCTTCGGGGCGACGCGCCCGGAGGTGACCGCGAGCCTCCGGACGGTCGACTACCCAGAGGACCCGATGCAGTGGACCGACGACCACCGCGAGCGGCTCGCGCGCGACCTGCGGGCGCGGACCAAGCCCATCGTCGTCGTCGCCAACAAGGCCGACGTCGCGCCGGCGGAGAACCTCGAGCGCCTGCTCGCCCTCGACCGCGACGTGGTGCCGGCGAGCGCCGAGGGCGAGCTCGCGCTCCGCCGGGCCGCCGAGCGCGGGGTCGTGCGCTACGACCCCGGCGACGACTCCTTCGACGTGACGGGCGAGCTCTCGGCGGCCCAGCGGTCGGGGCTCGACCGGGTGCGCGACCTGCTCGACGAGTACGGCGACACGGGCGTCCAGGCCGCCGTGAACGTCGCCGTCTACGACCTCCTCGACCGGGTCACCGTCTACCCGGTGCAAAACGAGACGCGGTGGACCGACGGTCAGGGCAACGTCCTCCCCGACGCCTTCCTGCTCCCCCGCGGCTCGACCCCGCGGGACCTGGCGTACGCGGTCCACTCCGACATCGGCGACGGCTACCTCCACGCGATCGACGCCCGCCGGGACCGACGGATCGCCGACGACTACGAGCTCGCGGAGGGCGACGTGATACGGGTCGTCAGCACGGCGAACTAGGTCGCTCTCGCTCGCGGCGCGCGGTCCTCCGGACGGCGCCACCGTCGCCGCGCGCTGGCCGGCCGCGACCGGCGGTTCAGAACCAGCGGGCGAGCGCGGACTCGTCCACGTTCCGGTGGACCGTCAGCACGGGGACCGACTCGACGTCCCGCGTGACCTCGTCGGTCGTCGACCCGAAGAGGAACCGCCGGAGCGTCCCCTTCTCGGGCGCGCCGAGCACCGTCATGTCGTGGTAGAGCGAGTGTTCGACGATCTTCTCGGCCGGGTCCGCCGCGCCGACCACGTGGTGGTCGACCTCGACGTCGTCGGCGAGCCGGTACTCGTAGGCGTCGAGCAGCCTGTCGGCGTCGGCCCCCTCGCGTTCGCTCGCGTCCGCCGGGACGACGTGAAAGAGCTCCATCCAGCAGTCGGACGCCCGTGCGATCGCTTCCGCGACCTTCGTCGCGAGCCCGGAGTGGGGGCCTCTCGCGACGGGGACGAGGATGCTCGACGGCGACTCGAACCGGTCCATCCGCGTCCCCACGACGGTGTGGCTCCCGTTCGCGACCGCCCGTCCGTCCCGCCCCCGCGGGAAAAAGCGCCGCTCCGCGCGGTCGACGACGGTCGTCGTTATCGAGCGGGCGTCGACGAACTCGTCGAGAACGCCCCGTTCGAACGCCGTCTCGGCCTGCAGCACGGGGACGTCGAACTGGTCGCGGAGCTCCAGTTTCAGCTCCGCCTCGTGTCTGAGCTCGTCCGTGTCGAGGGGCTCGTCCGCGTCGACGGTCTGCAGGACGTAGAGTTCGCCGTCGGTCCCGAACGCGACGCTCGCCCCGAGGCGGCTCGTCTCGCTCCGGTTCACGGCGTCGAAGAACGGGACGAGGACGCGCTGGTCGTCGGCCGGCCAGTCGAGGTCGTCGTGCCCGAGCGCCCGGGGCCACGGCCGGTCGCCTGGGTTGATGCTCATTACCGGCGGTTCGGAAACGGGGCCGATAAATCCCCCACCTCGCCGACTGCGGCCGACCCGTCGCGTCTCCCCCTGTGCCTTTATATGCGTCAGGGGCTGCATCCCGGTATGGCATCCGGCGGCCGGTCGCCCCGGCGGTGCGCGACGGCGGGCACGACACGGATCCGGGGGCGCGGGGGGCCGCGACCGGCATGGTGACCGCGTCGCTTCTGCTGTCGCTTCTCCTGCGCGTCCTGGGCGTGGCCCTGGCCGCGTATCTCGTCTACCGGGTGCGCGACCGTCGGTTCCTCTTTCTGGTGGTCATGCTCCTCCTGATGGCGGTCAGGCAGGCGTTCGCGATGGCCGGCGTGTCGCCGGCGCTGACCGAGGTGCCGGGCTTTCTCGTCAGCGTCCTCGCCGTCGGGCTCGTGTTCTACCTGCTCCAGTACGTTCGCCAGGAGCGGGCCACAAAGGCGCGGCTCCGCGAACGAGAAGCTCCGGCGGTTTCGCCGGGCGGTCGAGACCGCCGGGCACGCCATCTACATCACCGACGAGGACGGCACGATAACGTACGTCAACCCGACCTTCGAGGAGATCACGGGGTACGCCAGCGCGGAGGCGGTCGGCCGGACGCCGGACATCCTCGACGCCGGCGTGATGTCCGACGAGTACTTCGCCGACCTGTGGGAGACGATCACCGCCGGCGAGGTGTGGGAGGAGGAGCTGATAAACGAGCGGAAGGACGGCACGCTGTATCACGCACAGCAGACGATCGCGCCCGTCACCGACGAGACGGGCGAGGTCCGGGAGTTCGTCGCCGTCCAGACGGACATCACGCCGCTGAAAGAGCGGGAACGCCAGCTCAAGGTCCTCTCGCGCGTGCTCCGGCACAACCTCCGCAACGACATGAACGTGATCCTCGGCAAGGCGGGGGCCATCGAGCGGGCGGCCGACGGGTCGGTGGCGGCGGACGCGACCCAGATCGAGCGGACGGGCGAGAAGCTGCTGGCCCTCGCCGAGACCCACCGCGACATCATCGACCTCGTCGAGGACCCGGACCAGCGCCGCGAGATGCCGATCCTCGACCGGGTCCGAACGCAGGTGACGCGGCTCCGCGACGAGCATCCGGACGCGCGGATCGACGTCGAGGTCGACTGTCCGGACGACGTCGCCGTCGTCGCGGTCCCCGGGATCGAACGCGCCGTCCGGGAGCTCGTCGAGAACGCCGTCGTCCACGCGGAGCGGGACCGACCGGCGGTCGACCTGCGGGTCGAGTCGACGCCCGGGGCGGTCCGGATCCGGGTCGCGGACGAGGGGCCGGGCATCCCGTCGGCCGTGCGACAGATCCTGACCGGCGAACGCGAGATCGACCAGCTCTCGCACGGCACCGGGCTGGGACTGTGGCTGGTGTACTGGCTCGTCACCCGGGCGGGCGGGAGCCTCTCGTTCGAGGAGAACGAGCCGCGGGGAAGCGTCGTGACGATCGAACTGCGCCGGGCGACGTAGCCCGTCCCGGCGGGCACGGCCGCCGGCGGCGACGGGCGTCGCCGC
>JBDGTB010000102.1:0-24813 GCA_042217235.1 Haloferacaceae archaeon | reverse complement strand
TCGACGAGGACTCGCCCGTCCCCATCACCGCCCGGAAGATCGAGGCGCTGGTCCGGCTCGCGGAGGCCTCGGCCCGCGTGCGCCTGTCTGACACGGTCGAGGAGGAGGACGCCGAGCGGGTCGTCGGTGTCGTCCGGTCGTCGATGGAGGACATCGGCGTCGACCCCGAGACGGGCCAGTTCGACGCGGACGTGGTCGAGACGGGCACCTCGAAGTCCCAGCGCGACCGGATCAAGAACCTCAAGGGGCTGATCGAGGACGTCGAGACCGACTACGAGGAGGGCGCGCCGGTCGAGGAGGTGCTCGAGCGCGCCGACGAGATCGGGCTGGATCGGTCGAAGGCCGAACAGGAGATAGAGAGCCTGAAGAAGAAAGGCGAGGTGTACGAGCCGAGCCTCGACCACCTCCGGACGACGTAGCATGGACCGGATCTCCGCCCTGCGGAACGTCGAGGAGGCGCTCCGGACGTTCGAGGCGGGCGAGGCCGACCTCGAGGCGACCGAATGGCGGGTGCTCGCCGTGTTGCGGACCTACGCCACCGAGTTCGAGGGCGAGGAACGGGCCGACCTCGGCGCCTACCGGGCGCGGGGGGACGACCGGGTCGACGGCATGGTCGTCGTCGCGCCCTCGGCGGCCGAGGCGCGCGCCCGCGTCCGCGACCTGGCCGACCTCGACGCCGCCGCCGAGTTCTCGGTCGACCGCGCGTGACCGCACCCCCGGGATTTAGGGCGCGCGGTCGCCACCTCCCGCCGTAATACTGGTCGTCACGTACTCCCGCGAGGCGCGGACGACGCTTCGCAACGCGTGTGCGAACCACGAGGGGACGGTCGTGCGGCGCTTCGGCCGGGCGGCGCTGTTCGAGTCGACCGAGTTCGGCGCCTTCCTCGCGCTCCGGCTACGGGCGAAACACGGCGGCGACGTGCAGGTCGAGCGGACGGAGCCGTTCAACGAGTACGCCGACGCGCCCGACGAGGTTCGCGAGGCGGCGGCGGCCTACGAGGAGCGCGCGAACGCGAGCACGCCCTACGGGAAGTTCGCCGCGGGAACGGACCACCCCTCGCCGGCCGCGATGCGCGACGCCGAGCTATGAGGATCGAGGTCGAGGGACGGGCGCGGACGGGCCGGGCGGTCGACCTCGACGGCGCCGTCCGCCCCGAGCGACTCCACCGCGCGGTCGTCGACGGGACGGTCGATGGCGTGACGGTCGACTGTCCCGACCCCGGGCTCGTCCACGAGCGGGTCGGGGTGATCCGGGATGGGATGGACCTGTGGCTCCGGGGAGCACTCGCGGCCGCGGCCCGGTCGCTCGGGGAGGAAGCGCCCGCGAGCGAGGCGCTGACGGCGGCGCGCGCACAGCTCGCGGACGCCGACGCGCCGGCGGTCGGGCTGGCGGCCGCCCGTCGTCGCCTCGCGGCCGCCGGCGAGGAGGAGGCGCGGCTCCGCGAGCGGGTCGCGACGCTTCGCGGCCGCGTGCAGGCGCTCGACGACGCCGGCGAGGAGGCGGCTCGCGCCGAGGCGGCCGAGGAGCTGGCGGCCGCGACCCGGGAGCTGACCGACGTCGAAACCGAGCGGATCGCCGCCCAACAGCGCCTCGACCGGTTGACGCACGAGGTTCGGGACGCTCGCGACCGCCGGGAGCGCCGGCTCGAACTCCAGGACCGGGTGGCCAACCTCGAACGGGCGGTCAGGGAAGAGCTCGCGACGGCGGTGTACGACCGCTTCCGCGCCGCCGTCGCGGCCCTGCCGGGGGCGGGCGAGGCGGGTGCGGCGCCGGGGGAGTACGAGGGCGACCCGACGACCGCCGCGCTCGCGGTCGTGCGGGTGGCCGACGTCGGGGCGCCGGTCGTCGTCGCGACCGACCGGCTCGGCGACGCGGCGGCGGCCGCGACCCGCCTCGACGCGCCGGTCGTCCGCCCGTGAACTGAAACCCGATGACGCGGCCAGGGACGACGTGCTCGACCACGACTGGACTGTCGAGGAGACCGGCGACGCGACGCTGGTCGAGGTCGTCGTCCGAAACCCGACCGCCGTCGTCCGCCGGGTGCGGGTGGAGAACCGACTCGACGGCCCCGCGCTCCCGCCGGGTCGCGAGGGGGTCGCCGACCCAGCCTGGGACGAGACGGGGTTCGAGGGGACGGTCCCACCGAACGACCGCCTGACGCTCGGGTACGCCTGTCGCGCGGCGCCCGTCGAGCCGCCGGTAGAGGTCGTCGACGAGGGGCGCGCGACCGGACCGACCGGGACGGCCGAGGGGGGAGCCGACGCCGCCGACGCGGTTCGCGCGCTGGGCGACCACGCGCCGCCGGTCGACGCGCTCCCGGACGGTGCGGGAACGACCGAGGCCGGGTCGACCGCCGAGCGAACGGGCGCGTCGCCCGACGGTCCGGCGACCGGACCGAGCGGGGCGAACGCGTCGGCCGTCGATTCCCCGGACGAGGCACCGACCGACGTGACCGAGGCGGGGGGTGATGCAAACGAGGCACCCGCGAACGAGGCACCCGCGAACGAGGCACCCGCGAACGAGGCACCCGCGAACGGCACGACCGACGCGCCGCCGGCCCCCGTCGCGGACATGCTGGACCGCCTCGACGCGGACGGGCAACCGGCCGCCGACGCTCCGACGCCTGCCGACGGGCCCCCGTCGACGGACCGGCCCGACGGGGAGCGCGACGACCGACAGTGCAGTCCGCCGGTCGACGGGTCGAGCGAGCCGGCCGTCGCGCCGACGGACGGCACGGACGAGCGGGCGGAGCCCGCCGACCTGCCTGACGGCGTCGCGTCGTGGCTCGCCGACCTGGAGCGCCGCGTCGAGCGCGGCGAGCGGCTGACCGGCGCGTCGGTGGTCGAGGCAGCGGCCGTGGTCGAGGACTGCGGCGGCGTCGACGCCGTCGCGACGCTGGCCGACGGCCTCGCCGCCGACGAGCGGGCGCTCCGGGCGCTGGCCGACCGGGTCGACGACCTCGCCGACCGCGCGGCTGCGACCGAGGTGCCCGTCGAGGCGCTGCGGAGCCTGTCGTGATCGTCGCGGTCGCCGGCGGCAAGGGTGGCGTCGGCAAGACGACGGTCGCGTACAACCTCGGCGCGGCGACGGACGCGGTCGTCGTCGACGCCGACGTCGGCATGGCCGACCTCCCGCGCGGCCGCGGCCCGGACGTGCACGACGTGCTCGCGGGGCGGGCGACGCCGCGGGAGGCGGTTCGGGGCGAGCCGGTGTCGTTGCTCCCCTGTGGTCGGTCACTCGCCGGCGCGCGGGCGGCGGACCTCCCCCGGCTCGAGGCGGTCGTCGAGGAGGTCGCGGCCGCGCACGGCGACGTGGTGATAGACTGCCCGGCGGGGATGCGAGCCGACGCCGGCGTCCCCCTCGCGGTCGCGGACGCGGCCGTCGTGGTGGCCTCGCCGCGCCGGTTCGCGCTGGCGGACGCGATGCGGACCCGGGCGCTCGCCCGCGAGCTGTCGACCGGGGTAGCCGCCGCGGTGCTCAACCGGACGGTCGAGACCCCGCCGGTGGGGCCGACCGAGCGGGCGCTCGGCGCGCCGGTGACGGCGCTCCCAGCGGACCCGCGGGTCGGGCGGTCGGTCGCCGAGCGCGCGCCGGTGGTGACGGCCGCGCCGGACAGCGAGGCCGCGGCCGCGGTGCGGTCGCTCGCCCGGCGGGTTCACTCCTGTAGGTCGCGGTAGGTGTTTCTCACCGTCACGGGGGTCACGTCCGCGACGTCCGCGGCCGCTCGCTGGGTGAGCGTCGCGTCGTGCTCCCGCCCCGCGGTGTAGAGACAGGCCGCGGCGACGCCGCTCGGGTCGCGTCCCGTCGTGATCTCGCGGTCGCGCGCCTCGGCGACGAGCTCCGTGGCGCGCCGCTCGACGGCCGCGTCCACGTCGAGTCGGGACGCGAAGCGCGGGACGAACTCGGCGGGGTCGACCGGCCCCGTCGGGAGCCCGAGTTCGCGATTGAGCGCGTCGTAGGCGGCCCGGAGCTCGTTTTCGTCGGCTCGCGCGGCGTCGACGACCTCGTCCATCGTTCGGGCGACCGACTGGACCCGCGCGGCGGCGTAGACGCCGGCGGCGGCAAATCCCTCCAGCGACCGGCCGCGCAGGATGTCGGCCTCCTGTGCCGACCGGAACAGGGAGCAGGCGCCGTCGCGAACCCGCTCGGGGAGCGCGAGCGCGCCGACGAGCCGCCGGATCTCGGTGAACCCGTACACCTGGTTGCGCTCGCGCTTCGTGGAGATCTGAGCGCGGTTGTGCTGTCGGCGCATGCGGCTCCACTGTCGTCGCTTTCGACCCTTGACGCGCGTGTTGCCGATCTCGGTCGAGAGGCCGCGGTCGTGACGCGACCGGGTCAGGGGCGCGCCGGTTCGTTTCGGGTCGCGGTCGTCGTCGTCGAAGGACCGCCACTCCGGACCGCGGTCGATCCGGTCGGCCGAGACGACCAGGCCACAGTCGCCACAGACGCGTTCGTCGCCGCTCGCTCGCACGTCGCCGTCGCACTCGGGGCAGGCGGATGTCGACATCGTCACGTGTGGTGCTCGGTCCCGATCGGATATTTAAATGTGGGCGGATCCCGGGGTTTCGGTGCGCTCGGGGCGCGTAGAACGTATCGGTCACCGGTATGCTCCTCCCGCGTCGGGCTCGCTCGGCCGTCCGATCCCCTCGCGTCGCGCTCGCCCGGAACAAGACTTTAGTCCCGAGCCGCGGCCAGACGTTCGCATGGGTCTGTCGGAGATCGCGGCCGGGATCGAGGTGACGGCCGAACAGCGCGACCGCGGGGTCGCGACCCTCGACGGGACCGCCGACAGCCTCCGCGAGCGGCTCACTCCCCACGCCGACGACCTGCCCTGCACGCCCGCGGCGGCGGCGACGGTGCTCGAGGCGTACAGGGCGGGAACGAGCGTCGAGGAGTGCGCGTCGAGGGCGGGCGTCGCGCCGATGACCGCCGCGAAGGCGCTCCACCGCTGCGGGGTCGACGGCGTCACCCCGCTCGGTCCGGAGGCGCGCCGGATCGTCCGTGACTGGCTGGCCGGCGAGATCTCCCGCCACGAGGCGACCGCGCTCGTCGCCGGCGGGGACGCCGAGTTCGCGCTCGCCGCGTACGTCGAGGCACACGACCCGGTTCCCGCCCTCGTCGACGCCGCCGCCGGTGCCGTCGACGCGACCGAGACGCCGGTCGAGAAGCGCGACCGGCTCGCCGGGACGATGTCCGACGCGACCGACCTCCGGTAGCTAGAGCCGGTCGCGGGCCGCCGCCAGCAGTCCGGTCTCGGCCGTCACCGCCCGATCCTCCCCGAACAGCTCCTCGACGACCGCCGCGACGCCGGCGCCGAACTCGGCGTCGTCGAACACCGTCGGCGCGTCGGCGACCACCTCGGCCGTCGCGGGGACGGCCACGTCCGCCTCGGGGAGGTCGCCGCGCGTCGCCACCACGGCGTCGACGTCGGCGCCCACGTCGGTCAGGCGGGCGCGCTGGCGCTGGACCGCGTCGCCGCCGCGGGCCGTCCCCGGGGCGACGACCGCCACCGCGTCCGCGGCCTCGACCGCCGCCACGGCCTGGTTGGCCGCCACCGGCGGTGCGTCGACGAGCACCGCGTCGAAGGACTCGCTCGCCGCGGCCGCCCGCTCCCCGAACCGGCGGGCCGCGTCGGCCGTCTTCGCCCGGGCGATCCGCTCGAACGGCGCCGCGGCCGGGCAGCACGCGACCCGGCCCGACACGTCGACGGGCAGGTCGACCAGCCCAGCCGACAGCGGCGCCTCGGTCGCGTCGGTCACGAGCTCCGTCACGTCGGGAGCGAGCTGTCCCTCGAGGTAGTCGCCGAGCCCCTGTGTCGCGTACGCGGCGTCGAGGACGACCACCTCGGCGCCGCCGTCGGCCAGGAGCGTCGCCGCTTCGACTGCGAGCCGCGTCGTCCCGCTCCCGCCCGCGGCACCGACGAGCGTCGCCGTCGTCGTCTCCATGGACCGGCCCTGCTGCCTCCTCGGAGTTAAACGGTCGGCCGCGAGGTGTCTCGATGATGCGAGTGAACGACAGACGTTAGTGTTCGGCGGGTACCGGTCCCCCCGATGGTACGCGCTCTCGATGGTCCGCTCGGGGGACCGCCCCGACGGACGGGGGCGGTTCGTCGCGCCCGTGGAGTCGGTCGTCGCGACCCGCCGTTTCGACTGACGCCTGTGCCGTCGGCCGGAGCGGTGGCCGCCCACTGCGTGCCGCCGAGGGGGGCACGGGGAGACGGGGTCGCGGACGTCGGTCGGACGCACGGCGGGCTCGCCGCACGTCGGCGGGTCGCGAGCCCCGGGACGGACGCGCGCCCGTGAGATGCTCGTCGACGTAACCGCCCCGCTCGGTGCGCTGGGGCTCGACGCCTCGCCCGGCCTCCCGGCGCGGACCACCGTCGAGTTCGAGCGCACGGTCGCGGCCGGCGGCGCCGCCTACCTCCGGATCGACGGAACCGACGTCGCGGCCGTCGTGGCGGCGTTGCGCGGGAGCCCCCACGTCGCCGACGTCGCGCCGGTCGACGACCCGGAGATCGCGGGGGTCTATCGCCTCACGTGGGGCGACGCGCCCGCACTGTTCCGCGCCGTCACCGGGGTCGACGGCGCGGTCGTCGCGGCGCGGGCGGCGGACGGCGGGTGGACGTTCACGCTCCGCTTCCCGAGTCGGGACGCGGCGTCGCGGTTCGTCGAGCGACACGACGGCGACCCGCCGGTCACGGTCGAGCAGATCCACCGGACCGACCGGCTGCGGACGCGGGGGCTGACGGCGGAGCAACACGTCGCGCTGCGGCGCGCGGTCGATGCCGGCTACTTCGCGGTGCCGCGGCGAGCGACGCTGAGCGACCTCGCGGACGACCTGGGCATCTCCGATACGGCCGCCTCCCAGCGGCTGCGACGCGGGCTGGCGACCGTCCTGCCCGCGGTGGTGGACCCGAACCGGGGACTGGGACGCGCGGACGACGACTGAGCGGAGCGGACCGTGTGGCCGCGTCGCTCGTCGGGGCGGCGGCCGGCCGCGACGCGGCGGTACTGCGACGTGGGAAAGCGGCGATGGGGGGGTGCCTCCGTCGAAAGCTGCCGGGAGGCAGCTTCGGCACGCGGAAGACGGGGGTTGGGACCCAACGGTGCCGCGTGCCAGTCGGCGGTAGGCTACTAGGGATATTAACTGTACTGTGATTAAGTGAGTGAACCCCCAGCCGACGCCCGCGACAGTCCAACGAAACTGACTTTTTCCCCAGAGTGACCACGCACGGCCGAGCTTCCGGGCAACGGGAGCCTGGTTGGGACCCAGATGAACGAGAGATCGACTCACGATCGTGCGGTTGCACTGCTCCAGGAACTCGGCCTGAAGGAGTACGAGGCGAGGTGTTTCGTGGCGCTCGCCCGGATCCCGCAGGGCACGGCGAAGGAGATCAGCGAGATCTCCGACGTGCCCCGGACGCGCGTCTACGACGCGGTCCGAGTGCTCGAATCGAAGGGGCTCGTCGAGGTACAGCACGCGAACCCACAGCAGTTCCGCGCCGTCGCCGTCGACGAGGCCGTCGCCACGCTGCGACGGGAGTACGAGTCGCGGGCCGAGACGCTCCGCGAGGCGCTCCAGGCGGTCGAGCCCGTCGACCGGGAGGGGGCGGTCGACGCCACCCACGAGGTGTGGGGGCTCACGGGACGCGCCTCGATCACCACCCGCGCCCAGCAACTGGTCGACGGGGCCGACCGGGAGGTCCTGCCCGTCGTCGGTGACGCGACGACGCTCACCGGGGACCTGGTCGACGGCCTCCGGCAGGCCGAGGAGCGGGGCGTCACCGTCATCGTCGGAGCCGTCTCCGAGGACGTCCGGACCGCGATCGCGTCCGAACTGCCCGAGGCGGAGGTGTTCGTCTCGGGGCTGGAGTGGCTCGGGACCGCGCCGACCGACGGCGACGAGACGGCGGTCGGTCGCCTCATGCTCGTCGACCGGAACGCGATCCTGGCGAGTGCGGTCCAGTCCCGGGACGGCGAGGCGACCGAACACGCGGTGTTCGGGCGGGGGTTCGCAAACGGCCTCGTGACGATCGTCCGCCGGCTGCTGGTGACGGGGCTGCTCCCCCAGGAGGGCACCGAGGCCGGGGGGTCGTGACGGCCGGTCGGCCGTCGGGCTCTCCTGCCCGGCGCCCCGGTCGGGCTCGGGTCGACAGCACGCCTAAGGCACCGCCCGCTCATCGTCCGGCATGGACCTCGCCGACCACTACGCGCCCGCCACGGCCGCGCTGGAACCGGTCGCGATCCGCGAGATCGCCGACCGCATCGCCGACAGCGGGGACGACGTGATATCGCTGGCCGCGGGCTGGCCCGACGAGCGCACGTTCCCCGCGCCGGTGCTCGACGAGCTGACCGGCGACGTGCTCGCCGAGCGGCCGGACGAGGCGCTCCAGTACGGCACCACCCGGGGGTACCGGCGACTGCGCGAGCAGGTCGTCGCCCGGTTGAACGACCGCCACGGCCTCGACTACGGACCCGAGAACGTCCTGATCACGGCCGGGTCCCAGCAGGCGCTGTACCTGCTCGCGCGGGCGTTCGTCGCCGACGGCGACGAGATCGCGGTCGGCGCGCCGACGTACGTCGCGGCGCTCGCGGCGTTCCGCAGCTACCGCGACCCCGAGGTCGTCCCCGTCCCGCTCGACGACGACGGCCTGCGGGTCGACGCGCTGGCCGACCGCCTCGCGGCCGGCGCGTCCCCGACGCTCCTCTACACCGTGCCGACCTTCCAGAACCCGACGGGCACCACCCTGTCGGCGGCGCGCCGCGACCGCCTGGTCGAGACCGCGGCGGCCCACGACGTCCCGATCGTCGAGGACCAGCCCTACCGGGACCTGCGCTACGACGGCGACCCGCGCGAGCCGCTGGTCGCCCGCGCGCCCGACCGGGTGGTCCACGTCGGGTCGTTCTCGAAGGTGCTCGCGCCGGGGATGCGACTGGGCTACGTCGTCGCACCCGCCGACCTGATCCGCCAGCTCGAGGTGATAAAGCAGCCGGTCGACCTCCAGACGAACGTGTTCGCCCAGCACGTCGTGAGCGAGTACGTCGCGACGGGGGCGATCGACGAGGCGGTCGAACGCACCCGGTCGCTGTACCGCGAGAAGCGCGACGCGGCCTTCGCCGCGCTCGAAGAGCGGTTCCCGGACGAGGTCACCTGGACGCGCCCGGACGGGGGGATGTTCCTCTGGGTGGACCTGCCGGACGGCGTCGACGCCGACGCGATGCTCGCCGACGCGCTCGACGCCGGCGTCGCGTACGTCCCCGGCGACGCCTTCTACGTCGACGCCGCCGACCCCGACGCCGGGGCCAGTAGCCTCCGGCTCTGTTTCGCCTACGCCGACGTCGACGAGATCCGCGAGGGAGTCGCGCGGCTCGCCGACGTGCTCCGGACGACGCGGGGGGAGTGAGGGGACGTCGCGGGAGCGCGCCCGGACCGCCGTCGCCGCGGCGGCGCGTCGTGTCGGCTGCCGGACGCGAATATAAGTGGGTCCCGGTCGACGGCCCCCCATGGCCCGGATCTCCCTGGTCGACCACGAGGACCTGCCGCCCGAGAAGCGCGACCTGCTCGAGGTGCTCTCGGACCCCGAGAGCGTCCCCGAGGAGTACCGCCACCTGCTGACCTCGAAGACGCGGAACGTCTTTCGCACCATCGGCCACCAGCCGGCCGTCCTCGAACTGTTCCGCGAACTCGGCGGGGAGCTGTGGGAGGAGGTCGGCCTGACGACCCGCCAGCGGGAGCTGCTCGTGCTCGGCGTCGCGCGGGCCCTCGACTCGGCGTACGTCTGGCACCAGCACGTGCGGATCGCGCTCTCGAACGGGTTCACCGAGGAGGAGGTGCGCGCCATCGCGGCCGGCGAGTTCGACGCGTTCGACGACGAGGAGGCCACCCTGCTCGCGTACACCGCCGCGTTCGCGCGCGGCGAGGTCGACGACGCCGTACACGAGGCCGCCGCGGCCGTCTTCGACGAGCCGATGCTCGTCGGGGTCGGGATGAGCGTCTGCTTCTATCTCACCATTATCCGGACGATGGACGCCTTCGCCGTCGAGACCGAGGAGCCGTTCGTCGGCTGGGACCTGGAGAACGTCTGAGCCGGCCGGGAACGGGTTCGCTGCCGGGCGGTCCCGTCCCGGCCCGGACCGTGGGTCGCCCGTCACCGTCCCCGCGTCCGTGCCCGAACGACCGCGAGCAGCCCCGCCGCGCCGAGCGTCAGCGCGCCGAGCAGCCCCCAGCCGTACCCGTACCCGCCCGCATCGACCAGCAGGCCGAACAGCGGCGGGGCGACCATGCCGCCGACGTTGATCGCCGTCTGTCCCACGGCGGTCGCGCCGCCGACGTCGTCGAGGGCGACGAGCTCGGTGAGACAGGCGTAGTAGACGCCGGTCGTGGCGTGAACCGTGACCCCGAGTCCGGCGAACAGCGCGACGGCCGCACCGACCGACCAGTCGCCGCCCGCGATGAGGGCGAACAGGCCGCCGGCGAGCGCCGTCTGGCCGAGCGCGACGGTCGCCGCCCCCCTCGCGCCGCCCAGGCGGTCCGCGATGTTGCCGGCGCCGACGCGACCGACGCTGCCCGTCACCTGCGTCACCGCGAGCACGACCCCGCCCGTGGCCGCGCTCGCCCCCACCGCGTCCCGGACGTAGAGGACGGTGTAGCCGAGCATCGAGAAGACGACCGCCCCGAGGAACAGCCCCGCCCCGACGAGCACCAGGTACGCCCGGTCGGCCCGGAGTCCGGAGAGGTCCGGGAGCGCGAACTCGCCGCTCCCGGTCGTGCCGTCGTAGCGCGCCGCGAAGACGAGGGCGTAGGCCCCCGCGAGGAGCGCGATGGCCCGGAATCCGGTCTGCCAGGCCGCGACGGCGGCCACGCCCGTGACGAGGAGCGACGCCGCGCCACTCCCGGCGGTGATCCCCACCTGCTTGAGCCCCATCGCGAGGCCGCGCCGGTCGGCGGGCGCGGTGGCGACGACGGCGCGGTTCGCGCCGGGAACCGACGCCGCGTACGCGGCGCCGAGCACCGCCGCGCCGCCGAGGAGGACGCCGTACGAGGGCGCGAACGACAGGCCGACGACCGCGGCGGCGAGTCCGGCCAGGCTGCCGACCATGACCCGCCCCTCGCCGAGGCCGTCGACGGCGGCGCCGCTCGGGAAGAGCGCGAGCGTGTACCCGAGCATGGCCGCGGTGAGGACGAGGCCGACGAGCGACGCGGTGAGGGCGAAGGCGTCGCGGAAGAACGCGGTCGCGGCGAACACCGTGTAGTAACAGAGGCTCGCGGCGGTCTGCCAGCCGGCGACCGTCGCGACCCCACCCCAGCCGCGGTCGTCGCCGCTCGTCCCGCTCATGGCGCGGTCGTGCGGGTCGCTGTCGTGGGACGCGGCGTCCCCTCCGGGCGGGCCCGGGGCGGCCGTCGCACCTCCCGCGTCCGATCCGCTGGGGACGACCTGGGTCCGCGCCCGGTCGTCCCGTCAGTCCACACCGCCGGCGCGGATCCGCCCGGCGATGTCGTCGAGATCGTCCCCGGAGAGGTCCGGACGCGTCCCCGCGGCGGCGTGGATCGGCCCCCCGCCGTCGCCCTCGAACCGGGGGACGACGTGGGCGTGGACGTGGGGGACCTCCTGGCCGGCAGCGCGGCCGTCGTTGATCCCCACGGTCGTCGCGTCGGCGTCGACCGCGTGCTCGGCGCGGGGCACCAGCTCGTACACCTCCGCGAACACGTCGGCCGCGAGGTCGGCGTCCATCCCGCCGACGCGCTCGTGGTGGGCCTTCGGCACGACCAGCGTGTGCCCGGGCGCGAGCGGGTTCGCGTCGAGGAAGGCGACGGTCGTCTCCGTCTCGCGGACCACCCGCGCCGGCGCGTCGCCGGCGGCGATCGCACAGAAGATGCAGTCGTCGGACATGGCCGCCCGTTGGTGCCCCCGCGACAAAAGCGGTCCGCGACCCGCGGGCGGCCGACGCGGGGTGCTATCGACGCAAACACATATGGGTCGCGGCCGCCACGTCCCCGTATGACCGAGATGCTCTCCACGGGGGTCGAGGCGCTCGACCGCCGGCTCGACGGCGGCCTGCCCGTGGGGAGCCTGCTGGCCCTCGTCGCGCCGCCGGCCAGCCAGAGCGAGGCGCTGATCCACGACCTGATGGACGAGCGACCGACGCTGTACGTCACGACGATCCGCCAGCGCGAGGCGGTGGAGGCCGAACTCGTCGCCGACGACCACGACGCCGAGGTCGTCGTCACCCACGCCGGCGGCACCGCGTCGATGGACAGCGAGTTCCTCAAGGAGGTGACGGGCAACCGGACCCACGCGCTCGGCTCCGGGGACGACCGGCTGCTCGACGACGTGTACGAGGCCGTCGAGCGGGTCGACCGGCCGATGAACGTCGTCGTCGACCCCGCGAACCCGCTCGAACGCACCGACAAGCGCCGCGCCTACCAGGAAGTGCCCAACCGGCTCAAGGCGACGCTCGTCGAGACCGGCGGCCTCGGCGTGGTCCACTGCATCTCCTCGGTCGAGGTGCCGGCGCTGCGAGAGACGACGCTGACGGTCGCCGACGTGGTCTGGGACCTAGACGTCGTCGAGGGGTCCGACAGCGTCGAACACCAGCTGCTGGTCCCGAAAAACCGGCGGGGAACGGTCGTCCTCGAGGAGACCACGCTCGTCTTCGAGCCGCACATCCACGTCGACGACAGCTGGAACATCTGACCGCAGTCGCCGCGGCCTATTTGTGCCGACCGACCGACCGTCCGGTATGGTCGCGTTCGACAGCGAAATCCAGACCGCACGGTTCCACAGCCCGCTCGAGGAGTTCGAGCTGGTGGAGGTCGACGTCGAGGTGCGCGAGGACCCGCTCACCGGTCGCGGGACGCGGATCGTCCCCGACAACTTCCTCACGCCCGAGACGGAGCCGGACCTCTCGCCGGTCGTCGAGGACGCGTCGGGCTGCTTTTTCTGCCCCGACTCGGTCCGGGACGCGACGCCGACCTACCCGGCCGACCTCGGCCTCGGCGACCGCGGGTCGCGCGGCGGCGCCACCTCGTTCCCGAACCTCAACCCGTACGGCCGGCGGTCGAACGTCGTCGTCCTCACGGAGGACCACTACCGCCCGATCGACGAGTTCGACGCCGACACGCTCACGGACGGCCTCGCGCTCGCCGTCGAGTACGTCCGCGCCGCCATGGACGCGGACGGCGCCAGCCACGCCTCCGTGAACATGAACTTCCTGCGCCCGGCGGGGTCGAGCATCGTCCACCCGCACGTCCAGACGCTCGTCGACGACCGGGGGACGAACGCCGTCCGCGAGCGCCTCGACGCCGCGCGGGTGTACGAGCAGGCGGAGTCCGGGTCGTACTACGCCGACCTGGTGGACGCCGAGGCCGGCGGCGAGCGCCACGCGGGCACGACCGGCGCCGTCGAGTGGCTCGCGCCGTTCGCGCCGAAGCACCACTACCACCTGACCGGCGTCGCGCCCGACGCCGCCCTGCCCGGCCCGGACGACGACCTCGTCGCGGAGTTCGCCGCGGGGATGGCGGGCGTGCTCGACTACTACGGCGACCGCGGGCTCAACAGCTTCAACATGGCGCTGCACCTGACCGACGACGGCGCGCTCCCGCCCGTGATGGACCTGGTCGCCCGGTCGGTGTTCGAGGAGTACTACTGGAGCGACTCGCCGTTTTTCGTCACGCTGCACGACGAGGGCGTCGTCGACGTGGCACCCGAGACGTACGCGGCCGAGGCGGGGGCGTTCCTGTGACGCCCGCGTAGCCGCCCGGTCGAGTCGCCCGCGTAGCCGCCCGGTCGAGTCGCCGCCGCGGGCGCGTCGCGGCCGGTCGCGGCGACCCGAAACCCCGACGCGCGTGCCCGTAGCCACACCCCTAAGTGGGGCGACGGGGTTGGGGGCGGACGACCCGATGAGCGACGACGAGCGCCTCCTGCGCGGCTACGGCGGCCGGATGGCGGTCCTGTTGACGGTCGGCTTCCTCGCGATGCAGCTCGGGCGGCGCCTCCTCCCCCCGCTGCTCCCCCTGATCATCGAGGACTTCGGGATCACGCCGTTCGCGGCCGGGGTCGCCGTCTCGACGCTCGCCGTCGCCCGCGCCGCGGCGCAGTACCCGAGCGGCCGGTTCGCCGACGAGCTCTCGCGCAAGAGCGTCATCGTGGCGAGCATGAGCCTCTGTGTGGTCGGGCTCGGCCTCCTGGTGGTCGCGCCGACGTTCCCCGCGCTGCTCGCCGGCGTCGCGGTGTTCGGCGCCGCGTTCGGCCTGTACGACCCGGCCGACCGCGCGCTCCTCTCGGACCTGTTCGAGGAGAAGCGCGGGCGGGCGTTCGGCATCCACATGATCGCGAGCGACCTCGCCGGGGTGTTCGCCGCCGGGATAGCCGTCGTCGTCGTCGCCTTCTGGCGGCGTGCCTTCCTCCCGCCGCTGCTCGCGCTCGTTCCCGCCGTGGCGCTGTTCTACAGGTGGAACCGCGGCCCGATGACGGTCGGGCGGGTCGACCTGCAGGTCCGCGACACCGCGACGCGCCTGCTCGGGAGCTCGCGCATCCGCTGGGTGCTCGTCGCCTACGTCCTGTTCATCTTCGCGGCGTCGGGCGTCACCAGCTTCCTCCCGACCTTCCTCGTCGAGGTTCACGACGCCTCCTTCGCGGTCGCGAGCGGGATCTTCGCCGCGCTGTACGTCGTCGGGATGGCGCTGCGCCCGGTGTCGGGGTGGCTCTCCGACCGCGTCCCGCGCCAGCTCGTCGCGAGCGGGGCGCTTCTCGTCGCCGGCCTCGCGCTCGCCGGCCTCGTCGTCGCCCCCTCGCCGGCCGTCGCGCTCGGCGCCGTCGTCGTCTACGCCGCCGGCCTCCGGTCGTACTCCCCGCCGATGCAGGCGTACCTGATGGACCTCTTCGACGACGAGAGCCGAGGGGGCGACCTCGGCGCGACCCGGACGATGTACATGACCCTCGGGAGCCTCGGGCCGGCGTTCGTGGGCTACGCCGCCGGTCACGCGAGCTACGTGGTCGCGTACGCGACCCTCGCCGGGGCGCTGCTCACGTCCGGCGCGATCAGCTACTGGCTGGCGACGCGGGGCTGACCGCACGGGCCCGTCACTCGCCGGCGCCGTCACCGCGCACGCCGGCGACGCCCGCCGTCCGGAGCGCGTCGGCGAGCGCCGCCCGGTAGCCCGCGGCGTCGTAGCCGAGCCTGGAGCGCCACACCGCCTCGTAGGAGGGGTGCAGCGCGGGCACGACGGGCGCGCCCACCGTCGGGCAGTCGAGCACGGTCGCGACCAGGTCGAGGAAGCCGTCGAGCGACCGCCCCTCCGCGGCCAGGAGCGAGGCGGTCGCGTGCTTGCCCGTGGCGAGTATCGCGTCCGGCGCGACCGTCCTCACCTCCGCGAGCAGGTGGTCGCGACAGGCCGCCCGCTCGGCGTCGGTCGGCTCGCGGTTCGTCGCGCTCGCGGGGTCGGCGCCGTCGGACGACCGCGGCCCCTCGACGCCCGCCTCTCCCTCCGCCTCGCTGCCGGCACACGGGAAGCACTTCACCGCGTTCGTGTAGAACGCGCGTCCGCCGAGCCCGAGCGCGGCGACGAGCGTCCGGACGCGCCGTCCGGAGTGACGCGAGGTGTAGGCCAGCCCGGTCAGGTTCCCCCCGCGCCAGCGGTCCGCGTCGGGGTCGCCCGCGGCGGGCGCCTCGCCGACGACGACGAGCGCGGCGTCGCGCGGGCCGTTCCCCCACGCGATCTCGGTGCGACAGCCGACGAGCGCCGGACAGCGCGCACAGCCGGGGTCGCGAACGAGCGCGTTCTCGGCGTCGGGGCGGCGCGGGTCGGGCGTCACGGCGCCCGGTCACTCCGTCAGCGGAACCACGACCCCGAAGACGAACACGCTCAGGAACGCCACCGCGATGCCGACCACCTCGGCGTCGAAAAGGAGGGCGCTCTCCCACCCGGGCAGGCCGCCGAGGACGGCGTGACCGACCAGTTCGCCGACCGCGCCGACGAGAAACAGCGCCAGGCCGAACAGGAAGCCCCGCTTGGTCAGCCGCGTCGAGTCGATGTCGCCGTATCGCCCGTGCATGCCCGTCGGTCCGGCGGGCGCCGTCATGACGATTTCGGACGGTCGCCGGACCGGGACGGGCCCCTTGCGGCTGGACGCCGTCAGGTCGGCCGCCCGTCCGAGCCGGGCCAGGGCCGAGCCGAAAGGCTCAGTTGCGACCCCCCGCTCGGTTCCGGCATGCACGAGTCGTTCCTCGAACTGCTGCCCGAGGTCGTGGCGACGCTGCTCTACGGCGTCGGCGCGCTGGTTCTCTCCGGGGTCGCAGTCGTCCTGGAGCACGTCGGCCTCCGGACGGCGGTCGCCGGCCAGCCCAAGCTCGGCGTCTGGATCGCGCTGTTCGGCCTCGTGGCGTTCTACTTCGGCGCGTACGCCATGGGCTATCACGACTTCCTCCCCCGGGCGCGGGCGCTGGTCGCTCGCCTCCGGGCCTGACGCTCCGACCCGAACCCGCTCACTCCAGCGCGTCGGCCACGACGGGCGCGGCGCTCACCGTGCTCCAGGGCCGCTCGACGGTGTCGGTCGCGTGGACCGCGGCGACGCCGGCATCGGCGAGCTTCGTCCGGGCGTTGCGCGCGAACACCGGGTGGACGCAGGTGACGAAGACGCGGGCGGCGCCGCCGTCCGCGAGCGCCGCGACCGCCTCGCTCATCGTCGAGCCCGTGGCGACGATGTCGTCGACGACCACCACGTCCCGGCCGTCGACGGCGGCGTCGCTCGGCTCGACGGTCACCTCGGTGCCCGAGTGGCGGGTCTTCTCGAAGTGGTCGGTCGCCCCGCGGCCGTAGGCGTCGCGGACGCTCGCCGCGAGCGCGGTCGCGCCCGCGTCCGGCGCGAGAAAGAGCGGGTCGTCGAGGTCGGCGGGCAGCGGGTCGGCGAGCCGGGGCGCGGCGTCGACGACGGTGCAGGGCACGCCGAAGAACTCCGCCACCGACCGCTCGTGGGGGGTGACGAGCACGACGCGGTCGGTGCCGGTCGACACCGCACGGGCGACCGCCCGCGCCGAGACGGGGTGGCCGGGCTCGAAGGCGGCGTCCTGGCGTGCGTAGCCCATGTACGGCAGCACGGTCGTCACGTCCGTCGCGCCCGCCTCGCGCACCGCGTCCTGGAGCTGGAGGAGCTCGACGTGGGCCGCGTCCGAGACCGTCGCGCAGACGACGGTCGCACGGTCGCCCTCGAACCCGGGGACGGCGGCGAGTCCCTCGCCGTCGGGGAAGCGGTCGTAGGTGGCGGTCGCGAGCGGGTCGCCGGTCGCGTCGGCGAGCGCCGCCGCGAACGCCTGGGAGGGGGAGCCTGGAACGATCACGGGCGTGTCGTCGCGGCGCGGCCGTAATCGGTATTTCGTCTCCCGGTCGCCGGGGGCGCACGCGTCGCGACTCCCGGTCGCGCGCGTCGGGTCACGCCGACCCCGCCGCCGCGTCCTCGCTCCGGCCCGCGGCGTCCCCGACCGCGAGCCGCGCCACGCCGCGCACGCCGAGTTCGGTCGGCCGCCACGCCGCCTCGCCCGCCCCGACCTCGTCCTCGTGGACGGCGAGGAAGCGCCCCGCCGCCGTCACGGCGTACCACGCCGCGCTCGCGGCGCCGACGTCGACGACCCGGCCCTCCCCCGGCGGGCCCGGGAGCCGGACCCACTCCGACCCCTCGTCGGCGCGCCCCACGAGCCCCTCGTCCCCGACGGCGACCGCTCGCCCGCCGGGCGCGGCCGCGACCGCCCGGAACGCCCCCGACGCGACCTCCATCCACCCGTTGCCGAGGGCGTACAGCCCGTCGTCGGTGGCCGCGAGCGGCGTCGCCCCGCCCGCGACGTCCCGCGCCGTCGGCAGCCCGGCGCTCGCGAGCCCGTCCTCGACCACCCGGTGGACGCCGTCGGCCGCGACGACCAGCCCCCGGTCGATCGCCGCGACCGACTCGACCGCGCCGAGCGACACCCACTCCGTGCCGTCGTGTCGCGCCAGCCGGCCGTCGGCGGCCGCGAGCGGCGCCCCGGCGCCGTCGGTTCCGACGGCCGTCGCGGGTCCGACGTCGGTCGCCGTGCCGTCGACAACGACCGTCTCGTCGGTCGCGACGACGAGCCGCCCGTCGGCGACGGCGACGTCCCGCGTCGGCCCCCGGCGGGCGAGCGTGAACCGGCCGACGCGGTCCGCCGACACCGCGACCCGGACGAGGCCGGCGTCGCTGGCGACGTACGCGTCGGTCCGCGCCGCCTGTTCCTCGTAGACGCGCTTCTCCTCGATGGTTGGCACGAGCGAGCGTTCGCGGCTGGCGGTGGAAAGCCTTCGGGGTTGCGCGCGCCCAACGACCGTGACCGGCCCGACGCGACCCGGCCTAGACGAACTCGCGCACCTCGGAGTACCACATGTCGTGCTCGTCGACGGCGCCGACCCGGCGGGCGATGGCGACGGCGATCGCGTGCCAGCAGAGGCCCTCGGGGTCGTCCGGGTCGAGGTTGTACTCGCTGTCCTTGCAGGTGCAGGCGCCGTCCTCGACGACGTACTCGTCCTCGTGGCCGACGACGACGGTGAAGTCGCGGTACTCCTTCACTCGCCCCTCGGAGACGGCCTCGATGGCCCGCCGGCCGCGGTCGCCGTGCGTCTCGATGATGGCCTCGGCGACCGGACCGGTGACCTCGCCGGCCTCGGCGAGCGCGGCGCGCCAGTCGTCGGCCCCCGTCACTCCCGGTGCTACCGCCGACGACGACAAAAGCGATCCGGCCGCGTCGTCACGCCGTCGGGCGGCCCCTCACCGCCGCGTCGCGGCGAGCGCCGCGGCGAGGAGTGCACACAGGGCGACGACGACGCCGAACCCGGGCCCGCCGCCCTCGGTCGGCGTCGGTGCGGGTGTAGCGGTCGGTCCCGATGCCGGCGTCGCGGTTGCGGTCGGCGTCGGACTCCGGGCGGGCGTCGCGGTCGGTTCGGCCGTCGCCACGTCGCCGACGACGAGGGTCCCCACGCTCCGGTCGTTGACACGGAGAGTGTACTCGCCCGCCTCGCTCGGCGCGTAGGTGAGCGTCACCTCGCGTCGCTGCTCCGCGCCGACGGTCACGGACCGCTCGGCGACGGTTCGCCCGTTCGCGGTCAGATGGACGGTCCGCGTCGCGCCCGCGCCGCCGTCGTTGACGAGCGTCGCCCGAACCTCGACGGCCTCGCCGGGCGAGACGGGACCGCTCGGTCCCTCGACGTCCGTCACCGAGATGTCGGGGCCGCTGTACTCGGCGTCGACGCCGCTACTGTCGCCACCGCTCGACACGTCGACGGTCACGCTCGCGGTGTCGGTCAGGCCGTTGGTGGTCACCCGGACGGTCGCGTCGAACGACCCGCCGTCCCCGTAGTCGTACTCGACGGTCGGCGACCCCGTCGTCCGGTCGTACGTGCCGTCGCCGTCGAAGTCCCACTCGTACTGCTCGATGCCCGAGTCGGGATCGGTCGAGGCCCCCGCGTCGAACGTCATCGACTGCCCCACGCTCGTCGCGGTGGTCGAGGCGGTCAGGGCCGCCTCGGGCGGTTCGTCCACCTCGCCGAGCGGTGCGACCACGCTGAACGACGTGACGTTCGCGCTCACCGTGTTCTCGGCCGGGTCGACCGCGCCCCCGTCGACGCGCGACCAGTTCGCGCCGTCGTAGCGATGGACGGCGAGCGTCGACTCGTTCACCGGGACGGCGTCGGCACGCTCCTGTGCGTACCGGAACGTCACGTTGGCGTACGACGATATCTCACCTTCGTCGAAGTCGATGGCGTTGAACGCGAGGCCGAGGTCGGCCATCTCATCGGGTGCGGCGGGGATGCTCGACGCCTCGTCGAGAGCGACCCCACGGAGGGCCGCCGACGCGAGCGTCGTCGCCCCCACCGTGAGGTCGGTCGCCGTGGCGGTCTGGACCACCACGAGGTCGTTCCCGGTTTCGACGTTCTCGTTCCCGGCCACCGTCACGTTGTGGAGCGTGGCGTTCCCCCCGACGATGATCCCGTCGCCGTTGTTCCGGGCGACCGTGTTCCGAATCTCGGGATCGCCGGGGGACGCCACTACGCCGACACCGTAGTTACGCTCGACGGTCACGCCGTCGACGACGACCTCGTCGAAACTGTAGACCGTGATCCCGCTGCCCGACTCCGTAACGGTGCTGTCCGCGACGTGGACCACGGGCGGGTCCTCAACGGCGGAGTAGTCGACGTGGATACCCGTGCCGCTCGCGTTGGTCACGGTCGAGTCCACGACGGTCGTCACGGGCCCCTCGGACGGCGACGGAGGTCCGTCGTGTGCGGCGAGTCGGCCGTCGCTGGCGTAGCCGAGGAGCGTGACGGTCCGCGTCTCGGTGTTGAACGTGCGGTCGTCGTCGGCGCCCTGTCCCGTGACGTAGATACCGTCGCCGCCGGCGTTGCGGACCGTCGCGTTGCCGACGGTCACGTCGGATGATGCAACGACGTTCACGCCGTCATTCGCGGGTCGCCGAACGGTCACGTCGCGGACGACGCTCCCGCCCGACGCCACGAGGGAGACGCCGTGGCTGCGCGCGTCGACGATGGTCGTCCGCTCGATCCTCGTGTCGCTGGCCGCTTCGGCGTACACGCCGTTGGCGGCCCCGTCGACCCGCAAGTCCACGAGGGTGTTGCCGCTCCCGCCGTTGACGACCACCCCGTCCCCGCCGGCGTCGGTGATGTCGACGTTCGACACGCGGGCGTCATCGGTGAACGTGAGGTACACGCCACTACCCCCGGGCGAACTGACGGTGACGCCGCTGACCTCGACCCCGCTCGTCGATTCCAACACCACGCCGTCCGAGACGCTTCGCGCGTCGACGTTCTCGACCGCTCCGCCGGTGACGGTGTTGTAGTGCACGCCGTCGCCGCCGTCGTTCTCGACCACGACGTTTCGTACCGTCACGTTCGATATCTCCGTGCCGTTTCCGACCGCGATCGCCGCCGTGCTTCCACTCCCGTTGACGACGTGTCCGCCGCCGTCGACGATCAGGTCGCTCGTCGTCACCTCGATACAGGGCGACGACCCGTTGCCGGTCACGCTCCGGTTGAGTTCGACGACCCCGCTGGCGGGGACCGTCGAGTCGTTGATCACCGTACACTCGTCGATCTCCGTCGATGCCGCGGCCGGGTCGACCCCGACGCCAACCGCGACCGCGCCGAACAGCAGTCCCACAGTCAGCACGAACGCCATCCCGCCGACCGGCGGGTGGCGGTCCGAATCCGTTCCGCCTGACATTGGCGGGCAGTCCGTCTCGTCCGTTGATAAATATCGGGAATTATCACTTCGGCTCGCCCCGACGCCCCGGTCCGGCACAGACCGCCCGGCGCGGACCGCCGGCGCGTTCGCGCCCCCGTGTGGCGTATGCTGGGCTGATTTGGGTCGAATCCCGAACCGACTCACGGGAGAAGTCGGAAATGATCTTTGGGCGATACGACCGAGTCGTGGTCGAGCGGTCGGGGCGCCCCGGCCGGTGACCGACAATGCCAGCGTGTACCCACTGCGACGCCCACGTCTCGGACCAGTTCGCGCGCGTCTTCGGCGACGAGTTCGGCGACGTCCTCGCCTGCCCGAACCGCTCGGCGAACGCCGGCATCGGCGACGTGGTGCGGCGGCGGGCCGTGGCGCGATGACCGGTCGGCCGTCCCGTCCGACGGTCAGCCAGCCCCGCCGATCGACCGCCTTTTCCCCGCCCCCGTCCGACCGGCGCCCATGCAGGAGGTCACGGAGGGGGACGTGACGGTCGCGGTGGAGGAGGTCCGCGACGGCGCCAGCGACGGCGCCGGGGAGGGGGTGTTCTACAACCCGACCCAGGAGCTCAACCGCGACGTCACCGTCGCCGTCCTGCGGGCGTACCGCGACCGCGAGCCGCGGGTGCGGACGTACCTCGACGCGATGACCGCGAGCGGGGTCCGGGGCGTCCGGGCCGCGAGCGCCGGCTACGACGTCACCTGCGCCGACCGCGACCCCGCGGCCGTCGACCTCGCGCGGCGGAACCTCGCCGCGAACGACCTCGACGGTGCGGTCGTCGAACGGGACGCCAACGCCCTCCTCCACGAGTCCGACGCGCCGTTCGACGTGGTCGACGTCGACCCGTTCGGCTCCCCGATCCCCTTCGCCGACGCCACGCTGGCGAACGCCCGGAACCTCGCCTGCGTCACCGCGACGGACACCGCGCCGCTCTGTGGCGCGCACTTCCGCGCCGGCGTCCGGCGGTACAGCGCCGTCCCGCGCAACACCGAGTACCACCCGGAGATGGGCCTCCGGGTCCTGCTCTCCGCGCTCGTGCGCACCGCCGCGCGCTACGACGTGGCCGCTCGTCCGGTCCTCTCGCACGTCTCCCGGCACTACGCCCGAACCTACCTCGAACTCGACCGCGGCGCCGGCGTCGCCGACGACGCCGTCGACGAACTGGGGTACGTCCACCACTGCGAGGACTGCCTCGTCCGCGAGCACGCCCGCGGGCTGGTCGCGGACCCGCCCGACGCCTGCCCGGCCTGTGGGAGCGAGCGCGTGCTCACCGCCGGCCCGCTCTGGCTCGGCGCCGTCCGCGACCGGGCGTTCGCCGCGGCCGTCCGCGAGGCGGTCGACGACGGGATGGGGACCGCCGACAAGGCACGGGAGACGCTCCGGGCGGTCGAGGCCGAGCTCGACACCCCGACCCACTACGACCAGCACCGACTCTGCAAGCTGTGGGGCCGCCCGGCGAGCGGGATGGACGAGTTCCTCGACGCGCTCCGGGCGGCGGGACACGAGGCCTCGCCCGCCCACTACGGCGGGACGCAGTTCAAGACCGACGCGTCGGTGCCCGAGATGCGCGCGGCGACCGCGGACCTGTAGGCGCCGGCCTCGCGGGCGGGCCGCGACTGTAGGCAACGCCCCGACGGGCTCGCCGGGCGGCCGCGACCCCGGGTATGACGTGCTCGACGGCCGAACGGGCTCACGTGCCCGCCGCGTCCATCCCGGCGCTCGCCCGGACGGTCCTGTACGAGAGCCGCCGCCGCGACGTCCCGACCTTCGCGGCGAGCATCGCCTACTACGCCTTCGTCTCGCTCGTCCCGCTGCTCGCGCTCGCCGTCGTCCTCGCGGCCGCCGTCGGGGGGCCGCGACTGGAGGCGGCGGTGCTCGGCCTCGCCGAGAGCTATCTCCTCCCGACCGGCCGCGAGCTCGTCGTCGACGCCTTCCGGAACACGGCCGGGCGGGCGGGGACGACGCTCCTCGGCCTCCCCGTGCTCGCGTGGTCGGCGTTCCGGCTGTTCCGCGGGGTCCACGTGGCGTTCGCGCGCGTGTACGGCGCGGCGTCCGACGGCGTCGTCGAGCAGGCGCGCGACGCCGCGCTCGTCGTCGCGAGCGTCGGCGTCGGCACGGCGGCGGTCGGGGTCAGCGCCGGCGCCGTCGGCGGGCTCCTCCCCCGCGACTCGCCGCTCGGCCTCGCGGCGCCGGTGGTCGCCCCGCTCGCGCTCGCGCTCGCCCTGTTCCCGCTCTACTACGTCTTCCCCGGCGTTCGCCTGACGCCCCGCGAGGCGGTGCCCGGGACGCTTTTCACCGCCGTCGGCTGGACCGCGCTCGGTGCCGGCTTCGGCGCCTACGCCGCCTACGCGTCGACCTCGGGGGCGATCGCGCTGTACGGGCTGCTCGGCGGCCTCGTGTTGCTGGTGACCTGGTTCTACTTCGCGGGCGCCGTGTTGCTGGTCGGCGCCGTCCTCAACGCCGTACTCGCGGGACGGCTCGACGGCGCTGGCGACCGGCAGGTACAACAGGCGGGCGACCGAGACGACAGGCGATGAGCGACGACGGGGAGCGGGAGGGCGGGCGCGAGCCGCGGGCCGCCCCGGACATCGAGGAGCTCGACGAGCGCGTCGCCGAACTCCGCGCCGACCTCGACGCCTTCGAGACCGACGTCCGCGACCGGACCGTCGAGCGCCCGGCGCTCGAACGGGATCTCAAGCGGTACGTCCGCCGGCGGATGCGCCGGGGCCACGCCCGCGGGTGGGGCCCCTACCTCGTGCTCCTCTACGGGACGGTCATGACGCTCGGCGCCTTCTACTTCCTCGAGGGGGTCTGGGCGATCCTCGCGATGGTCGTCCTCTTTCTGTCGACGCTCGGGCTGTACGTCCTGTTCGTGCTCGTCGGCGTCGTGCTCGGCCTCGCCGGGTCGCCCCGCCGGCTCTACGACCGGGTTCGGGAGGCCCGCGAGTAGCCCATGCCCGCCACGGTCACCGCGGTCGCCCTCCACTCCCACGGCGTCGGCGTCGGCGCGGCGCTCGCCGACCTCCCGGCGCCGGTGGTCGCCCTCTTTGCCGTCCTCACGACGCTCGGCGACCCCGCCTTCCTCTTCGCGCTCGTCGCGCTGCTCCACTGGCGCGCCCCGCGGGTCGCGGCGCGGCCCCGACGGGCGACCGCGACGCTCGCCGCCGCCGGGCTGGCGGCCGCGGCGGCGACGATCGCGCTCAAGGGCGTCTTCGCGATCCCCCGTCCCGTCGGGGCGACGGAGGCGGGGTACGCGTTCCCGAGCGGCCACGCCTTCGGCGCCGCGGCGGTGTACGGCGCGGCGACGGTCCTGTTCGACCGGGTCGACCGCCGGCGGCGGTACGTCGCCGCGGCCGCGGTCGTCGCGGTCGTCGCCGTCTCCCGGCTCGTCATCGGCGTCCACGTCCTGCCCGACGTGGTCGCGGGCGTGGCCGCGGGGCTGGCGCTCGCCGTCGCGCTCGTTCGCCTCGGGCCGGGGCGCTCGTTCGGCGTCGCGCTCGCGCTCGCCGTCCCCGCGACCCTCCTCGGCGGGCCGACGACGGGCGACGAGGCGGCCGCGCTG
>JBDGTB010000060.1:0-26510 GCA_042217235.1 Haloferacaceae archaeon | reverse complement strand
TGGCGACGGCCTTGGCGATGAGCGTCTTGCCCGTGCCGGGCGGGCCGTGGAGGAGGACGCCCTTCGGCGGCTCGATGCCGAGGCGCTTGAACAGCTCCGGGTGGCGCATCGGCAGCTCGATCATCTCCCGGACCTGTTCGAGCTCGTCCTCGAGGCCGCCGATGTCCTCGTAGGTGACGTCGGGGACGGCCTCGGCGCCTTCCTCGCCGGCCGGCGCCTCGCGGATCTGCTCGGCGGGCTGCTCGCTTATCTCGACGTCGGTCGAGTCGTTGATCACGACCGTGCCGGACGGACTCGTGTCGGCGATCTTCAGCGGGATCGCCTGTCCCTGCCCGCCCATGAAGCCGAAGCCGAGGGGGAGCTGGACCGTCTGGCCGGTCGTGACGGGCTGGCCGCTCAGTTCGCGGCGGATCAGCGACTCGATGTTGCCCCGGATGCCGAGCCGCTGGGGGAGCGCGACGGTGACGCGCTCGGCCGGCGAGACGTCGGCCTTCTCGACCTCGACCCGGTCGTCGATGCCGACGTTCGCCTGCTGGCGCAGGCGGCCGTCGACGCGGATGATTCCGGTGCCGCGGTCCTCGGGGTAGCCGGGCCAGACGCGCGCGATCGCGGTCCCGCCCTGACCCTCGATCCGGACGAAGTCGCCGGGGTCGAGCCCCATCTCCGCCGCCGCTTCCTTCTCGATCGCGGCGAGGCCGCGATCGGCGTCCTTCTGTTTGAGTGGTTTGACGACGAGTTTCATCGGTCTCCCGTGATGACGAGTACGCCGTTGTTCACGTCAACGTTTGCGGCCGGGCCGGGGAGGTCGAACTCGGCCTCCGCGACCCCGTCCGCGGTCTCGACGACGACGATTGCCGTTCGGTCGACGACGTCCACGTCGATCGCGTCGTCGGCGAGACCGACGTCGGCCGCGACGACCCACTCGTCGTCGTACTCGTACCGACGGACGAACCGCCCCTCCTCACCGGTGAACAGTTGTCGGTCCATTGGATTTCCTAACTCCACGTTAGTCGGGTAAATATATAATCCTTTCGCCGGATAATCGACGGACGGGAGCCGAATACGGAATTGCGGTAGCTTCGCGGTTCACACGCTCGTCGCGTCCGGGGCGACACCAGGTCCGGCCCGGCCGCCGCGGGCGGGACGCCCCGGCGGTCCGGTCGGTCGCCCCCGGCCGTCCGACCGGCGCCCGTCCGCGCGCCCGGGTGCGTCCACGACCCGCGCGGACACACGACCGACTCGGCCCCGCGAGCGAGTTCTACCGCGTCCCCGACGCGGCTGCACCGCCCGTCCCTCGCGCTCGGCGCTCCGACCCGTCCCCCGCGCCGTCGACCCCCCATTTATGTCGCGTGCGCGGGAACGGTAGCGTCATGGAACGGGTCACACACCACGGGCGGGCGACCGCCTATCGGGTCGACGGGGCGGGCGAGGCGGCGAACGTGCTGTGTGTCCACGGGAGCGGCACCGACCACCGGGTGTGGCGGGGGCAGCGCCGGCTCGCGGACGGGCGCGCCGTGGTCGCGCTCGACCTCGCGGGACACGGCGACAGCGACGACGTGGACGCGGCGCCCGGCTACGAGTGTCTCGCCGCGTACGTAGACGACGTCGTCGCGGTCGCCGAGGCGACGGACGCGCGGGTGCTCTGTGGACACTCGCTCGGGGGGGCGGTCGCTCTGACGATCGCCGTCGAGCGCGATCTCGACCTCGACGGGCTGGTGCTCACGGGGACGGGCGCCCGGCTCGCGGTCCTCGACGACCTCCTCGAGTGGCTGGACGACGACTTCGAGCGGGCCCTCGACTTCCTCCATCGGCCGGACCGGCTGTTCCACGACGTCGACGAGGGGACGCTGGAACGGTCGCGCGAGGTGCTCCGGGCGACCGGGCGGGCGGTCACGGCCCGCGACTTCCGGACCTGTCACACCTTCGATATTCGGGACCGGCTCGCCGCGGTCGACGTGCCGGCGCTCGCGGTGGTCGGGGAACACGACCGCCTCACGCCGCCGTGGTACCACGAGCAGCTCGCCGAGCGACTCCCCGACTGCGAGCTGGCGGTGGTCGAGGGCGCCGCCCACGCGGCCATGCTGGAGCGGCCAGAGCCGTTCAACGCGACCGTCGAGCACCTGCTCGACCGAATGGAAAGAGGTTAGCCGACCGCTCGTCCACGCTCCCCCGTGCCCGAGCGCGTCGAGAGCAGCGACCCGGACGGCGTCGACTACGGCTGGGTGATGCAGGTCACCTTCGTCGTCACTATCCTCGTCGGCGCCCCCGTCGTCGCCGCGCTCGCCACCACGACGACCCTGCCGACGTGGAGCTCCCGTGCCGGCTTCGCCGTCCGCGTCGGCGCCGTCGTCTGGATCCTCGTCGCCGTTCCGACCTACGTCTACGCCCGCCGGACGAACGCCGGCGACGGCGGGACGACGCCCGGGCCGGACCTCGAGGAGTGACCGAACCCGGCGGACGGCGGCGAGGCCGCCGACCACCCGCCCGGCGTCCGGCGGTGCCCGGAAGACCCATCACCGGCGCGGTGGAAGGGCGGGCCATGATCGACGAGACGGTCGACGAGATCCGTCAGATGGAGACCCACAGCTCCTCCGTGGTGGCGCTTCGCGCCGCGCGGGCGCTGCGCGAACTGCTCGACCGCGAGTTCGCCGGCGTCGACGAGTTCGAGCGCTCCCTCGAACGGAACTCCAGCGCGCTCCGGCGGGCGAACCCGTCCCACGCCACCCTCTTTACCACCCAGCGCGACGTCGTCGAGTCGGTCGTCGGCGAAGCCGACACGGTCGAGGCGGCCAAGGCGCGCTTGCGCGACGCGATCGACAGCGTCACCGAGGCGGTCGAGCGCGCGAAAGAGCGCGCCGCCGCGACCACCGCCGAGACGCTCGTCGACGGCGAGACGATCCTCACCCACGACTACTCCTCGACGGTGCTCTCGGCGGTCGAGCGCGCGGCCGGCGACGGTCGGTCGCTGACCGCCTACGTCACCGAGGCGCGCCCGCGCTACCTCGGGCGTAAGACCGCCCGCGCGCTCGCCGACCTCGACGGCGTCGAGCCCCACCTCGCCGTCGACGGCGCCGCCGGCCACCTCCTCGAAGAGTGCGACCGCGTGGTCGTCGGGATGGACTGCATCGTCGAGGACAGGCTCTACAACCGCGTCGGCACCTACCCGATCGCCGCCGCCGCCGCCGACGTCGGCGTCCCCGTCCACGTCGTCGGCTCCTCCGCGAAGGTGATCGAGGACGGGTTCGTGTTCGAAAACGAGCTCCGCCCGCCCTCGGAGGTCAGCCTCGAACCCCTCGACGGCGTCGAGATCGAGAACCCGGCGTACGACGCGACGCCGACCCGGCTGGTCGACGCCGTCCTCACCGACGAGGGGCGCATCGAACCCTGACCTGCCGAGCGCCGGGCGACCGGCGGCCGCGCCGGGGCCGCTCGGCCGGCGCGCTCGCGTCTCGGCCCCGGAGCGCCGTCCCGTCTACCGCCGGAGGAGTTCCGAGAGGCGGTCCCGCAGGCTCGCCCCCTCGCCGAGCCGGAGGTAGTAGGCGTCGCCCCCGTCCTCGTAGTAGGCGTCCACCCGGCGGACGATCTCGAAGCCCAGGTGCTCGTAGAACCGGAGCGCGCCGTCGTTGGTCGTCCGCGCGTGACACGTCACGCTGCGGTGGTCGTCGGCCACCTCCGCGACGAGCCGTCGCCCGTGTCCCTCGCCGCGGGCGTCCGGCGCGACGCCGAGAAAGAGGATGTAGCCGTCGCGCCGAACCGAGGCGAAGCCGACGAGGTCGTCGTTGCAAAATCGGAGGTGCGTCGTCGAGCGGCGGTACGCGTCGGTGAAAAAGCCCCGCCGCTGTCGGAGCACCCCGTCGGTCTCCCGGATCCGCTCTTTGAGCTTCCAGGCCTCGGTCACGTGGTCGGCGTTCCCGGGCCCGTCCACGCGTTTCTCCACGTTGACGCTCACTACCGCCCGATCACTGGCGTGGGAAATATAACTCCACCGTCGTTCGGTGGGAAGGGTTTAGTCCGCGCCGGCCGACTCCCCGGTCGATGAGGGGCTCCGGGTGGCCCGAGTCCGACCCCGCGACCGACGTCGACGCCGAGGCCGCTGACCGGCGCGGCGCGGACGGCGAGGGCGGGGCGGACGCGGGTGACGACGGCGCGACGACGACGGACGGTGGCCCGGCCCGCGACGGGGGTGACCCGTGACCGCCGACGCCGGCTTCGAGCTCCGCGAGCACACGGCCGACGTGGCCGTCGAGGCGACGGGACCGACCCTCGGCGCGACGTTCGCGGCGGTCGCCGACGGCATGGCGGCCGCGATGTGCGACGACGTGCCGTCCGGCGGCGAGCGGTTCGACCTCTCCGTGACCGCCGAGAGCCGCGAGGCGCTCCTGCTCGACTACCTCGACCGGCTCATCTACGAGCGCGACGTCCGGGGCGTCCTCCCGGTCGACAACGAGGCGCGCGTCACGGACGCCGACGGCGCGTGGCGCGTCGCGGCGAGCGCGCGGGGCGTGTCGCTCGACCGCGTTCGCGCCCGGGAGGTCAAGGCGGCGACCTACTCCCAGATGGCGCTCGACCGGACCGACGGCGGCTGGCGGGCGTACGTGGTCCTCGACGTCTGACCGGTACGCCCCGCAGGCGGGCGCTTCGATCCGGCGTCGCAGTGTACCCCTCCGGTCCGGCGGCGTCGGGCGCTCTCCACCGCCCGTCCGAAAGCCCCTTTCGACGGCCCGCCGAACCGTCCCGCATGACGACCCGCGAGTTCGACGGCATCACGCTCGAGCGCGTCCGGGAGCACGTCTGGGAGATGCCCCGCGAGGGCGACATGCGCGTCCCGGCGCGCGTGTTCGCGAGCGAGGCGCTCCTCGAGGAGATCGCCGACGACATGACCCTCCAGCAGCTGCGCAACTCGACTCACCTCCCGGGCATCGCCCGGTACGCCGCCTGCATGCCGGACGCCCACCAGGGGTACGGCTTCCCGGTCGGCGGCGTCGGGGCCATCGACGCCGAGACGGGCTGTATCTCGCCCGGAGCCATCGGCTACGATATCAACTGCCTCTCCGGGGACGGTGAGGTTCGGCTGTCGTTCGGTCGGCGACGCCGTATCCGCGACCTCCGGGCGGACTTCGAGGACGAGCAGGTGGTCGTCCCCGACGGTGACCGTGCGACGCCATCGGACGTTCGACTGTTCACCGCGACGGACGACCGGACGGTGTACGAGGTCGAAACCGAGACGGGATCGACCGTCGAGGCCACCGCCGACCACCCGTTCGCTACGCCGGACGGAATGGTCGAACTCGACGACCTCGGCCCCGGCGACACCGTGTTCGTCGATCCGTTCGACGGGCTCCCGGACGAAGCGCCGCCCGAGTTCGTCGTCCTTGACGAGTCGGATTTCGATGACGAGGACCCACAACTCGTTAGGGTGCTGGAGGAACGCGACCTGTTGCCGCTCCGGTCCACCGATGAGGCGTTCGCCCGTCTCCTGAAACTCGTCGGCTACCACACTGGCGACGGAGCGTTCTCCCCCCGTCAGACCCACTTCTACGGCGACCCGGAGAGCCTCGACGAGATCGCCGCCGACATCGAGGCGCTCGGCTTCACACCCGCACACCACCAGCGCGAGCGTGACCACGAGATCGACGGACGGGAGTTCAGCCGGACCGAACACCGACTCTGTTCGGGGTCGAACGCGCTCAAACAACTGCTGATTCGACTCGGCGCGCCCGACGGTCGGAAGGTCGAGTCCGACTTCGGCGTCCCCGACTACCTCGACCGATTGCCGGACTGGCAACGGGCGCTCTATCTGTCGGCGTTCTTCGGTGCGGAGATGAGCGCGCCGTCCGCGGTGAGTCGAACGAACCTCTACGCACCGTCGGTCTCTCACAACCGGTCCGTCGAGGAGTACGAGGCCGGCGAGGCGTTCGTCCGTGACCTGATGCGTCACCTGAACGACCTCGGCGTGCGAACGAACGCGCTGGAGGAGGTCGAACGAACCGAGACGACCGCCGGCGAGGTCGTCCGTTTCCGATTCGGCGTCTCGACCGAGGGGTCGAACCTCCGTCGGTTCCTCTCCCGTATCGGCTATCGGTACGCGGCGGAGAAACGCCGAACCGCCGCGGTCGCGGTACAGTATCTCCGACGCAAGGAACGGGTCGTCGACCGGCGCGCACGGATCGCTGAGGAAGCCCGTGCGATGGCCGACGGCGGGGCGTCGGTGAGTGAGATCGTCGACCAGTTCGACGACCATGTGAACCGCCGGTTCGTCGAACGAAGCGTCTACGACGGCCGGAACGGCCGCCCGCGTCCGCCGGCGGACTTCCCCAGTTTCGAGGCGTTCCGCGACGACGCGACGGTCCACGCGGACGGGACCGTCGAGGCCACCGTCTCCGAGACACGCGAACTCGGGACCAAGCCGGTGTTCGACATCGGCGTTTCGCACGGCGCCCACCGGTTCATCGCGGACGGGTTCGTCGTGTCGAACTGCGGCGTCAGGATGCTGACGACGACCCTCGACTACGCCGACGTCCGGGGTCGCGAGGAGGCGCTCGTCGACGCCCTGTTCGACGCCGTGCCGACCGGGCTCGGTGGCGGCGGCGTCGTGGAGACGGACGTCGGGACGGTCAACGAGATCCTCGACCGCGGGATGGAGTGGGCGCTCGCGGAGGGGTACGCCACCCCGGACGACCTCGCACACTGCGAGGACGAGGGGCGCCGGCCGGACGCGGACCCGAGCGCCGTCTCGACCGAGGCCAAAGAGCGCGGGGCGACCCAGGTCGGCAGCCTCGGCTCGGGCAACCACTTCCTCGAGGTCCAGCGCGTCACCGACGTGTACCGTGACGACGTGGCCGACGCGTTCGGCCTCCGGCCGGACCAGGTCGTGGTCCTGATCCACTGCGGGTCCCGGGGGCTCGGCCACCAGGTGTGCACGGACTACCTCCGGAAGATAGAGCAGGAGCACGCCGACCTGCTGGCGGAGCTGCCGGACCGGGAGCTCGCCGCGGCGCCGTCGGGCTCGGCGCTCGCCGAGGAGTACTACGGCGCGATGTGCGCCGCGATCAACTTCGCGTGGACGAACCGACAGCTGATCGCCCACCAGGTGCGGGAGACCTTCGCCGACGTGTTCGGTACGGACTGGGAGGACCTCGGGATGGACCTCCTGTACGACGTGGCCCACAACATCGGCAAGCGGGAGACCCACGAGGTGCCCGTCGGGGCCGACGGCCTGCCGACGACGGACGCCGAGGCGGTCGACCGCGCAAAGCGGGAGCTTTTCGTCCACCGGAAGGGCGCGACCCGGGCGTTCCCGGCCGGCCGGCCCGAACTCCCCCCCGCCTACGCCGACGTCGGACAGCCCATCCTCATCCCCGGGAGCATGGGCGCCGGCAGCTACGTCCTCCGGGGCGGCGAGCGCTCCCTCGACCTGACGTTCGGGTCGACTGCCCACGGGGCGGGGCGGCTGATGAGCCGGACGCAGGCGAAAAACGAGTTCTGGGGAGAGACCGTGAGGGACGAACTGCGCGAACGGCAGGCCGTCTACGTGAAAGCCCAGAGCGGCGCGACCGTCGCCGAGGAGGCCCCCGGCGTGTACAAGGACGTCGACGAGGTGGTGCGCGTCTCGGACGCGCTCGGAATCGGCGACCGCGTGGCGCGGACGTTCCCGGTCTGTAACATCAAGGGCTGACGCGGTGACCACGCGCGTCGGCGGTCCGCCCGCCTCAGCGCTCGAACGGCGAGCGCGGGCGCGTCGGTCCCGGGTTGATCTCGACGCGTTCGCTCTCCGGTTCGGGATCGACCTCCTCGCCGTCCTCGAACCGGACGAACGACAGGTAGAACCGCTCGCCACAGCCGGACTCCTCGCCGTCGACGAGCGTTCCGTCCTCGCCGCAGGTGAAGACCACGCCGTCGGCGTCGTCGGCCTCGTAGTCCGCCGTCGGGGGGACGTACTCCCAGCCGACCAGCGGGTAGGGCGTCACCGACCTGTCGGCGAGGTACCCCTCCCGTTCGAGTTCGGCGAACGCGCCGCAGTGCGGACAGTAGTAGGTGACGGGGTACGACACGGGCGACCCTACGCGCCGAAGCCGCTTAAGCCGACCTCCCGTCGAGCCCCGAGGGGCAGGGACTAACACCCGGGGGTCCGTAGGCGGCGACATGTACGACGAGATCCTCGTTCCGACCGACGGGAGCGACGCCGCCCGACACGCGCTCCGGCAGGCGATCGACCTGGCCACCCAGTACGACGCCCGACTCCACGCGCTGTACGTCAAGGACACGAGCGCGTACACGTCGCTCGAGGGCGCCGGCGGGTCGGTGCTCGCCGCGATGGAGACGGAGGGCGAACGGGCCGTCTCGGAGGTCGAGGACGCCGCGACGGACGCCGGCGTCGACGTCGTCACGGCGGTCGTCGAGGGCGCCCCACACCGGGCCATCGTCGACTACGTCGAGGACAACGACGTCGACCTCGTGGTGATGGGAACCCACGGCCGCCACGGGATCGAACGGTACGTCCTCGGGAGCGTCACCGAGCGGGTCGTCCGGTCGTCCCCGGCGCCGGTGCTGACGGTCCGCCAGACGGACTCGAACGCGTGACGAAGACCGACGCGAACGCGTGACGACCGAAACCGTCAAGCGACTGGTCGGGTATCGAACGCGACGATGACCGAGTACACCGTCGAGTTCGTCGGCACCGGCGAGCGCATCGAGGTCGCCGACACCGAAACGGTTCTCCAGGCCTGCATCGACGCGGGCATCGCACAGGAGTACTCCTGTCGCGTCGGGATGTGTCTCGCCTGCTCGGCCGAGATCGTGGAGGGGGAGGTCGTCCAGCCCGCGGCGCGCGGGCTGACCGAGGCCGAGAAGGAGCGGTACGCGCTGACCTGCATGGCCCGCCCGGCGAGCGACCTGAAGCTCGACCGGGGGAAGTACCCCCCGAGCATCGAGGACGACGCGGCGACGACCGCCGGCGGCGACGCCGCGCCGGCCGACGACTGACCGCGCCGTCCCTCCACGTCACGTTCGGCCGCCGCGGGCGCCTCGCCGCGACCGCGACGGAAGCCGCTCGCCGTCCCCGGCGACTCAACAGAAGCGGTTCCCCGCGCGACGGAACGCGCGCCGTTCGGCGGGCGTCGGGAGCGAGCGGTACTCGCCGGCCCCGGGAGACGTCGGCTCGGCGTCGAGGTCGGGCAGCCGGTCGAGGAGCTCGACGGTCGTCGCGGCGCCGGTGGCCGCGATCTTCCGGTACACCGAGAGCATCGTGTCGTCGCCGGTGAGCGCGAACGGGCGCCGCAGGAGCACCGGCCCGGCGTCGAGCCGGTCGGTCATTCGATGGGCGGTGACGCCGCTCCAGTCGTCGCCGTGGTAGAGCGGCCAGAAGCCCGCCGCCCGGCCGCGGTACTTCGGCAGGAGCGAGCCGTGGACGTTCACGGCGTGCTCGGGGATCTCGAGGAGGTCCGAACCGAGCTTCTGCCCGCAGACGACCGAGAGCAGGAGCTCCGGCGACAGCTCCCGAACCCGCTCGACGACCCCGGAGTCGTTCGCGTCCGGGGCGCGGACGACCGGCACGTCGAACGCCCGGGCGACGCTCGGGACGGCGTGGTACCGCCCGGTCAGCCGGTCGGCGCCGACGCGGTCGAGCGTCCGGGCGGCGAGATAGCGGGCGCCGAGCCGCGCCCCGGCGACCGGGCCGAACGCGCGCAGGCCCTCCCGTGCCACCGCCGCGGCGTCGCCGAAGGGGGCGACGACGACCGCCGCCACGTCGTCGGCGCGGGCGACGAACACGCGCCGTAGCCAGCGGGGGAGGTAGAACGGCTCGTCGCTGGTGAACAGGACGGTTCGCACGCCGCCGCCTCGGTCCCGTCGCCGCATAAACGCGCCGGAGGCGGAGCGACCGGTCGCACGCGAGGGGGCGAAGCACCCGACCGCGCACAAGACCTATGCCTCCCGCTCGCGCTCGCGTCGTGCGTGACCAGCGCTCGCTCCCGCACCCGCGTCGCCCTCCGCGCCTTCGCCGGCCTGGTCGGGGTCGCGGTCGTCAGTCTCTGGCACCGGGTCCTCCGCGCCGCCGTCGGTCCCCCGCCCCCGGCGCCCCGCTCGGCCCCGGCCGACGCCGTCGTGTTCGAACACGACTGCTCGTGGCGGCGCTACCTCCGCGCGCTCGCTGCCCACCACGGCCCGGACGGCGACCCGTCGCGTCGGCCGGAGACGGGGTCGCTCCTCGTCGGCCTCGCCGCGTGGCCCGGAACGCGCTTCCTCCGGGGGTACACGCTCGGCGACCACGTGTACCTCGCGCCGGGGGCCCCGACCGTGGTGCGCGTCCACCAGGCCGGACACGCGCCGGCGTTCGGTCGCGAGCAGCCGACGCTCGCCCGGGACCGCCGGGCCGACGGCGGGCTCCCCGACGCGCCGCTTCGCACCTTCGACGTGATGCTTCCGGGCGACCTCCCCCACACCGCGTGCCGTCTGCGCGACCCCCGTGGTCTCCGGGAGGAGTACCGTGCCTGGCTCCACGACGGCCGGATCGCACGCGTGGGGGGCTGCCGCTGACCCGACCGCGCCGCGACGCGGCGACGGACAGGCTCAAGCGCGCCCCCGCCCACGGCCCGACATGGACGCCGCCGAGTTCCGCGAGGCCGTCGCGGCCGAGAAGCGACCGCAGCTCGACCGGCTCGGGTCGGAGACGCTCCTGGTCGCGCTGTCGGGCGGCGAGCCCTCGCCGCCGGCCGTCCTGCGCGCCGCCGCACACAGCGAGTACGCCGCCCGGGAGACGTTCCGCGCGTGGGCCGACGACGAGGACCGGCCCGACGCGCGGGCGGCGTTCGCGGCGACCGCCGAGCGCGAGGCCGACCACTACGAGCGAGTGCGCGCCGAGATCGACGACGACGGGTTCGACCCCGCCGACGGCGGGCCGATGCACGCGTACCTGCGCGGCCGGACGGCGACGCTCGACCGGGTCGCCGCCGGAACGGTCGGCCGGGGGCTCGTGAGCCTCCGCACTCACGCGCAGGTCGTCGACTTCTTCGCGAGCCGGGGCGAGGAGCGGCGGGCAGCCCTCTTTCGCGACCTGCGAGCGGAGACGGAGGCGGCGCTCGACGACGGGCTCGCCCTGCTCGGCGACGTGGCGACCGACGCGGACGACTGGGCGCGGGCGCGAGCGGTCGCCGGATACACCGTTCAGCTCGCGTACGACGACTACGCGGATGCACTGAGCGGGCTGGGGGTCGGCCCCGAACCCGACGGGTGAGCCGACCGGTCGCGGCGGGGAGCGTGACCGCGCGCCGGCCGCGAGGCACAGTGCGGTCCCCGGCGCCCGGTCAGCCGCCCCCGAGGTCGGCGAGCACGTTCGACACCAGGGCGATCCGGAGCACCGAGGCGGCGTCCCCGCGACGGAAGACGAGGTCGTCGGTCGCGCGGACGTGCTCGAGCACGTCGGCCGTGGCGTGCTCGGGGGCCGCGGCGACCCCGGCGTCGTTCGCGGCGGCCCAGCGCATCACGCGCAGGTCGGTCTTGCTGTCGCCCATCACGAGGACGAACGGGTCCTCGACGCCGAGCACGTCGAGCGCGGCCTCGACGCCGACGGACTTGTCGAGTTCGAGCGGCGATATCTCCGCGGCGTCGGCCTCGTAGAACGCCACGTCGATCCGCTCGAACAGGTCGACGACGGGCGCGGGCACCCCGTCGACGCCGAGGTCGGGGACCGCGCCGCGGCGGACGAGCGCCGCCCGCACCTCCGGGTCGGCGTCGGCGTAGTACGCCCGCGCGTACGTCGGCCCCGTCGTCGGGTCGGTGCAGGCCGCGCCGAGCAGGTCGAGCAGGTGGACGAGCGCCGCGTCGACCACCGCGGCCGCGCGGTCGCTCCCCGTCTCGAAGTTCGGCTTGAGCGTGACGTTGAACTCGTTGCCCTGGAGGTGACAGCCGTCCTGGACCTCCGGCGGGGCGTCGGAGAGGACGCCCTCGCGCACCGCGGCGAAGATGTCGCGCACCTCGTCGTCGAGTTGCTCGTACAGCAGCCGCTTGGTCTCCGGCCCGTGCCCCGGCGTGAACACGCCCGTCCCGGACTCGTAGACGATGCTCAGGTCGCCGGAGTGGACGACCGCGTTGCCGAGCCCCTGGATGGCAAAGCCCTTGACGTTCTCCAGGGTCTGGCCGGTGCAGATGACGACGTGGACGCCGCGCTCGTGGAACTCGGTCAGGAGGTGGAGCGTCTCCCGGGGGATCTCGTTGTCCGTCCCGCCGGCCGAGCGGAGCGTCTCGTCGACGTCGAGCACGAGGGCGTTCAGCCGCCGCCCGTACCGCCGCTGCAGGTCGAGCGCCGCGAACGCCTCCTCGCGGGTCGCCCGGGAGCCGACCTCGGCGAGCGCCGCGCCGACGTCCACGTCCCGGTGTTCGCCGTCGAACGCCGCGACCACCGCCTCGCGTCGCCGGTCGAGGTTCGCCCGGGCGTCCTCCCAGTAGTCGAGGGCGACCGGGGAGTCGACCGCCGGGAACAGGTCCACGAGGTCCTGGTAGGCCCGCATCGCGTCGGTGTCGAACTCCCCGTACAGCCGCGAGAGGAGGTCGTGGCGGTCCATGGCGTACCCCTTCGGCGCCGGACTCTTGAGTCGTACCCTCCGTCGGAGCGGCGCCGCGGTCGGCGAGCGCCCGCCCGGCCCGCCCGACGCCCTCGCTCCGGGTCGGGCCCCCACGCCGGCGAACCACAAGACACGACTACCCGCGCCGCGGAAACGTTCCCATGAGCGACTATCTCGTCGCGATGGAAGCGGCGTGGCTGGTTCGCGACGTCGAGGACGTGGACGACGCCATCGGCGTCGCGGTGAGCGAGGCCGGTCGGCGGCTCAACGAGGCCGACAAGCAGTTCGTCGAGGTCGAGGTGGGGGCGACGCCCTGTCCCGCCTGCGGCGAGCCGTTCGACTCCGCGTTCGTCGCGGCCGACACGGCCCTCGTCGGCCTGCTGCTCGAGATCGACGTGTTCAACGCCGAGGGCGAGGAGCACGCCGCCCGCATCGCGAAAAGCGAGGTCGGCGGGGCGCTCCGGGACGTCCCGCTCTCCGTCATCGACGTCGTCGAGACCGGCGAGGGCGAGGAGCGCCCGGAGAGCGGCGAGGGGCGCCCGGAGAGCGGCGAGGGCGGCGTGAGCGGGGAGTAATCGTCGAAAGTTTTTCGTATAACCCAAGGTTATCACAGGTATGGACCTCCCCACCCCGCGCGACCTTCGCGAGCGCCGGAAGGCGCTCGACCTGACCCAGAGCGAGCTCGCGGACCGGGCCGACGTCTCCCAGCCGCTCATCGCCCGGATCGAGGGGGGCGACGTGGACCCGCGGCTCTCGACGCTCCGGCGGATCGTCGAGGCGCTCGACGCGACCGAACAGCAGGTGCTCCGCGCGAGCGCGCTGATGAACGAGACGGTCGTCAGCGTCGCGCCCGACGACTCGGTCCGCGAGGCGGAGGACCTGATGGAGTCGGAGGCGTACTCCCAGCTCCCCGTGTTGCAGGCGGGGATCCCCGTCGGCTCGATCAGCTTCAGCGACATCCGACACGCCGAGGGCGACCTCGCCCAGCTCCCGGTGCGCGACGTGATGAGCGAGCAGTTCCCCACCGTCTCGCCCGACGCGACCGTCGAGAAGGTCGACAGCCTGCTCGACTACTACAAGGCCGTGATGGTGACCGAGGGCGGCGAGGCCAGGGGGATCATCACCGAGGCCGACATCGCCGCCGCGCGGTCCTGACGGCCCGCCCCGACCGGGGGCGGTCCGGCGTCACACCGCTTCGAGGAGCGCCTCGTAGTCCGGTTCGTTCGTCGGGTCGTCCGCCTCCCACGCGTCGGTGACCGTCCCGTCCTCGTCGAGGACGAACGTGGCCCGGTTGGCCACGCCGTACAGGCCGAGGTCGGGGAGGTCGATCGTCAGGCCGTACGCCCGGATGGCCTCGCGGCTCATGTCTCTCACGAGGTCGAACCCGATCCCGTGTTCCTCGCGGAACGCCTCGAGCGAGAACGGCGAGTCCGCGCTCACCCCGAGGACCGTCGCCCCGGCCTCCCGGAAGCGGTCGAGGTCGTCCTGCAGGGCGACCATCTCGTTCGTGCACGGCGGCGTGAACGCCCCGGGGAAGAAGGCGAGGACGACCGGGCCCTCGCCCAGCCGGTCGTCGAGGTCGAACGCCTCCACGCCGCCGTTCGCGACCGTCGCCGAGAACGCGGGCGCCGCGTCTCCTTCTGAGACCATGGGTCGCGGGTTCGGCGGCGCGCCCGAAGAGTCCGTCCCCGAACGTGTTCCCGGGGTCGGGTGGTCGACGACACCGTGGGGCGGCCGACGCCGCCGCCCTCAGAGTTCGACGCCGCCGACGGCGACGCCCGCCCCCGCCTCGACGCGACCGACCACGCGGCCGTCCGTCGCCGCCGCCAGGTCCTCGGCGCGGCCCGGCGGGAGCGCCGCGACGAACCCGGTACCCATGTTGAACGTGCGGTACATCTCCTCGCGGTCCACCGACCCCTCGCGGGCGACGAAGTCGAACACCGGCTGGGGGTCGAACGGGTCGTCGACGACGTAGCGGTGCTCGCCCATCCGTTCGAGGTTGGTGAACCCGCCGCCGGTGACGTGTGCGGCGGCGCGGACGCCGTGCTCGTGGAGGTGATCGAGCAGGTCGGCGTAGATGCGCGTCGGCTCGAGGAGCACCTCGCCGACCGACCGACCCGAGTCGTCGTCCGGGAACGGGTCCGTGTAGTCGTGCCGGCGCGTCGCGGCCTTCCGGGCCAGCGTCAGCCCGTTCGAGTGGATGCCCGAGGAGGGGAAGCCGACGAGCGCGTCGCCGGGCTCGGCCGCGCCCGCGAACGGCTCGTCCGGCGCCGCCAGCCCGACGCAGGCCCCCGCGAGGTCCAGCCCCTCGATCACCTCCGGCAGCACGGCCGTCTCGCCCCCGACGAGTTCGACGCCGGCCAGCTCGGCGCCCACGTCGAGCCCCTCGCCCACCTGGGCGGCCACCCGCTCGTCCGGCGCCTCGACCGCCAGGTAGTCGACGAACGCGACCGGTCGGACGCCGGCGGCGACGAGGTCGTTCGCGTTCATCGCGATGCAGTCGACGCCGATGGTGGAGTGGTCGTCGAGCGCCGCGGCGACGAGCAGCTTCGTCCCGACGCCGTCGGTCGTCACGCCGAGGTAGCGGTCGCCGATGTCGAGCAGGCCGGCGTAGTCGCCCGCGCCGCCGCCGACCCGCTCGACGAGCGCGGCCGTTGCCGCCTCGCTCGCCGCGACGTCGACGCCCGCCTCGGCGTAGGTCAACCCCTCCCGGTCGTCCGTCGGCTCCTCCGCTGGGTCCTCGCTCATACGCGGTGAGGCGTCGGCGGGACGCAAAAGCCCACCGTCCGACCGCCGTTCCGACGCGGAACTGTCACAGCCGTCGATAAAACGTCTAGCTGCGTCTGTGGCGGTCGTGAAACGTCGAGGGCCCGTTCGGACACGTCGTGAACTGTCCGAAACGACGCCAACGCTCTGTCGGTTATATGGGACGGGGGGTCGTATCGGGTAGTAGGTGACCCCCGCATGAGCGTCCCTCCACAGAACGCGGGCGAATCCGTCGCCCGTCTCCGTCCCGACGTGTCGGTGTCGAACGCCCTCCGCCGGACGGTCCTGACGCCGGTCCGGTTCCTGGCGTTCTGGGCCGCCGTTTTGCTCCCGCTCGTCTACATCCCGCTCGTCCACAACGGGCTGCACGGCGGCGAGACGACCGTCCTCGCCGCGCTCCTCGTCGCGAACGCGCTCGCGCTCCTCGTCGGCCACGGCTACGCCAGGTGACCGTCGACGGCCGAGCGCTCCCTCAACTCCGGTTCGTCCCGTTCTCGACCCTCTCCTCCCGGCCCCCCGTTCCACGCTCCTCGCCGTCCCGGCACCCGGCCGTTCGCGATCCCGCCGCTCCCCGGCGCCGGCTCCGTCGCCCGTGACGCCCGTCACCGTCAGGGGTCGCCCCGGACCCCTACGCGCTAGACGCCCCCGCCGAACCCGATGCCGAGGCCGAACACGACGACGACGGCGACGGCCGCGGTGGGCAGGAAGGTGAGCGCCCAGGCGCCCCAGTGCCAGTCCGCCACCGTCCGGCCGTCGAGGCCGCCGAAGGGGACGAGGTTGAACGCGGCGAGAAACAGGTTCACCGCGAGGCCGCGGGCGCCGACGAGCGCCAGGAGCGGCGACCCGACCAGCGCTCCGGCGGCGGCGACCGGCGCGAACACCACCGCGAGCGCGACGTTCGTCGCCGGTCCCGCGAGCGCGACCATCGCGTTCTGTCGCTTCGAGATCCGCCCGCGGTGGTGGACGGCGCCCGGCGCGGCGAAGAGGAAGCCGACGAGCGCGCTCATCACCGCGAGAAAGAGCATCGAGTAGTCGGCGCGGAAGCGAGCGACCTGTCCGTAGTGGACGGCGACGACCTTGTGCGCGAGCTCGTGCAGGAGGAAGGCGACGCCAGCGGTGAACAGGCTCACGACCAGGATGACGAGGAGGATGCCAGGGCCGCTCTGGAGGACTGCGCGACGGATGCCCCACACCCCGTTCTCGAAGAAGATCGCGAAGGCCGCGCCGAGGACGAGCCACGCGACGACCAGGTCGCGAACCTCGCCGGCGGAGAACCGGAGGGTGCCGCCGCGGCTCACGCGACCCGCCCCCACAGCCACCGCGCGCTGTCGGTCGCGCCCTCGACCATGAGGCGGGTCACGGCGTCGACGCCGCCGAGGTCGGCCGCGAGCACGGGGAGGACGTACGCGGCGAAAAGCAGGCTCGCCACGACGCTCCCGACGTTCGTCATCGCGACGATCATGATCAGGCGGAACAGCGGCACGTCGAACATGTCCCCGACGATCGCCCGGATGGGCCGGGTCTCGTCGGACAGGAGCTCGTTCAGCCGCGACACGTCGCCCACGTTCACACGGGTGTGGCGGAGCTCGACGTAGCCGGTGAACCAGCCCGGGGCGAGCAGGGGGTTGACCGACGTGAGCCACGCGACGCCGCCGCCGACGAGCGCCGAGGACCACCGCGCGCCGACCAGCCGCGCGAGCCCGGTCGCGAAGACGCCGTTGATCAGGAACCACGCGGCGAACAGCTTCAACAGGAAGGTCCGCCGGACGCCGGCGATGGCGAGCAACACGAAGAAGGCGACGAACGCGGCCGAGACGAGAACGCCCGCGGCCTTCGCCAGGGGGAGCCCGTTCCCGCTCGTCGTCCCGGTCAGCGAGTCGAGCGGCGGGAGCTCCTCCGGGTGGTCGAGGTAGCGCTCGACCCCCTCGCGGTGGCCCGCACCGACCACCGCGACGACGTTCGCGCCCCCCTCGCGCAGGCGGACGAGGTGGTGTGCGATGTAGGCGTCGCGCTCGTCGATGAGCGCGCTCGCGCCGCCCGGGCTGAACTGGCGGAACTCCTCCATCATCGCCGTCACCACGTCGGCGTCGGTCAGCTCCTCCATCGAGAACTCCTCGTAGTCCTCCTCGACGGTCCCCCAGCCGGTGAGATGGAGCGCGGCGCCGGCGAGGGCGCCGACGAGCAGGCCCGCGGTCAGCCCGATCGCCATGCTCCCGACGGCGTTGACGACGAACCCGCCGAGGTAGGCGCGCACCACGCCGTCCGCGACCCCGAGGCCGAACCCGGCGACGCCGCCGACGGCGACGCCGACGGCCAGTCCGGCGAGCAGCCCCTCGTCCGGCCCGCGGCGCGCGGTGACGGCGCGCTCGGCGAGGGCCCCCGTCGCGAACGCGAGGAGCGCGCCGCCCGTCGCCCGGACCAGCATCGCCTCGGTCACGCCGAGCGCGCCGCCGAACAGGCCCACGACGGGGCCGGCGAGCAGGCCGACGAGCAGGCCGAGGGTCACGCCGACGACGCGGCCGTCCGCGACGCCGAAGAGCAGGCCCCCGACCGTCCGGAGCTTCTCGACGAGGCTCATCCGCGCCCAGAACCGCTGGATCGTCGTCTGGATGTCCCGGTCGACGAGGGCCACGTCGATGCCGCGCTCCTCGGCGGCCTCGACGGCGGCGAGCATCTCCGCGCCGGGGCGCACGTCGAACTTCTCGCCGAGGCGGGACTGCACGTAGGAGAGCATCCAGTACGCGAGGAACTGGAAGACCGTGTTGCCACGCAGGAGGTCGGAGGGGTCGAGGTCGTCGGGCGTGTCGCCCTGGAGCTGGCGGTAGCGGCCGTCGTCGAGCTCGACGGCGACGACGTCGGGGGACTCGGCCTCGATCGTCCGCTCGACCTCGTCGACGCTCTCCGCGGAGACGTGGGCGGTGCCGACGACGCGGACCCGGCCGCGCCCGTCGGCGTCCCCGCCTCCGTGGTCGTTCATCGGGGAACCCTATTGGAGCAGTCTTTTTACCCTTGTCGGAGACGGGCCCGCCATGTTCGAGAGCCTGCCGGGCGGCGCGACGCCGGCGCGCGAGACGGCGCTCGCCTGCGTCCGCGCCGGGATCGCGGCCGCCCACCCCGACCGCGTCGTGGCCGACGGCGTCGACCTCGACGGCGACCGGCTCCGGGTCGGGGACGCGACGTACGACCTGGGCGCGTACGACGAGGTCGTGGTCGTCGGGGGCGGGAAGGCCGCGGGGGCGGTCGCGACCGCGCTCGAGCGGGTGCTTGGCGAGCGGATAGCCGCGGGCGCGGTCGTCACGATCGACCCCGACGAGGGGGCCGACGACGGTGGGGCGGCGACGGGCGACGCCGCGGCTGACGACCCCGCGACCGGCGAGGCGCCGCCCGACGCCCCGGAGCGAATCGAGCGCCACTACGGCTCCCACCCGGTGCCGGACGAGCGGGGCGTCGCCGGCGCCGAGCGGGTGCGAGAGCTGGTCGAGGCGGCCGGCGAGCGGACGCTCGTGCTCGCCGTCGTCACCGGCGGGGGGAGCGCCCTGCTGCCGGCCCCCGCGGACGAGGTGGGCCTGGCGGACCTGCGCGCGACGACCGACCGGCTGCTCGCGGCGGGCGCGGACATCGACGAGATCAACGCCGTCCGGGCGCACCTCTCGGCGCTGAAAGGCGGCGGGCTGGCCGACGCGGCCACGCCGGCGACGGTCGTCGGCCTCGTGCTCAGCGACGTGGTGGGCGACGACCTGGCCGTGGTCGCCAGCGGCCCGACGGCGCCGGACCCCTCGACGTTCGCCGACGCCCTCGCGGTGCTCGACCGCTACGGGGTCGACGCGCCCGACGCGGTCCGTCGGCGCCTGGAACGCGGCGCGGCGGGAGAGATCCCCGAGACGCCCGGTCCGGACGACCCCGCGTTCGACCGCGTCGAGAACCGCATGCTCGGGACGGCGTACACGGCGCTCGACGCGGCGCGGGCGGTCGCGCGCGAGCGGGGGTACGACACCTGTCTGCTCAGCTCGCGGGTGCGAGGCGAGGCCAGCGAGGCGGCCCGCACCCACGCCGCCGTCGCCCTCGAGAGCGCCGCGACCGGCGACCCCGTCGCGCCCCCGGCGGTGGTGCTGGCCGGCGGGGAGTGTACCGTCACGGTCACGGGCGACGGCGAGGGCGGGCCGAACCTGGAGTTCGCCCTCTCGGCCGCGCTCGACCTTTCCGACGCCGAGGCGGGCGAGCGGGTCGCGCTCGCGGCCGTCGACACCGACGGACACGACGGCGGGACGACGGCGGCGGGCGGGCTGGTCGACGGCACGACCGTCACCGACCCGGAGGCGGCCCGGGCGGCGCTCGACCGGAACGACGCGCTCGCTGCGCTCGAGGCTGACGACGCCGTGCTGTACACCGGAGCGACGGGGACGAACGTCAACGACCTCCGGGTCGCGGTCGTCGAGGCGGACGACGGGGCGTGAGCGAGGCGGGCGCATCGAGGGCGCCGTCGACGGCCACACGCCGACAGGCGACCGGGCCGCGCGGGCCCGACGTCGAAGGGGAGAAAACTTGTAACCCGACGGACCTACGGGTGCGTATGGCCGACCTCCTGCCCTCCACCCCGGACACCTCGGCCGCCGACGAGGCCGAACCGCGCGTGATCGGCCTCGACGACGAGGAGACCGGGGAGCTGCTTTCCGCCCTGTCGTCCGACACCGCCCGCGAGGTGCTCGCGGCCCTCCACGACGAGCCCGACACCCCCTCCGGCGTCGCCGACCGCGTCGACACCTCGCTCCAGAACGCCCAGTACCACCTGGGTCGGATGCGCGACGCCGGCGTGATCGACGTGATAGACACCATCTACTCCGAGAAGGGCCGCGAGATGGAGGTGTACGCGCCGGCCGACCGCCCGCTGGTCGTGTTCGCCGGGCGCTCCGAGGAGAAGTCGGGGCTCGGCGCCGCGCTGCGCAACCTGATCGGCGGCGTCGCCGGTCTCGCGGGGGTCAGCGCGCTCGTCGAGTGGGCGCTCCGCGACGGGCCCTGGCTCCCGTCGATGGCCGCCGCCGGCGGTGCCGGCGGGGGCAGCGGACGGGCGACGGAGACGGCGGTGTCGCTCGCGAGCGCCGACGCGGGCGCCGCGGCCGGGTCGGGAGCCGCCGGCCTCCCGCCGGGCCTGCTCTTTTTCCTCGGCGGGCTGGTCGTCCTCCTCGCGGCCCTCGTCGTCGGGTACGTCCTCCGGCGGTAGACGGTCGCCCGGGCGTCCGCCGGCGGTGCGCACCCGCCGAGTCGGAACGCGTCGGCGCCGGGCGACCGGCGGCCCCGGCGGCCGCCGCTTCGACGTTCGTCCACGGCGTGGGAAGCAGGGGTAGCTATAGGTGCCCGCTCGCCGAAGAGTGTGGCATGGAGTACGAGGCCGAGGTCGCGGGCATCGGCGTCGGCGTGAACGACGAGGGGTCGAACGTCCCCGCCGTCGTGCTCTCGGCGCGCGAGGAGTACCTGCCCATCGTCGTCACCGCCGACCAGGCCCGCGCGATCCAGCTCGCGCTCTCCGGCGAGCCGTTCGAGCGGCCGCTCACCCACGACCTTCTCGTCGAGATGATAACGGAGTTCGGCGGCGCGATCGACGGCGTCCGGATCGACGACCTCGCCGACGGAACGTTCTACGCGAAGATCGACGCCGAGCGCTACCGGGCGGGCGAACCCGACCGGTTCGTCTTCGACGCGCGCCCGAGCGACGCCCTCGCGCTCGCCGTCCGCGTCGACTGCCCGGTCGTCGTGACCGACGGGGTGCTGGACGAGGCGGGCCAGCCCGAGTCGGCGATGGAGCTCGGCGACTTCGACGACCCGTAGGCCCGGACCGGCCACGCTACGCCGGCGGCGGTCCCGGCGGAGAAGCCGAACGTTTCAACCCGCGAGCCGACGAGTGACGGCCATGCCCGACCTGATGGAGACGCACATCGCGAACCGCTGGATGGTCCAGCCGAACCACGCCAACAACCTCGGCACCGCACACGGGGGGAACGTCATGAAGTGGATGGACGAGGTGGGCGCGATGAGCGCCATGCGCTTCTCCGGGGAGACGTGCGTGACGGCGCACATGGACGAGGTGAACTTCAAGCGGCCCATCCCGGTCGGCGACATCGCGCTCGTGCGCGGGTACGTCTACGGGACCGGACGGAGCAGCATCCGCGTGCGCGTTCGCGTCTGCCGCGAGGACCCCCGCGAGGGCGACGAGGAGCTCACCACGGAGTCGTACATGGTGTTCGTCGCCATCGACGACGACCGCGAGCCGACGGCCGTCCCCGAACTCACCGTCTCCTCGGAGCGGGGCGAGGAGCTCCGCGACGAGGCGCTGACCGACGAGCCGCGATAACGGCGACGGGCCGTCTCGGGCCGGACGATGGGTGACGAACGCAGCCGCCGCCGGGTTCTCGAACTCGCCGGGGTCGGCGCAGGACTGTCCCTCGCTGGCTGTGCCGCCGGCCCTGGGACGGGCCAGTCGCCCGACGATCCCCCGGAGTCGGGGACGGGAACCGGCACCGACCGAGAGACGGCCACGGAAACGCCGACGACCACCGACACCCCAGAGCCATCGATGAGCACGGTCTTTCACTTCGCCAGCGAACCGGACGAACAGAGTCACGCGGTCGCCAACGTCTCGAACCTCCTCGACGACGACAGCACGGACGTCGAAACGGTCGTCCTCGTCGCCAACGGGCGGGGCATCGAACTGCTGCCGACGGAGGAGTCACGCGTTCCCGGGGCGGTCCGCGAACTCGTGGGGGAGGGCGTCTCCTTTCGCGCCGACGTCCCCCGGGTTCTGCCCCTCGATGGCGCCGTCCGGAAGCTCCCGTTCCCGGCGACGGCGTACAGGACGTCCCGCTGAACGGCGGTCAGGTCGTTCGTGGGTCGAACTACCGGCGTCGCGCCGGGTACGGCCCGCGGAACGGCGAGACCGTTCTCGTCGGGTCGGTGAACTCCTCCCCCTACTCCGCCACTCGGTCGCTCCGCTCTCTCCTCGAGGAAGGGGCTTGGCGCCTGTGGTCAGTTAAACAGTTAGGTGGACGAACTGTACGGGAGCGCCCGGTCGAGCCACGCGGGCGACCCCACCCCCGTTCGGGCGAGCCGCCCGGCGCCGGGTCGCCCGCTGTCCGGCCGCGGTCGGACCGTGCCCCAGGCCACCCCCTCGGCATCCCCACGGCGGGGGGCGTCCGGGACCCCTCGCCGGAACGACGCTCCTGCGGCGCGACGGGGGTACGTTCTCCGGAAACGCATCGGTGGCACCCGAAAAGTGATTACACGCGAGTCGCGTAGTCGAACGTTGGGGCGCCACCAGATGAGCCTGCTCCAGAAAGTAAAACGGACGATCGGCGTTGCCGAGGAATCGGAGATGCACAGATACGAGTGTGGGACCTGCTACGCGAAGTTCGACACCACCGAGGACGATCCGGCGCTCGTCACCTGCGAGTCGTGCGGGTCGAGCGACGTCGAGCCGGTGTCGTCGAGCTGAGGTCCGACCGACCACCATTTTTCGACCGCCGTCGCGACCCGTCAGTCGACGCGCTCGGCGGAGTCGGCGTGACGACGCGAGAGCGCCACGTACCGGTCGCCGGCCTCGGCCCACGGCGAGTCCTCGACCTCCTTTCGCACCTCCGCGGGCGTGCCGGCGACGAGCGTCGAGGCCGGAACCTCGGTCCCCTCCGTGACCACGGCGCCGGCGCCGACGAGTGCCCGCTCGCCGACCACGGCGTCGTCGAGCACGACCGCCCCCATCCCGACCATCGCCCGCTCGCGCACCTCGGCGGCGTGGACGATGGCGGCGTGTCCGACGGTCGCGTGCGGGGCGATCTCGACGCCCTCGTGGCAGACGGCGTTGTCCTGAACGTTGGCTCCCTCCCCGATCCGTATCGACCCGTGGTCACCGCGCAGGGTGACGTTCGGCCAGACGCTCGCCTCCGGTCCGACCGTCACGTCACCGACGACGACCGCGGTCTCGTCGACGTACGCCGATGCAGCGATCTCGGGGGCGGTCCCCTCGAACGACCTGACGACCATGGCGGCCGGACGGGCGGGGGAACGTAAAGGTCGCCGGGAGCCGTCCGCCGGCTACCGGAGCTCGCTCTCGACCAGCTCGGTCGCCCGCCGGACGGCCCCGACGGAGCCGAGATGGCCCGCGCCGACGGTCGCCTTCATCGCCCGGGCCGGCGCGCCCCGCAGGACCGTCGGCCCGACCTGGGCGACGGCGCCGTCGCCGACGGAGACGATCCAGCCCGGCACGTCGAACCGGTAGGCGTCGAGCCGGGGCGGCCCGTCGGCGTCCCCGTCCAGGTCGTGTTCGACGAGGCGGGCGACGTTCGTCGCGGCGGTTCGGGCCTCGCGGACCGCCGCCGCGGCGCTCGCCGGAACCGCCTCGCCGTCGGCGTCGACGACGCGGGCGACGTCCCCGACCGCGAAGGCGCGGTCGTCGAGCCGGAGGTCGGCGCGCACGACCGGCCGGTCGCCGCCGGTCGCCTCCGGCCCGCGGATCCCTCCCGTCCAGACGAGCTGGTCACACGCCACGTCCGTGCGACCGTCGAGGCACACGGCCTCGTCGGTCGCTCCCGTCACGCGGGCGCCCGTCTCGACGGCCACGCCGCGCGCCTCGAGCTCGTCGCGGACGGCCCGCTGGAACTGCTCGGGGAACGTCGGCGCGACGGCGCGCTCGCGTTCGAGCAGTCGCACCTCGGCGTCGACGCCGTCCTCCTCGCCGAGCGCGGCGAGCTCGCCGGCGACCTGGACGCCCGAGAGCCCCGCGCCGCCGACGACGACCCGGGCGTCCGGCGCGTCGGCCAGGTCGAGGAAGTCCTCGCGGACCCGCTCGGCGTGCGCGACGCGCTTGAGCGGCGTGGCGCGCTCCTCGACGCCGGGCAGGCCGTAGAACGCCGTCCGCGCGCCGAGACAGAGCACGAGGTAGTCGTAAGACAGGCGGTCGTCGCCGAGGTCGACTCGCCGGGCGTCGCGGTCGACGGCCTCGACGCGTGCCCTCCGGACCGCGGCGCGGTCGAGTGCGTCCGCGAGCGGGACGCGAACGGCGTCGACCAGCGCCGGGCGCCGAACCAGCCGGTGGAGCTCGTGCTGGACGAGGTGGGCGTCGGACTCGTCGACGACGACGAGCTCCGCGGCGTCCGGGAGGCGCGACTCCAGGCGTCGGGCGACGGTCAGCCCCGCGTAGCCGGCGCCGAGCACGACGACGCGCATGTCTCCCCCGTGGGACGGGAGCTAAAAGAGCGCCTCGCTCTCCGGGCACAGCTCGGCGGGCCCGCCGACCTCCCAGACCTCCGTCTCGACGCCGGTCGCCGCGACGGCCGCCTCGACGTCGTCGGCGTGGGCCGCCGTCGTGTTCACGTAGACGCTCGCGCCCGTGTCGACCGAGAAGTACGCCGGCACGTCCTCCTCCCGGCGGAGCCGCCGGACGGCGTTGAACACCTCGATCGTCCGGGGCTGCCAGTACACCCAGCCCGCCGGCCCGGTCATCGTCGTCGCCGCGAGCGAGAGGGAGTCGTGCTCGGCGAGCTCGAACGCGCGGTCGAACGCGCCCGACCGGAGCGCGTCGCGCATCTCCGCGATCTGGCCGTGGATGTGCGCGAGCCGCGCCTCGAACATGTGGCTCTCGGCGGCCTCGCGGTGGGCCGCCTCGGTCTCCTTGTACTCGGGGACGAGCGCGGCGACGACGCGGAGCTCGTCGTCGAGGGGCGTCTCGATCCGCTCGGAGCGACAGTCGTGGTCGTTCAGCCCCGCGTCGAGCTGGGAGAACCCGCCGGTGACCGCCCGGGCGGCGGAGCTCGACCCGCGCCGGGCGACGGCGGAGATCTCCGGCCGCGAGAGGTCGAGCCCCGCGGCCGCGCACATCGCCGTCGCCGCCGCGGCGAACCCCGACGACGAGGAGCCGAAGCCGACGTTCGTCGGGAACGAGTTCTCGCTCTCCAGGCGCAGCCGGTGGTCGACCCCGGCCAGCTCGCGGACGTGGTCGGCGACGCCGCGGACGCGGTCCGCGGCGTGGTCCGCGAGGCGCTCGCCGTCGACGACGTAGACGTCCTCGGCGGAGCCGGGGCGGAACTCGACGGTCGTCCGCGTGTGACTCGGCGCCGTACAGACGCTGATGCTGTCGTGGTACGGCAGGCGGAGCTCCTCGTCGCGCATCCCGTGGTACTTGACGAGCCCCTGGATGGGGTGGGCCGTCGCCGTCGCCTTCATGGACGCTCACCCGCCCGAGACGCGGTTAAACGTCCCGGTCGGCGGTTCGACCTTCCGCGCGTCCGCGTCGCCGGTCGGCGGTTCGGTCCCCGTCGCCGGGCGAGTCCGTGACGGACGGCACAGGCGGCCGCGGTGCCCCTGGCGACCCCGTCCCCCGGGCGGTCAGCCGAAATAGAGGTTCACGAGCTTCGACCCCCCGACCGCGAACACGATCATCCCGATCAGGAACGCGCCGGAGTAGATCATCAGGGGCGTCGGCTCCAGCACGCCCCGACCGAGGAACGGCCCCTTGATCACCATGTACCCCGAGACCGACGAGCCGATCAGCCCGACGAACATGACGAGCCACCACAGCACCGTCCGGACGACCCTCACGGGGTTCACGGCTACCGGCGCACCTCGAACCCGTCGAGCCCGCGTGGCTCCTCCCGCTCGGTGTCGACCTCGCGAACCTCGGCGCTCGGGCTCCCGGTGTGACACCACTCGACCATCGCCGCCACCTCGTCGGGAGCCCCCTCGAAGACGGCCTCGACGCGGCCGTCGTCGAGGTTGCGAACCCAGCCGTCGACGCCGCGGTCGCGCGCCGCGTCGCGCGTACTCGCGCGGTAGTAGACGCCCTGGACCCGTCCCGAGACGTGGACGTGGGTCCGGACGCGCTCCCCCTCGTCGCTCATGTGGACGCCTCCGCCCCCCGGTAACGTAAAAACGGGGGGCGAGCCGGACCGCCCGCATCTAAGTTCGGGTGCCGCCAAGGGCGGGTATGGAGCTGTTCGGCACCGCGGGCGTTCGCGGGAGCACCGACCGGGTGACCCCCGACCTCGCGGTCGCGGTGGGGCGGGCCGTGGCCGCACACGCGCGGGAGCGGGCGTCGGCCCCCCCCGAGTTCGTCGTCGGCCGGGACGGCCGGACGACCGGTCCGGGGCTCGCCGCGGCCGTCACGGCCGGCCTCGTCGCCTGCGGCGGGGCGGTCCGGCGCGTCGG
>JBDGTB010000070.1:23228-27208 GCA_042217235.1 Haloferacaceae archaeon | reverse complement strand
TGGTCGCGACGGGCGAGGTGGACGCGCGGGCGCTCGCCGCCGCGCTCTCCCGGCTGGCGGTCGCCGGCGTCCAGGTGACGGCCGCCGGGGTGGCCGGCGACGCGGCCGTCGTCGTCGTGCCCGCCCGCGAGCGGACGGCGGCGCTGCGGACGCTGGAGGCGACGATGGACGCGGTTCCGACGAATTGAAACCGTCCGCGGCGGTAGCGGCGCCCGATGTCGCTGTCCGTGACCAACACGCTGACGGGCGAGCGCGAGCCGTTCACGACGGACGACGACGAGGTCCTCCTGTACGTCTGTGGGCTGACGGTCTCGGACGACGCCCACCTCGGACACGCCCGGGCGTGGGTCCACGCCGACGTGTTCCACCGCTGGCTCGACCACCTCGGCTACGACGTCCGTCACGTGGAGAACGTCACGGACGTGAACGAGAAGATCGTCGCCCGGGTCGGCGAGGACGACCTCGGGGAGGACGAACTCGCGGTCGCCGAGCGGTTCACCGCCTCGGTCCTCGAGGACATGCGGGGGCTCAACCTCCTGCGCGCCGAGGTGTACCCCCGCGTCTCCGAGCACGTCCCCGAGATCATCGACCTCGTGGCGACGCTGATAGAGCGCGGGTACGCCTACGAGGCCAACGGGTCGGTGTACTTCGACGTGACGACCTTCGAGGAGTACGGCAAGCTCTCGAACCAGTCGGTCGACGACCTGGAGGCACAGGGGAGCCCGTCGGAGCGCTCCGAGAAGCGTCACCCGGCCGACTTCGCGCTCTGGAAGGCCGACGGCGTCGCGCCGGCGGAGCTCGAAGAGCACCAGGCGTCCCACGAGGGGTCGGCGCCGCCCGAGACGGCCGCCGCCGGCGCGGCGACGTGGGACTCGCCGTGGGGTGAGGGACGACCCGGCTGGCACGTCGAGTGCTCGGCGATGGCGACGACCCACCTCGGGGACACGATCGACGTGCACATGGGCGGCCAGGACCTGGTCTTCCCCCACCACGAGAACGAGATCGCCCAGAGCGAGGCCGCCACGGGCCAGCAGTTCGCCCGCTACTGGATGCACGTCGGGCTCCTCGAGACCGGCGGGGAGAAGATGTCCTCGTCGCTGGGCAACTTCATGACCGTCTCGGAGGCGCTCGCCGAGTACGGCCCGAACGTCCTCCGGACGTTCTACCTCGGGGCGAGCTACGCGACGAAACAGACGTTCTCGCCGGACGCGATGGAGGAGGCTGCGGAGCGCTGGGAGCGGCTGAGCCGGGCGTACGACGCCGCCGTCGACGCCTGTGACTCCGTCGACGCGCGGACCCGCGTCGTCGACGAGGACCTGCGCGACGCCGTCGACGACGCCCGCGAGTCGTTCCGGACGGCGATGAACGACGACCTCAACGTGCGCGAGGCGACCGCCGCCCTGCTCGGGCTCGCGACGGCGGTCAACCGCCACGTCGACGGCCGGGAGGCCTACGACTACCGCGGCCTCCACCGGGCGATAACGGCGTTCGAGGAGCTCGGCGGCGACGTGTTCGGCCTGACGTTCGGGACCGCCGGGTCGGGCGAGGCGCGACTCGCCGACGAGCTGGTCGAGCTCGTCCTCGACGTGCGCGAGCGCGAGCGCGAGGCGGGCAACTACGAGCGCGCCGACGAGCTCCGGTCGGCGCTCGCCGACCTCGGCGTCGAGGTCGAGGACGGCGACGGGGGGCCGACCTACCGGTTCACGTAGCGGGCCGCGCCCGGGCGACCCGGCCCCCCGGCGTCAGTCCAGGTCGAGTTCGTCGAAGATGGCCTCCACCACGTCCCAGTGCTCCCGGACGCGGTCGGTGGGCACGTACACCGCGCCGTACTCGTCGCCGCTGGCCGCGACGAGGTCGTGTTCGACGAGCACGTCGAGGTGGTGACGGACCGTCTTGTAGTCGAGGTCGAGTGCCTCGGCGAGCTGGTTGGGGTTTCGGGGCCGCTCGTCGAGCGCCCGGAGGACCCGCGCGCGGTTCTCGCCCCCGCGGGTCCCCGTGAGGACGTACCAGAGCACCGACTCCATCGAACGGTCGAAGGGGACGGCGACGGGTAAGGCCGTCGCCGGGGGGTCACACGGTGAACAGATCGACGTCCTCGGGCACCGCGAACAGGCCAAAGCGGACGCCGGCGTCGAGCCAGCCGTGCCCGTAGGAGAACGCGACGAGCGCGTTCACGGGGTCCTCGACCGCGCGGAAGTGGCGCCCGTCGTCGAGGTACGAGCGCGCCATCTCCTCGCAGTCCGCGGCCGCGTCGCCGAGCGGCGAGTCGGCCGGGACGGTCGGCTCGGCGGCGTCGAGCGCGTCCGCGAGCAGCCGCTCGTAGCGGTCCACCTTCTCCGCGAGGTCGGCGGGCATGGGCACGGCGTGGCGCGGCAGCGCCTTGACCGTCGGGGGTCGACGGACGGGACGTCGGCGAGTGTCGACCCGCGCCCGCCGCCGGGACGCAAGGTTAAGGCGCCCCCGCGACCTACCGTCGGGCATGAGCGAGGACGCCGACACGGAGCACCGACGCCTGCTCGTCGCGGGGTCGGGCATCGCCGGGCTCACCGCCGCGATCTACGCCGCGCGGTCGAACAACGACCCGCTGGTGCTGGAGGGCGACGAGCCGGGCGGACAGCTGACCCTGACCACGGACGTCGAGAACTACCCCGGGTTCCCGGAGGGGATCGGGGGACCGGAGCTGATCAACAACATGAAAGAGCAGGCCGAGCGGTTCGGCGCCGAGATCCGCAACGGCGTCGTCGAGGCCGTCGACGACGAGGTCCGGCCGTTCCGGGTCGAGCTCGCCTCGGGGGCGACGATCACCGCCGACGCCGTCATCGCCGCCTCCGGGGCGAGCGCGCGGACGCTCGGCGTCCCGGGCGAGGACGAGCTGATGGGCTACGGGCTCTCGACGTGTGCGACCTGCGACGGCGCCTTCTTCCGCGGCGAGGACATCGTCGTCGTCGGCGGCGGCGACGCGGCCTGCGAGGAGGCCGACTTCCTGACGAAGTTCGCGGACACGGTGTATATCGTCCACCGGCGCGAGGAGTTCCGCGCAGAGGACTACTGGGTCGACCGCATCCAGGAGAGGGTCGACGAGGGGGAGATCGAGCTCATGCTCAACACGGAGCTGACCGAGATCCACGGCTCGGCGGAAGAGGGCGTCGACCACGTCACCCTCGTTCGCCACCCCGAGGGCCACCCCACGGAGAAGCTGGAGACCGACCCCGAGGCGGTCGAGGAGTTCGACTTCGACTGTGGCGCCGTCTTCTACGCCATCGGCCACACGCCGAACACGGAGTACCTGGAGGACACCGACGTCGCCCTCGACGACACGGGCTACGTGCGGACGGCGGGCGGCACGGGCGGCGGGCAGACCGCGACGGACGTCCCCGGCATCTTCGCCGCCGGCGACGTGGTCGACTACCACTACCAGCAGGCCGTCACCGCGGGCGGGATGGGCTGCAAGGCGGCCCTCGACGCCGACGACTACCTCGAGGAACTGGAGCGCGAGCGCGCCGAGGAGGCCGCGACGGAGGCCGCCGCGGCCGAGAGCGACGACTGACGCGGCCGGGCGGTCGACCGGGGTGCGTTCGGACTGCGGGCACGCACCCCGTCGACGCCGGACCGCCGCCCGCCGGGCGCACACCCACAGGTCCTTAACGGTCGGCCCCCTCGTTCGCGTATGGCAGACTCCGACGTCGAGACGGAGACGTACACCATCGAGGGACCGGACGGTCGCGTCGAGGAGGTCGAGCTCCCGGCGGGGCTGGCGGACGTGTTCGCCCAGCAGGGCGACTCGGAGACGACCGTCGTCGCGGACTTCGTCGTGCAGATGTTCGCCCAGCAGGCCCACGCCGTCGTCCACCACGCCGAGGGCGAGCCCGCCGCGGACCTGGCGGCGCTGAACGACCGGATGGAGGAGCTCTTCGAGGAGCGGTTCGGCACGTCGCTGACCGAGGCGCTGGGCCACAGCCACTAGCCGGCGAGCGAACGAC
>JBDGTB010000070.1:0-23128 GCA_042217235.1 Haloferacaceae archaeon | reverse complement strand
CGGCCGCTTCCGGGTCGCCGTTCCCCGATCGACCGCGAACGACCGGCCGCTTCCGGGTCGCCGTTCCCCGATCGACCGCGAACGACCGGCCGCTTCCGATCAGACGACCGCGAGCGGCGCCATCACCGCGAACCCGGCGAGCAGGCCGGCGACGAGTTCGGGGCGGCCGCCGCTGGGGAGACGCTCGCCGATCTCGAGCGCCTCCGGGATGAACTCCGTGGCGACGAGAAACACCATCGCGCCGGCGGCGAAGCCGAAGCCGAAGGGGAGGAACTCGCGGGCGATCCGGACGAAGTAGAAGGCGATCACGGCGCCGAGCGGCTGGGGGAGGCTGGAGAAGACCGCCCACCACACCATCCGCCACTCGGGGACCTCCATCGAGCGCAGCGGGATGGAGATGGCGACCCCCTCGGGGACGTTGTGGATCGAGATGGCGACGGTCATGAAGACGGCGAGCAGGGGGACCGTGAATCCGAAGATCGGGATCCCGCCCTCGAACCCGAGCTCGGCGAACGAGACGCCGACGGCGACCCCCTCGGGGAAGCTGTGGACGGTCAGGATACCGAGTATCAACAGGAGCTTCTTGAAGTTCGCGGCCTCGTAGCGACGCGGCGACACCTCGTAGCCGTCGATCACCCGGTGTGCGGCGACGACCAGCACCACGCCGGCTGCGAGCCCCGGGACGACGCCCGACGGGAACGGCACCGACCCCAGTCGGATGGTCTCGTACAGGGACCCCTCCGCCAGCCCCTCCAGCACGAGCCCGAACACCGACGCGGAGACCATGATGCCCGACGCGAGCCCCCAGAGCACCACGTTCCACCGGTCGCTGATGTCGTCGAGGAAGAAGAACGGGACGGCGCCGATCCCGGTCGCGATCGCGGTCAACAGCCCGGCGACGAACACGAAGGCGACGGCTCCGAACTCGACCATACCGACCGTTGCCTCCGGACGGCAATAAGATTTTACGAACGAGAAGAAAATTTTTGGCTTGCCGAAAGCGTCGGGGGGCGACCCGGCGCCCGTCCCTCGACCGTCCCGGCGCGGCGGGCCACATCGACGCCGACTTGTGGCCGTGCGCGGTGGGCCCGGGCATGCATCCGCGGGCCGCCGAGTTCCGCGACTGCGTCCGCGAGCGCCACGACCTCGCGGTCGACGTCGAGGAGTTCCCGGAGGGAACGAAGACGGCCGCCGACGCCGCGGCGGCGGTCGGCTGTTCGGTCGCACAGATAGCGAGCAGCCTCGTGTTCGTCGTCTCCGGCGACCCGGTCGTCGTCGTGACCAGCGGGGCGAACCGGGTCGACGAGTCGAGAATCGCGGCGCACCTGTCGGCGCCGGCCGGGGCGGTGTCGATGGCCGACGCCGACCGCGTCCGCGAGGCGACGGGCTGGAGCATCGGCGGCGTGCCGCCGCTCTGTCACGACGCCGACCCGCCCGTCCTGGTCGACGAGACGCTGCTCGAGCACGACGTCGTGTACGCGGCGGCCGGCACCCCGAACGCCGTGTTCCCCGTCGACCCGGCGGTACTGGTCGACCTGGCCGGCGGGACGGCGGTCGACGTCGTCGGGTCCGGCTGACGCCGCCGTCGGCGGGACCGGTCGGTCGAGCGGGGCCTCCCCGCGTCTCCCCCTACCCGTCGTCGGCGACGTCCCGTTCGGTCTCCTCCGCCGGTGCTTCTCGCGCCGTTCCGCCGCCTCCCCCCCGCACTCGACCGCCTCCCCGAGTTCGCGTTCGCGCCGTCGGTTCTCCTCGTCGAGACCCTCCGCGGCGCGGCCCTCTCGTCTGTCGGCCACCCGTCCCCCACGGGCGCTTCGATGCTACCGTGTGTCGAACGATCGTTTTCGACGCGGTCCCAGCGGGACGCCCCGAACGGGGCGACGACGCGGTCGGGCCGGTCGGACCGGGCGTGTCGGGTCGACGATTCATTACCGACGACACCGAACGGGTGGGGTATGGGGTCGAAGCGTCACCACCGCTGTAATCTCTGTGGGAAGGACTTCGAGACGGGCGAGAAGCTCGAGGACCACCTCGACCGCCGACACCCGAAGGAGGACGTCCACTGGTGGGTCGTCGCCGAGCGGCCCGACCGGGACCTCCAGTTCGAGGGCAGGTAGGGGCCGTCGTCGCCCCCGGCGGCGCGTGCCGACCGGGGAGTCGGCCGCCCGCCAGTCCACTGTCGGTGTGGTCCCCGCTCCCGTCGGCAGGTCCGCCGCGGGCCAGTCGGTCGGTCGGGGCGCGACCTGCCCGTCGGTGGCGCGGGGGAACCGAAGACGCCGAGTCGCTGGACCGAGAACGTCGCCCATGGACTGGCGGCGGACGCGTTCCGGCGAGCGGCTCGTCGAGTGGGAGCGCGCGGACGGGCTGGCGACCGTCCGGGTCCGCGAGCGCGCGGACGGGCGCTACACGGTGCGGTACGACCGCCTCGAACAGGCGCCGGCGGGGGCGGCGTACCGCCACCGGGTGGTCCCCGACCGCGAGGCGGCGACGGACCTGGCCGCCGAGTGGCGGGCGAACGACGACGGGGGCGGGTCCGGCTGAGGCCCGCTACTGCAGCCGCTCGGTCGCCTCGACGAGCGGGTGGTGGGCGTAGTCGACCACCTCAATGTCGTCGATGGAGGCGAGCCCCTCCCGTTCGGCCGTTCGCTGCATCCCGAGTTCGACGCCCTCCGGGATCGTGATGACGTAGGCGTCCATCACCTCGATGCCGAGGCGCTCGGCGGCCATCACGCGGTGGTGGCCGTCGGCGAGCAGCAACGTGCCGTCGTTGTCGATGACGACGAGCGGCTCGGCGAGGCCGCGCTCCAGCTCGTAGCGTCGCCCCTCCAGCTCGTCGGCGTACACGCGGGCCTGCGTGGGGACGAGACGAGCGAGCTCGACCGTCCGGCGCTCCTGATCGACGTCGACGTCGTGGATGCGCTCGAGCGTGCGCATCAGCTTGCCGACCTTCTCGGGGGTCGCTCGCTCGATCTGCGAGCGGATCACGTCGGCGTTCGAGATGATGCCGACGAGGTTGCCGGTGTCGTCGACCACGGGGAGCTTCTGGATGCCCGACCGGAGGATCACCCGCGCCGCGTCGTTCACCTCCATGTCGGGGTGGGCGACGATGATGTCCTCGGACATGACGGTGAAGATGCGGGCGCCGTCGTCGGCCAGGAGCAGGTCGCGCGAGGTGACGAACCCCTCGACGTGGCGGCCGTCACAGACGGGGAACCCGTCGTGGCCCTCGCTCTCGACGATGCGGCGCGCGACCTCGGCGACCGTGTCGTCGGGCGAGACCGTCGCAACCTCGCGGGTCATGTAGTCGCCGACCGTCGCCTTCTCGCTCATCGCCGTCGCTTCGACCCCCAGCCTAAAAGCCCCGCCGCTCCGGCCGGGCCGGAACGGTTCACCGGCCGGTCCGTCGGACGGCTCGCTCGTCGGTCAGGACTCGTCGACCGGGAACTCGAAGGTGATGTCGGCCGTTCCGTCCCGGACCGGGGCGCTCGGCGCGGTCTCCAGCGCTTCGAAAAAGCGCGTCGCGACGACCTCGTCGACGACCGACGCCAGCGAGTCGCTGGACGTCTCCTCCACGTCGGCGAGGATGCCGAGCGGGATCTGCGCGCCGGCCATGTCGGCGTGGCCGCCGGCGCTGCCGATCGCCCCGAACGCGTCCCGGACCGTCTCGCCGAGGTCGACGCTGCTCCCGCGGGCGCGCCCGGAGACGTGGACCGTCCCGTCGAGGAAGCCGTAGACGATGACGACGTTCACCCCGGCCATCCCGAGCAGGTAGTCGGCGGCCTGGGCGAGCGCGTCCTTCTCGCCGATCCGGCCGACGCCGGTCGCGAGCGCCTCGCCGCGTACGTCTCGGTTGCGGATCGCCGCCGCGAGCGTGTCGAGCACCTCGGGGCTCATGCTCGGCGACTCGACGCGCTCGAGGACGCTCGCGTCGACGTGGGGGTAGAGATACGCCGCGGCCTCGAAGTCGCGTTCGGCGGCCTCGCGGGTGAAATCTCGCGTGTCGACGCGGATGCCGAACAGCAGCGCCGTCGCCACCGTCGCGTCCGGCTCGGCCCCGAACGCCTCGAAGTACTCGGCGAGGAGGGTGCTCGTCGCGCCGGCCTCGGCCCGCACGTCGACGAAGCGCGCCTCGACGGGTTCGCGCGGCGGGTGGTGGTCGACGACCACGTCGACCTGGGTGTCCCGCGCGAGGCTGTCGTTCACGCCCGGTCGCGAGTGGTCGACCAGCGCGACGCCGCCGAACGAGTCCAGGTCGCCCTCGGCGAGCTGTCGGAGGTCGATGTCGAGCAGGTTCACGAGCGCCCGGTTCTCCTGGTGGGTGATCTCGCCGCCGTAGCACGGCACCGCCTCGACGCCCATCCGCTCGGCGAGCGCGACGAGCGCAAGCGCGCTCCCGATGGCGTCGGGGTCGGGGTTGTCGTGTGCCACGACCGCCACCGGCTCCGTCGCGCTCGCGAGCACCCGCCGGAGGCGCTGGAGCCGCGAGGCGGCCTCGCCGGTCGTCACCCCGAGCACCGCGTCGGCGAGCGTCGCCCGCTCGTCTATCACCCGGTCGGCCAGGTCCGAGACGGCGTCGACCGTCGCCGCCTCGACGCCGACCGGCAGGTGGACGACCAGGAGCGCCGCGGGGAACCGATCGCGGGCGCTCGCGACCACCTCGCGGGCGCGCTCGCCCCCGACGGCGACGAACACCGTGTCGACGTCGTCGGGGTACGTCGACGGGTCCGCCGGGTCGCCGACCCGCGCGTCGACCGACACGGCGCCCTCCCGGAGCGTCTCGACCCGGCTCCCGTCGTCGACGACCGCCGTCAGGTCGCCACCCCACGTCGAGAGGACGCCGAGGACCGTCCGTCCGACGCCGTCGCCGCCGAGCACCAGTCGCCGCATGGACGATCCCTCGCTCCCCGGGGCGGAAAACGCTACCGTCGGGGGCGCGATCCCGATCCGATCGGTCGATCGACATTTCGTCCTCGCGGCGGGGTTAGAGTTAACACGCATCGCTCGTGTCACCGTATACCATGGGCGTCGAGCCGGACGTGGTCGAAGAGGACTTCGCCGAGCAGCTGGAACGGACCTGCCGTACCGCGGTCGGCGACGGTCTGCGGAGCATCACGTACTTCACGCGCGAGGGGCACGTGCAGGTGTATCTCCGCTCCGACCTCGAGGCCGACGCCGACCTCGCCGGCTTCGTCGAGCAGGCCGTCGACGGCTTTCACGCCCGAACCGCCTACCGCGGGTCGGAGCTGGGCGACTACCGCTACACCGTCCGGGCGTTCGAGAACGGCTACCTGACCCGCGTCACGGCCGAGGACCACGGCGTGTTCATCACCACCGACGCGATGACGCTCCGCTCGGCCGAGGGCGTGGCCGAGGCGCTCGTCGGCGTCCTGGCCGAACGGAGCGCCTGACGCCGGTCCGGACACCGTCGGCATCCGTCCGGCGGTCCGCCCCGTCGGGCGACCCGTCGCGTCCGAGGGGCCGCCAAGTCGGGCGACCCGTCCCGCCCGACCGTCGACTCGCCGTCGGGGACGCCGCGCCGGCAGCCGAAGTCGCTTTACTCCTCGCGGCCCTCTCCGAACACATGGCACAGGCGCTGGTCATCGTGGCTCACGGCTCTCACCTGAACCCGGACTCGAGCGCGCCGACACACGACCACGCGGACACCATCCGCGCGACCGGTGCGTTCGACGAGGTGCGCACGGGGTTCTGGAAGGAGGAGCCGTCGCTCCGCGAGGTGTTGCGGACCGTCGAGAGCGAGGCGGTGTACGTCGTGCCGCTGTTCGTCAGCGAGGGCTACTTCACCGAGCAGGTGATCCCCCGCGAGCTCCGGCTGGAGGGGTGGGACGTGAGCGCCTGGGACTCGGACGGCCTGAGCGCCGACTCCGCGACGCTCGCCGCCGCGGACGTGGACAAGACGGTCCACTACTGCGGGCCGGTGGGGACCCACGAGTCGATGACGGACGTGCTCGTCCGGCGCGCCGAGTCCGTGACGGGCGACCCCGACGTCGGCGAGGGGTTCGGACTCGCCGTCGTCGGCCACGGCACCGAGCGCAACGAGAACAGCGCCAAGGCGATCGAGTACCACGCCGAGCGCGTCCGGGAGCGCGACCGCTTCGACGAGGTGCGGGCGCTCTACATGGACGAGGAGCCCGAGGTCGACGACCTGACCGACCACTTCGAGAGCGAGGACGTCGTCCTCGTCCCCCTGTTCATCGCCGACGGCTTCCACACCCAGGAGGACATCCCCGAGGACGTGGGCCTGACCGACGACTACCGGACGGGGTACGACGTGCCCGCGACCGTCGACGGCCACCGGGTGTGGTACGCGGGCGCCGTCGGCACCGAGGGGCTCATGGCCGACGTGGTGCTCGAACGCGCCGCCGACGCGGGCGCCGACGTGCGCGACGCGGTGGCGACGGTGCGCGAGCGAACGCGGGCGGACCCGACGGCGGGCGACTGAGGATGCGCGAGCGCCAGCTGACCGCGCTCGTCCGGGCGGCCGCCGACGGGGTCGAGCGCGACGGCCTCCGCGTCGAGCGCCGCGCCGACGGCTACGCGGTCGCGACGCCCGAGGACTCGTGGGCCGGACTCGACGAGGACGGCCTGCGCGCGACCCTCGCGGAGCTCCCCCGGTACGTGTCGAACTGGCACTTCTGGACGACCGTGGCCGACCCCGGGACGAGCCGGTGGGCGTTCCTGCGGTGGGTCGAGCGCGCCGACGACCGACCCGTCCCGGACCGGTACGACGCCCTCGAGGACGGGACCGCGCGCGAGTGGGGCCAGCTGCGCGTCGTCGCCAGGCTGGGGGCGGACGGCGAGCGGCGCTACGACCTGCGACACGTCGACGACGCGGACGCCGACCCGGCCGACCTCGAGGCGTTCGACGAGCCGCTCGACCTCCGCCGACCGACGACGTTCGACGACCGGGAGCGCTACCGACCCCTCCGGACCGCGCCGACCCTGCCGACGGGGTGGCGGCTCGACGGCCTCGACGGCCGCGACCTGGTCGAGGCCGTCGACGTCGTCTACCCCGCGACGGTGGCGAACTGGCACCGCGAGCGGGAGGGGGGCCTCGACGTGACTCACTGGGCGGAGACCGCGGACCGCCAGACGGGTATCTACGACGTGATCGACGAACTCGACCCCGAGGCCGTCGAGTGGATCGCCGAGGCCTGCTGTGTGGACTCGCAGTGTCTCAAGCGCCGCGAGTGGGAGTACGACGACGACCGGACCGTCGACGTCGACGCCGGCGACGGCACCTTCCCCTGCCGGGAGCCCTGTTCGCTCGTCGTCGCCGCGGCGCGCCGGTGGACGACGCTCGAACGCGAGGACGAGCGCACCTACGAGTTCGAGCTGACGCCGAGCGAGAAGGCGCAGGTCGAGGCCATCGTCGACGCCGTCGCCGACGGCCGGGTCGACCGGATCCGCGAGGCCGACGTCTCCGACGGCGCGAACCGCTACCGGGCGCGCTACCTGCGGGCCAAGCGGTTCGACGACGCGGGGAACCTCTGTGGCGTCCCGACCGAGCCGGGGGACGGCGAGGACTGACCCGGACGCGGCCGGCGGGGCTGGCCGACCGGCGCGTCGCCCCCGCCGCTCACCGGAAGGAGAGCGCGACCGCGGCGAGCGTCGCCCCGACGACGACGCCGACGCCGACGAGCACGGGGGTCTGTGGCACGTACCACCCGACGGCGACGGCGACGGCGACGGCGAGGCCGGCGACGGCGAGCATCGACAGGGACGGGCCGCCGGCGAGCGCGCCCTCGGGCTCGGGATCGATCGCCTGCGTCGGCGCGTCGGCGCTCGGCGTCGCGAGGTCCTCGTCGACCTCGACCTCGGCGGGGCCCTCGAACGGCGTGACGGTGACGTCCACGGCGACCTCCTCGGAGCCGTAGCCGGTGGCGATGCGCAGTTCCCCGGCCACCGGCTCGTCGACCGGCGAGACGTCGACCGCGACGGTCGTCGTCGAGTCCGCCTCGACGTAGTGGTTCGTCTCGGGGAGGCTGGCAACCCGGGCGAGGTCGCCGGCGAGGTTGAGGTGGACGTGGACGCCGTCGCCGTGGTTGGTGAGGTCGACGCCGAACGGCCCGTCCGTCTCGAAGCTACCGACCACCCGGACCTCGTGGCGGCGGTCGCGGTTCAGCTCGACCGGGAGCGATGCCATGACGGGAGACGGGTCTCACCGGCGGGGGAAAAAGGTTCCCGGCACGGCCGCCGCGTCACGGGCGACGAGGCCCTACTCCCCGTCGCGCATGTCCGGCGGGAGGAGGTTCGGGATGCCGTCCTCGATGGGGTACACCTCGCCGGTCCCCGTCCCGATCAGCCGCCCCTCCAGTATCTCGTCGCCGTCCCGCTCGTCGACCTCCAGCTCGAGTTCGCCCTTGTCGAGCGGGTCCCGCAGGATGTCGAGCAGTGACTCCTTCATCGGTCGGACGTTGACGGGACGGGACAAAAAGCGTGCGTCTCCGGAGACGGGGGACCGTCGCCCCACGGCGACCCGGACGCCGGCCGCGGCCCCCCTCCGGATCCCGACCCGTCGCCGGGCGGCCGTTCCGTCGGCCTCGGCCGTCGGCCGAGCGGTCCGCCCCGGCCTCAGTCGTCGCCCCAGGGGTCGACCAGGTCGAGCGTCTCCTCGCGGTCCGGTCCGACGCCCACGGCGTAGACCGGGACGTCGAGTTCGTCGGAGAGGTACTCGAGGTACGCGCGGGCCGCGGCGGGGAGCGCGTCGTACCCCTCGTCGGCGACCGCACTCCAGTCCACGTCGGCGGGCCAGGGGTCGAACTCGCGGTACACCGGCTCGCAGTCGGCCCACCGCTCGGTCGTCGCGGGCATGGTGAGCCGCTCCTCGTCGTCGAGCTCGTAGGCGTGTGCGACCCGTAGCTCGTCGAGCCCGGCGAGCACGTCGAGGTGGTTGACCGCGACCCCGGTGAACCCGCTGGCGCGGGCGGCGTGACGGAGCATGGGCACGTCGAGCCAGCCGATCCGCCGCGGTCGGCCGGTCACGGTCCCGAACTCGCCGCCCCGCTCGCGGATCCGCTCGGCGAGGTCACCCTCGAGCTCCGTCGGGAGCGGGCCGGTGCCGACCCGCGAGAGATACGCCTTCACGATGCCGACGACCTCCCCCCGTCCGACGACCGTCGGGCCGACGCCCGAGCCGGTGCAGGCGCCCCCCGCGGTCGGGTTCGAGGAGGTGACGTACGGGTAGATGCCGTGGTCGATGTCGATGGCGGTTCCCTGCGCGCCCTCGAACAGCAGGCTCTCGCCCCGCTCGCGTTTCGCGGCGAGGAAATCGCCCGCGTTGACGGTCATGTCCTCCTCGCGCAGGCGGCGACCGACGGCCGCGAACTCCTCGTGGAGCGCGTCGACGTCGAACGCCTCCCCCGGGTCCGCGCCGTAGACGGCCTCGGCGAGCGCGCGCTTGCGCGGGACGACGTACTCCAGGCGCTCGCGCAGCACGTCGGGGTCGAGCAGGTCGCCGACGCGGACGCCCCGCCGGCCGGCCTTGTCCTCGTAGGTCGGGCCGATCCCCCGCCCGGTCGTGCCGGCGTCCAGGTCCGAGTCGCTCTTTGCCTCCTCCTCGATGCCGTCGAGCACCCGGTGGTACGGCATGATGACGTGGGCCCGCCGGGCGACCCGCACGTCGGGGTCGAGCCCCTTCGCCCGCAGCTCGTCGATCTCGTCGAACAGCGTCCGCGGGTTGACCACGCAGCCGTTGCCGAGCACGCCGACCTTGCCGCGAACGGCGCCGCTCGGCACCAGCGAGAGCTTGTACTCCGTTCCCTCGTGGACCACGGTGTGGCCCGCGTTGTCTCCGCCCTGGTAGCGAACGACGACGTCCGCCGGACCCCCCCATCGGTCGACGAGCGCCCCCTTGCCCTCGTCGCCGAGCTGGGCTCCGACGATGGTGACGGTCATGAACGCGCGTGGTTTCCGACTGCCCCGGCATACCGGTTACGGTCGGGCTCGCGGCCGGGTGCCGGAAAGCGAAGAGTTACTATCGGCCGGTGCGGAGCTCCGTACGACGCCTTCCGCGGGCGGTACGACGACAGATTTAAAGCTACGCTTGACGAGTTAGCATGTGCCATGATAGACCGACTGGAGAAGGAGGTCGACATGCTCGAACGTCATCTCCTGGTCCTGAAGATGGTGATAAACAACGAGCCGATCGGCATCGTGAAGATGTCGAACGAGACCGGCTACCCCCACCACAAGGTTCGCTACTCCCTCCGGGTCCTCGAGGAGGAGAACCTCATCGAGCCGTCGAGCCAGGGCGCGATCACGACCGACCAGACGGCCTCGTTCGTCGACGAACTCGACGAGAAGATAGACGAGATCATCGGCAAGATGGAGTCGATGAAGGTCGGCGAGGAGACCGAGCTGGAGCCCGAGCCCTGAGCTAGAGGTCTGGCACGCTCAGGTGGTAGTCGCCGTCGCGTGCCTCCACGAGACAGAGGTGAAACCCGCGGTTCCTGTCGAGCCTGACGTAGCTCTCCCGGCTCCCTCGCCCGAACAGCCCGCCGCCGGCGGTCTCCCCGTCCGCGAGTTCGAGCGCCTCCGGCGCGAAGTAGCTCGTCGTCACGAGCATCGCCCCGCCGACCGACTCGTTTTCGGCACACGCGGCCTTCGCCGCCTCGATCAGCGACGCGAGCGTCGCCTCGTCGGTCGGGTCGCGGGCGTCGAACACGTCCGCGACCACGAGCGGCGCGCCGTGCCGGTCCCGGACGACGACGTCGAACGACCACTCCTCCGCCTCGCCCTCGACCGTCCCGTCTAGCTCCACCCGGTCGAAGGACGGGATCGCCTCGAACAGCTTCCCGAGCCCACCGCGGCTGTCGACGCCGCGAAGCTCGTAGGGGAGCTCCCGAACCAGCCACCGGACGAATCGGTAGGCGACCGACGACTCCAGGAACTCCGCGAACGGGCGCCCCTCGACCGTCGCACCCTCGGCCTCGAAGGCGGTGTGGTGTTCGATCCGGAGGTTGTCGTTGACGGCGTCGGGGTCGGCGCCCTCGTCGCGGGCGTCGGCGAGCGTCGCCTCGGCCTTCGAGCGGTAGCGCACGAACAGGTTGGTGCCCGCAAGCGCCGCGTCGGGCGACAGCGCCTCGCCGTCCCCGGACGCCCCCGCCGTCGCGCGCGCCTCCTCGAGCTCGCGCTCCAGCTCCGCCACCCGCTCGCGGAGTCCCTCGACCTCCTCGCGGAGGTCGTCGCGCTCGGTCCGGACGGTCGCCAGCCGCTCGCGGGTCTCGGCTAGCTCGACCTCCAGCGTCTCGACCCGGTCGTCGGCCGCGGCCGACGGCTCGGACGACCCGTCTTCGGCGTCGGGCGTCCCCTCGGTCTCGGCGTCGGAGGCGGTCTGCCCCGTGTCCGCCTCCCCGGCCCCGCGTTCGTCGCCGCCCTCGTCGGGCGTCGCCGCATCGCCGCCCTCGTCGGGCGTCGCCGGCGCTTCCGTGGCGTCCGCGGACTGGCCGGTCCCTCGCGCGGTGGTCGAGTCGGCGTCGAGCGTCGGGGCGCGGTCGAGCGTCGCTCCGTCGTCGCCCGCCTCGGTCGCCGGTCCCGGCTCCTCGCCCCGGGACGCGGCGGACTCGGCGTCGGTGGTCTCGGCAGGCTCCGTCGTCCCGTCCGCATCTGTCGCTTCGGCCGCCTCGGCGGCTTCGTCCGGTTCGGGCGCCTCGCCGTCGGTCGCCTCGCTCGGCCCGCTCGCGTCCGTCGCCGACGGTTCGTCCGCCGGCTCGCGGGCCAGCTCGGGCGTCGGCCAGTCGGAGCCGGCGTCGGCCACGCCGTCGTCCTCGTCGTCGGATGCGGCCGGCGTCGCGTCGTCGGTCGCTTCGGCCGCCGTCCCGCCGTCGTCGGCTGCGGTCGTCGCCGCGGCGTCGGTCGCGTCGGCGTCCCCGCCGCGGTCGCGTCCCGCTGCGGACGCGGTCCCCTCGCCTCCCCCCTCGACCGGCTCCCCGGCGTCCGCATCGCCGGCCGCGTCGTCGTCCCCGTCGTCCCCGTCGTCCCGAGCGTCCGGCTCCGAGGCGACGACCACGTCCTCGGACTCGCTCGGCTCGCTCCCGTCGGTCGGCTCCGGGGCGCCGTCGGCGTCCGCGCCGACCCCGGCGGCGGCCGTCGCGTCCTCGCCGTCGCGGTCGCCGCCGGGAACTTCGACGACCTCGACGTCGGCCTCGTACACCTCGTAGATCCCCACCTCATCGTCGGCCCGCTCGAACGCCTCGTCGCCGGTCAGCAGGCGACGGTTGTTGCCGATGAAGGCGACGGGCATCGCCTCCCCGCCGTAGTACACCACGTAGTAGTCCCCGGAGAGGACGTTCTCCGACAGCTCGATGTAGCCGGTGAATCCGCCGGCCGAGAGCGTCTCGTGGGCCGCCGAGACCGGCGTGTCGTTCGTGTAGTAGCGCGCCCGCGTCTCCCCGCCGCCCTCCTGCATCGCGAAGAGCAGCGGGAGCGCCGGGTCCGGGGCGCTGTAGGCGGTCAGGTCCGCGTCGGCGAAGTCGTCGACGTCGCCGTCGGTGACGCCGACGACCCGCCCGTTCGTCAGCAGCGCCCACGCCCGTCCGTCGGTGACGGCGCCCGAGAACCCCCGGTCGGCGAGGTCGCGCAGTCCCCGGTGGCCCCGCTCGACGGACACGGTCTCCCACTCGGTCACGGCGTCGACTCTGTCGCCGTCCATCGTCGTCCTCTCCCGCCGAGCGACGCAAATACCTTCCGGCCCGCCGTTCGCGGTCACCGGGGGTCGCACGGCCGGCGGTCGTTTTGCGCCCCGTGCCGTCCGGGCTCACTCGGGGTCGTCGCCGTCCGTCGACTCGTCGGTCCCGCCCGCGGCCTCCGTCCCCGGGTACGTCAGCCGGACCTCGCGGCGCTCGCCGTCGACGTACTTGTAGCGGACGCCCGACTCCTCGCCCTCTGTGACCCGGTGGCTCCCGTCACAGAACGGGTACTCGTCGCTCAGGCCGCAGCGACACACCGCGACGTCGCCTTTCTCCGCGTCGATGTCCTCCGGGGTGACGATGTACGGGCCGCGGTCGGTGTGCGTGACCTCGCGCATGAGCGGTGGGTGCCGGGTGACGGGGTTAACGCTGGCGCTCGCGTCGACGGGTCGCGTCGGGGGCCGTCCCGTCCCGTCCCCGCCCGGCGCGACCCGCTCGGTCCGTGCCGTCGGGCTTTTGTCGAGCCCCGCGGAACCCCGGGCCATGCCCACGCTGCCCCGGAGCGTCGACGGGACGACCGCCCGACGTCGGACGCTCCTCTACGTGGGCCTCGTCGTGGCCGCGATACTGGGCTACACGGTGCTCTACCGGTACGGGATGGCCCGGCTGGAGGGGACCGAGGTGAGCTTCCTGGAGGCGCTCAACGTCGTCGTCGAGTCGATGACGACGACGGGGTACGGCGAGGACGCCCAGCAGTGGACGACCGACGGCATGCTGGCGCTGACGATCGCCATGCAGCTCACGGGCGTCGTGCTCATCTTCCTGACGCTCCCGCTCTTTCTCGTCCCGCTCGTCGAGGAGTCGCTCCGGACCGACCCGCCGACCGAGACCGACCGCACGGACCACGTCGTCATCTGCCAGTTCAGTCCCCGGGGCGAGACCCTCGTCGCCGAACTCGAATCGCGGGACGTCCCGTACGTCGTCGTCGTGCCGGACCGCGACGAGGCCGTCTCCCTCCACGAGGAGGGGGTCCCGGTCGTTCACGGCGACCCGGAGTCCACGTCGGTCCTGCGGGCGGCGGGCGCGCCCGACGCCCTCGCCCTGGTCGCCGACGCGGACGACGAGACGAACGCGAGCATCGTGCTCTCGGCGCGGGAGGCGGCGCCGGACCTCCGGGTCGTGACGCTGGTCGAGGACCCGCGGACTGCCGACTACCACCGCTACGCCGGCGCCGACCACGTGGCCTCGCCCCGGCACCTGCTGGGCGAGAGCCTCGCGAGCAAGGCCGCGACCGCCGTCCGGACCGACGTGGGCGACGCCATCGAGATCAGCGACGACTTCGAGATCGTCGAGCTGATGGTCCAGCGGGACAGTCGGCTCGTCGGCGAGACGGTCGCCGACAGCGGCGTCGGGGCGACCGGCGCGAACGTGATCGGCGCGTGGTTCCGCGGCGAGTTCGTCAGCCCGCCCCGTCCGGACGACGTGATAGACGAGCACACCGTTCTGCTCGTCGCCGGTCGGGAGGCCAACCTCGAACGGCTGAAGGAGCTCACCCTCTCGGAGACGCGCCAGCGCCGCCGCGGGACCGTCGTCGTCGCCGGCTACGGCGAGGTCGGCTCGACGGTCGCCGACGCGCTCGCGGCCGCCGACGTGCCGACGGTCGTCGTCGACCGCCAGGAGAAGCCCGGCGTCGACGTGGTCGGCGACGTGACCGACCGGAGCACGCTCGCGGCCGCCGACGTCGCCGAGGCCCGGAGCGTCATCCTCGCGCTCGACGACGACACGACCGCGACCTTCGCCACGCTCGCCGTCTCGCGGTTCGCCCCCGACGTCGAGATCATCGCGCGCGCGAACGAGCCCGACTCGACGACGAAGCTGTACCGTGCCGGCGCCGAGTACGTCCTCGCCCTGGCGACCGTCTCCGGGCGCATCCTCGCCTCGACCCTGCTCGACGAGGAGGTGATCGCCCCGGACACGCAGGTCGAGGTGGTCCGGACGACGGCCTCGGGGCTGGTCGGCGAGACGCTCGCGAGCGCCGACGTCCGGGCCCGCACGAACTGCACCGTCATCGCCGCCGAGCGGAACGGCGACCTGCTGACCGACGTGGGCCCCGACTTCCGGATACAGCGGGGCGACGTCCTCGTCGTCGCCGGGCTCGACGAGGACGTCAACGCCTTCAACGAGCTGGCGACCGGGACCTGACGAGGGGCGTCGAGCGACCGCGGCCCGACCCCGTGCCCGTCAGGGCTTGTGCGTGAACAGGAGCGGCCGGCCGTCGGTCACGGCCACGCAGAGGTCGAGGGGCTCGGTCTGTTCGAGGCTCGTCGCCGACGCCTTGCAGACCACGAGGTCGTCGAACGGCTCCTCGCAGACCGGACAGGCCATCGCGACGGTGTTCTGGTAGAGCTTGATCCGGGCGTTGTCCTCCCGGGGCGTCAGCGACGACACCAGCTGGTCGATGTCGATGTCGATCCCGGCCGGGTCGAGGTCTTCGAACGCGCTGTCGTCCATGCGTACCCCTGACACCCGGAGGGTATAAACGATTGGCGTCGGGCCGCTCCTGACCGCGGGCGGGGCCGACAGGTCAGGCGCCGACCTCGGCGCCGAGGTAGAGCACGACCACGAGGAAGATCCAGACCGCGTCGACGAAGTGCCAGTACATCGAGACGGTCGAGACGGAGACGTGGCGTTCGGCGGAGTACTGGCCGAGTAGGGCCCGCGCGAGCACGATGCCGATCAGGACGGCGCCCATGGAGACGTGCAGGCCGTGCAGGCCGGTCAGGCCGAAGAAGGCCGACCCGAAGAGCCCGGAGGTGAACGTGAACTGGGAGTGGACGATGAACTCGTAGTACTCGTAGATCTGGCCGCCGATGAAGACGATGCCGAGCAGGAGCGTCACGACCAGGCCGAGCACGAAGTTCCGGCGATTCCCCCGGCGGATCGCGACGTGCGCCCAGTGGAGCGTGAACGAGGACGCGACCAGCAGGGCGGTGTTGGCGAGGATGAGCGACCCGGTCAGGTCCGGCAGGTTCCCGGGGGGCCACGCCCCGGCGCGGATCCAGAAGTAGTAGCCGAAGCCGGCGCCGAACGTCGCCAGCTCGGAGCCGAGGAAGGCGATCATCCCCCAGCGGAGCGAATCGCCGCCGCCCTCGCTCGCGCCGCCCTCCCAGAACGCGCTGACGAACGCGTGGTACACCCAGCCGTACAGCCCGACGAGGAACAGCCCGACGCTCCCGACGAACACTCCCGGCCCCACCAGCGGGCCGACGATGGCCTCTTCCCCGCGGCCGAGGATGTAGAGCGCGGCGCCGACGTACAGGCCGGCGGCGCCGAGCGCGGTGACGAACGGCCACCAGCTCGCCTCCCCGAACCCGCGCGGCCAGTCCTCGACCGCCGGGAGGTGGTGCCCGTCGTCGTGTGACTCTTCGGTCGTCATGGAGCGCGCTTTCCCGCCAAGGGGTAAAAATCCATCCAAGCCGTCCCGCCCGAGCGGTCATCGGAAGGTACACCTTTCCGACCTCCCTACCCGACGGCAATGCTCCGGGGCCGGCGGGCGCTCGGTCGCGCGTGTCCGGGGACGCGCACGCTCCGCTCGGCGCTCGGCGCCCTTCTCGCGCTCGCGCTCTTTGCCACGCCAGCCGCCGCCCACAGCGGCAGCCTCCGTGGCACGACGCGCGACCCCGTCACGGTGCCGACGTGGCTGTTCCTGCTGACCGGCGGCGCCGTCGTCGGCGTCTCCTTCCTGCTCGCCTCCTTCGTCACCGACCGCGACCTCGTCGCGGCGGGCCACGACTGGGGGCGACCCCTCCCATCCCCCGGTCGCGCCGCGGTCGCCGCGGGCAGGCTGCTCGCCGTCGCCGGGCTCGCGGCCGTCCTCGTCGCCGGGTGGGTCGGCCCGTCGACCGCCGAGCGGAACCTCGCCGTCCTCGTCGTCTGGGCGGGCTGGTGGGGCGGGTACGTCGCGGCGACGTACCTCGTCGGCGACGCGTGGCCGGCGCTGAACCCCTTCCGGACCGTGGCCGAACGCCTCCCGTCGCTCGACCGCCCCTACCCCGACCGGCTCGGCGCCTGGCCGAGCGTCGCCGGCCTCCTCGCGCTCGTCTGGGTCGAGGTGACGATGCCCCTCGCCGACGACCCGCGCCTGCTGGCGACCGCCGTCGCCGGCTACGCGCTCGTCACCGTCGCCGGCGCGGTCGTCGTCGGCCCGGACCGGTGGTTCGGGTCGGTCGACCCCGTCGCTCGCCTCCTGGCCTACTACGGTCGGGTCGCGCCGCTCGGCCGGACCGACGACGGCTGGCGCCTGCGCCTACCCGGCGGGGCGCTGGCCGCCCCGCGACCCGCCGACTGCGCCGACGGGGGGGACGCGAGCGACGAGTCGCCCGTCCGGTCGGCCGGCGACGTGGCCTTCGTGGTCGCGATCCTCTTCGTCACCACCTACGACGGCCTCGTCGCCACCGGACCGTGGGCGACGGCCGTCGAGGCGCTCGTCGGCGTCGGCGCCCCGCCGATGGCGGTGTACCTCGGCGCGTACCTCGGCGGGTACGCGCTCTTCCTCGGTGCCTACCGCCTCGCGGTCCGGGCGGCCCGGCGCTACGGCGAGACCTACCGCACCCGCGCGGCGCTCGCCCGGCGGTTCGCGCCGCCGCTGCTCGCCATCGCCGCCGGCTACCACCTCGCGCACAACTTCGGAACCGTGCTCACGCTGGCGCCCGCGCTCGCGACCGTCGCCGCGAACCCGCTCGCCCCCCCGGTCGCGCCGCCGCTGCTCGTCACGCCGGACTGGCTGTCGGGGGTCTCCCTCGCCGCCGTCCTGGTCGGCCACCTGCTCGCCGTCTGGGTCGCCCACGCCGCCGCGTACGACCTCTTCCCCGACCGGCTCCAGGCCGTCCGCAGCCAGTACGGCGTCACCGTCGTCATGGTGCTTTTCACGATGCTCAGCCTCTGGATCGTCGCCGAACCGTACGTCCCCCCGCCGTACATCGTGACGCCATGAGGCGGGACGACCCGGTGGACGGGGAACGCGCACGCGGCGACGCGGCCGGCGACGGCGCTCCCGCGGGGTTCGACGTCCCGCCGGGCGCCGACGCGGTGCGCTGCTCGCGCTGCGGGCAGCCGTTCGTCCGCGAGCGACACCTCGCGCTCCACCGCGGACTCGCCCACGGCGACGACCTGACCGAAGCCGAGCGGACGGCGTTCGAGACGGCCCGCGAGGAGGAGCGCGACGACATCCGTCACTTCCGGATCGTCGCGCTCGGCCTGCTCGTGCTCGTCTACTTCGGATTCCTGTTCGCGTACGCGCTGATCCCGTGAGGGACGGGGAGAACGGACCGGACCGGAGGGAGGGCGCGGCGAGCGAGGCCGGTCAGTCGGCCGGGCCGGCCGCGAGGTGGAGCGGCTCGGCGGCGACCTGCTCGCGGAGCTCGTCGAGCTCGTCGGGGCTGCCGCCGCTCATCGTCGAGACGACGGCGAACACCTCCTCGCGGGACACCTTCACGCCGCGGCCGGTGACGGCGTCCTCGGGGCGGGCACCGAGTTCGCGGAGCGTGCCGACCGCGAGCAGGAAGGGGATCGCCCACGCCGCGAGCGTGTTGCCGTCGGTGCGGGGCACCGCCTCGAGGTAGGTCTGGGCCCCGCCGACGAACGAGCGGGCGTGGTCGGCCACCCGGCGGACGACCCGGGCGGTCCCGGAGCGGTTCTCGGGCGCGAGCAACTCGTCCTGCGGGACGTCCTCGGCGGCGAGCCACTCGCGGGGAAGGTAGACGTTGTTCTCCTCGTCGTAGTCGTCGTACACGTCCTTGGCGACGTTCACGAGCTGGAGCAGGAGGCCGAAGTCCTCGGCGGTGTCGTACAGGACCTCCTGGCGCTCCTCGGCGAGGTCGGCGCGGGTCACGAGGTTGGTGACGAGGTGGCCGACGGTGCCGGCCGCGTAGTAGCAGTACTCCTCGAGCTCCTCGCAGTCGCGGATGCGGAGGCCGCCCTCCTCGGCGTAGCGCTCGACGAAGTCGGCCATGCCCCGGACGAGTTCGCGCGCTGGGGGCGTCACCGCTCGGCGGACGTCGGCCGGGAGGCTATCGAACGTCGCGACGACGCGGGGCGTCTCGGCGACGACCTCCCAGTCGTCGCTCCGCTCGTCGGCGGGTGGCACGTACTCCTCGACCTCGTCGGCGAACGCCTCGACCTCGGTCGGGTCGTCCGGGTCGAGGACGGCGTCGTACTGTCGGAGGAGACGCGCCTGCTCGGCCGGCGGGACGTGGTCGGCGTCCTCGACCGTATCCGCGACGCGACAGAGCAGATAGCCCACGCAGATGTACGACGACATCGGTTCGTCGAGCACGTCCACCGTGAGCGCGAAGGTCCGGGAGACGCCCTGCACCGCGTCGTGACACCAGTCGAGGTCGCCCGCGCCCTCCCCGCCGCCGGACGGAACGCTGTCTCGTGACATCCAAGCAGTAGCCGAGTGTGGGTCGGGACGTATAAAACCATTCGCCACGCCCGCCGCGCGGACGGCCGCGCAAGTTAAGCGCCGCCGCCGGGAACGGCGGTCCATGGACTTCGCCCTCTCGGCGGAGGGACGCCAGGTCCGCGAGATGGTGGCGTCGTTCGTCGACGAAGAGGTGTGTCCCCGCGCGGCCGCGATCGACGAGGCCGACGCCTTCCCGGCGGACCTGGTCGACGAGATGGCCGACCTGGGGCTCATGGGGATGCCGTTCCCCGAGACGTACGACGGCGCGGGGCTCTCCTATCCCGCCTACGCCGCCGCGCTCGCCGAGATCAGCCGGGGGAGCGGCGCGCTGGGGACGGTCGTCGCCGCCCACACCAGCCTGGCGGGGACGACGCTCCACGAGTACGGCACCGACCGACAGAAGGAGCGCTACCTCGCCCCGCTCAACCGCGGGGACGACGTCGGCGCCTTCGCGCTCTCGGAGGCCGGCGCCGGCTCCGACGTGCTCGCGATGTCGACCCGGGCCGAGCGGGTGAGCGAGCGCGAGGACCCGCCGCCCGGCGCCTCCGGGGACGGCTACGTGCTCGATGGCGGCAAGCTCTGGGTCTCGAACGGCTCCGTCGCCGACACCGTCGTCGTCTTCGCGGTCACCGACCCCGACGCCGGCCGGGACGGGCTCTCCGCGTTCGTCGTCAGGCCCGACGAGGACGACGGCTTCCACGTCGCGGGGACCGAGGAGAAGCTCGGCGACCGGGGCTGTCCGACCGCGGAGCTGCGGTTCGACGACGTCGTCCTCCCGCCGGACCGCCTGCTGGGCGACCCCGGCGACGGCTTCCTGCAGGCCCTGCGGACGCTCAACGCCGGGCGGATCACCATCGCCGCCCGCGGGGTGGGGATCGCCCGGGCCGCGCTCGACGCGGCGCTGGCCTACGCCGGCGAGCGCGAGCAGTTCGGGCAGCCGATCGGCGAGTTCCAGGCGATCGGCCACAAGCTCGCGGACATGGACACCCGGGTCCGTGCGGCCGAACTCCTGACACGCGAGGCGGCCGCCCGCAAGGAGCGCGGCGAGTCCCACGCGAAGGCGGCCGCGCAGGCGAAGCTGTTCGCGAGCGAGACGAGCCGGGAGGTGGCCAACGAGGCGGTCCAGATCCACGGCGGCTACGGCTACACCCGCGAGTACCCGGTCGAGCGCTACTACCGCGACGCGAAGCTCAACGAGATCTACGAGGGGACGAGCGAGGTCCTCCGCAACACCATCGCGGACCGGCTGCTGTAGCCCCTCGTCGGCTCACGACCAGTACCACCGCGGCGCGAAAAGCAGGTACGCGAGCGCGAGAAACAGGAGCGCGTAGGCGAAACCACGACCGATCCATCCCCGGGCGACGATGGCCGCCGCCTGCACCAGCCCCATCACCGACGCGTCCTGCGGGTGCAGGTCGGGGTACGTGACCCGACAGACCATCAGGACGGCGAGGACGAGCGTCAGGGCGACGAGCGCCGGCGGCGTCACGAGGTCGGCGAGCACGCTCGCGGCGAGCACCGTCGCCGCGAGCGTGGTCTGGACCCCCCGCGTCTCGTCCGCCTCGCTGTCGTACGCGGTGTAGAGCCCGAGGCGGACGACGCCCATGGCGACGAACAGCGCCGGGACGGCGACGGCGACCGCCTCGGCGGCGAGACCGTCCCACGCCGCGAGCCCCCGGGTGGCGACGAGCACCGCGGGCGCGACGACGAACGAGGCGACGTCGGCAAGCGAGTCGAGGTACGGCCCCGCCTCGGTGCCGCCGTACCGGCGCGCGAGGATGCCGTCGAGCGCGTCGGCGATCGCCGCGAGGAGGACGAGCCGGGCGGCCGTGACCGGGGCGCGGGGCGCGACGACGACCGCGACGAAGCCGAGGGCCGCGTTGGTGACGGTGACGGCGTCGGCGACGCCGAGCCGGCCGACGAAGCGAAACCGTGGGCCCATGCCCCGCAGGTGGGCCAGCGCGGGGCTTACGTCTTTACATCCCGGGCGCCACGACGGACGGACGCCGGCGCCCCTCCTCACGTCGGTCTCCCCCTCCCGGTCGAAGCGCGGACCGCGCCGCCTAAGCCGCTCGCCGCACAACCGGCGACCATGCGACGACGCCGGTTTCTCGCCGCCCTGGGTGCGGCCGGGATCGCGACGGTCGGCGGCTGTGCCACCACGGGGGCGCTCGGCTCGGGAGGCGGCGACTACGACGTCGGGATGCGCGCGGTCGCGTTCGACCCCGCGGAGCTGACGGTCTCCGTCGGCGACGAGGTGGTGTGGCGAAACACCTCCTCGCGGGGCCACTCCGTCACGGCCTACGAGGACGGGATCCCCGACGGCGCGGCGTACTTCGCGAGCGGCGGGTACGACTCCGAGTCGGCCGCCCGCGAGGCGTGGCGCACGGACCTCGGCGGCAACGTCACCAGCGGCAACGAGTACGCACACCGCTTCGAGACGCCCGGGACGTTCAACTACTTCTGTATCCCCCACGAGCGCGGGGGGATGGTCGGCCGCGTCGTCGTCGAGGCGTAGGCGACGCCGACGCCCGACCGGCAGCAGACGGGCGACGCTACCGCTCGCAGGACGCGGCGGCGAAAAATCGGTCCGGCGGACGCCGGCGGGGACGCTAGTCGGACTCCTCGACGGCGACGTCGCCCTCGTCGACGTCGACCGCGGCCTCCTCCTCGGCGGCGACCTCCTCGGGCCGGGCGTCAAGCGAGAGCTTCTGGACCTCCACCCGGCGGAGCGGGTAGATCGTCTTCGCCTCGCCGTAGATGGCCGAGGAGAGGCGCCCCTCGACGACGCTGTCGACGAGCCCCTCGAAGTCGCGCTCCCGGCCGGCCTCCTCGACGAGGTCGATCATCACCCGCCGGATCGCCTGCTCCTGGCTCCGGTCGGCCTTCTTCGTCGTGAACGCCACGGGCTGGATCTGGACGCGGTAGTCGTCGGTCGTCAGCACCGTCACGCTGGCGTCGACCTTCGAGGCGCCGCGGCGCACGAGGCTCCGCAGGTAGTCCCGCGTCAGCTCGTGTTCGACGAACTCCGTGTACGCCGAGTCCGAGCCCACGTCCGTGATCTTGAACGTGAGCTTCGTGTTGTTCGCACCCTGGTCGTCGGTGATGTCGCCCAGGGTGGTCTCGATCGTCCGGCCGACGACCTTCTCGGGTTCGTCGGCCATCGTCTCGCCGAGTTCGGCCCGGTCGAACTGCTCGGGCGCGAACACGGTGTACCACTTCTTGCCTCGCTTCTGCTTGGATACGGATCGTTCGCTCATGTGTCGTGTGTCGTGTCTGTCGGTTCCGCGTCGGTGTCTCGGGCCGCCGCCGCGACGCGCTCGGCGACCCGGACGTTGACGAGGTAGTCGTCGACCGTCGTCGCGAGACCGCCGGTCCGGTCGCGCTCGACCTCGGTGACGACCCGGCCGTCGGCGACCCGCGTTCGCAGCTCGGGCGTGTTGTCCGGCCGGACCGCGGCCGCGACCGTCTCGGGGTCGTCGTGTGCCGTCCGGAGGCGGGCGCGTCGGGTCACGTCACGCCGCCCCCCGGAACGCCGCGACGAACTCGTCGGCGCCCGACCCGTCGTCGGTCGCCGCGTCGTCGAACTGTACGCCGGCGACCGCGGGGCCGCCGACGGCCGGGCTCGCGTCCGCGCCGGCAGCCGCAGCCGCCGTCGCGACCCGCTCGCGCAGGCCGTCCGGCGCCGTCGCCGCCGCGGCCGCCCCCCCGTCGGCGACGGCCAGCGCGACCGGCTCCGGCGAGCGGAAGTCCCGCAGCAGACCGGCGGCCGTGACGAGCCGACCGAGGGTCGCCGTCTCCACTCGCGCGACGTACGCGCCGTCGTAGCGGGCGGTGGTGGCCGCACGGAGGTGGCCGTGCACGGCCGTCGCGTGTCGCCGCCACGCCTCGAGCGCGGCCTCCCGGGGGTCCACGTCGCCGCGCCCCCCGAGCGCGAGCGCCACGCCGACCCCCGGCGCCTCCCGCGCGACCGCGTCGAGCACGTCGGCGTACCCCCCGAGCGTGGCGAACGGGCCCCCGG
>JBDGTB010000081.1:0-27700 GCA_042217235.1 Haloferacaceae archaeon | reverse complement strand
CGCGCTCGAACGCGTCTTCGTTTTCTCGTTCGAGGTCACGCATCTCCTCGACGTGGTCGTAGTAGTACGAGAGTGCCTCGTAGACCTCTGCGAGAGGGAGATCGAGCTGATCAGCGACGTACGCAGGTGATTGACCGCTATCTATCACTCGCGCCGCTACGTGACGGACGCCGACTCTCGTCTCGTCGATACGAGGTTCCCCGCCGAGAACGTCGTCGTCACGAGTGATCGCCATAGAGTTGTGTAGGGCCGCCTTCGTTTATACGTCTTTGGCGTAGCTCCCTATCACACCCGTTTCACTTCCACCGACCCTACTAGTAGAAACTCGCCCGGTGGTGTTCCGGGCGTACACTTTCGACCTTTTACACTGCGCGAGCCTGCGGCTCGCCCGCAAAAGCTCGACCATCGCCAGAAATCGAAGATTTCTGCCTATGTAGCAAGACGCGAAGCGTCTTGCGATCAAAAGCACTCCTCGCTCCCGTTGGTCGCTCGTCGGCCTCGTGCTCACGTCCGTTCGCGCGAGTGAACCGGCGACGGTCAGGCGAGCGACCATCGGGAGCGAGTGTGACTCAGTGAGAGCTTTGCTCTCACACGATTCCGGGACCTTCGGACCGCTCGGTCGCCGGACGCGTCCGGCGGACGTCCGGCCGTTCGGACTGATGGCAACAATTTTACAGGATCGCGACAAATCCGCCGTATGTACAAGCGTGCGGTCGTCGCCGGTGTGATTCTCACGGCGCTCGGCCTCGGCTTGGTCGGTGCGAATGCGGTCCAGGGAGCGTTCTTCCTCGGTCCAGAAGTCCGCGGCGGTCTCGTTCTCCTTCTCGTGGACGTCGCACTTCCCCAGTACTATAGTAGCGTTTGCAAGTAATTGCTCACTCGTTTCGTCAACCCCCGCCAGATGGTCGTCTCACACCTCCCATCGCGACGGCGGCCGAAAAGAGTTGCAAACGCTACTATATCTCTGCCGGAGAGACGGCGATCCGACTCGACTCGGGCTGGTCGCCCTGATCGTTGGCGCTTCAGTACTGATCGTCGGATGGAGTGGTGTTCGTGCGTACCTTACACACGAGCAGTTCACGCTACCGTTGATGGGGCTATTTGCGATTCTCCCCGTCGGTATTTTCCCGGGCGCGGCCGTCCGAGAGTTGCTCCGCGGATACCGCTCGGCGGCGTGACCGGACACCGGCCAAACGCTTATTCGCCGCCTCGTGCTACTCGTATGTACATGGCCAGTTCGACGACGGACGGAGCGGACCACGCCGACGAGATCCGCCTGTGGCGCGAGGACGACTGGTGGATCGCCCAAGACGTCGACACTGGCGTCACGACTCAGGGGGAGTCCCGGACGGACGCGCTGGATAACCTCGACGAAGCGGTCGCGCTTCACGAGAGGGAGATCGGGCGGGAGCCGACGGACGAGGAACTTCGAGAGCTCGGCATCGACCCAGCCGACAACACGACCGGCGACGAAGAGCCGCCCGACGTGCTCGACTGATCGATGGCGAGGCGGACGTTCTCGGGCAGCGAAGTCGTGAAAGTGCTGGTCAACGTCGGCGGGTTCGAGTGGCGGCGGACGACGGGTGACCACGCGCAACTCTACTACGAACACCCGACGAACGAGGACGACCGGCGGCAGGTTACCGTTCCGCTCCACGACGAACTCCGGATGGGGACGTTACGAGGTATTGCTCAGAGCGCTGGTGCCGAGGACTTCGATGCCTTCTGTGCGTGGATCGACCGAAACGCGTGACTCGGCGCGTTCTTCTTGCTGGCGGTGGATTCCACTCCCACCGAGCCTACTAGTAGAAACTCGGCCGGTAGTGTTCCGGGCGTACATGACGTTTCACGCTGCGCGAGCCTGCGGCTCGCCCGCAAAAGCTCGACCCCCCGAGCGGCCGTGAGTTTTATATTATTATTGGCGACAACTACAGCCACGATGTCGGCGAGCGACACTGTCGAATCAGCGCCGCTCACGGTCACCGTGCTCGGCTCCGGCGCCTCGTCGTTCGGGAACGGTCGCGCGAACGCCGGTCACGTCGTCAACGTCGACGGCGACCCGCGGTTCCTGCTGGACGCCGGGGGCGGGGTCGGCGCGCGTCTCGCAGAGGCCGACGTCGACCTGCCGGCCCTCGAGGCCGCCTTCGTCGGTCACCTGCACATCGACCACACGGCCGACCTGCCGGCGGTCGTCAAGGCCGCCTACCAGCGGGACCGCGACCGCCCGTTCCCGATCTACGGGCCGACGGGGACCGACGAGTTCCCCGGTATCGAGGCGTTCGTCTCCCGCCTGTTCGACCCGGAGACGGGGGCGTACAGCTACCTCTCGTCGTTCGTCGACCGCTACAAGGGCGGCGACCTGGCGGTCGACCCCCGGCCGGTCGACGCGACGATCGGGGGGCACGACGAGCCCACCCGGATACACGACGGAGCGGTCACCGTCGAGGCGATCCCGGAGACCCACGGCGAGATCCCGACGCTGGCCTACCGGTTCGACTACGACGGGACGTCGATCACCTTCAGCGGCGACACCTCCCTGGAGACGGGGAACCTCCAGCGCCTCGCGTCGGGGACGGACCTGCTCGTGCACAACCGGATCATCGACGCCGACGACGACCCCGACGAGCCGAAGACCGCGCTCCACTCCTACGCCGAGGACATCGGCGCGAGCGCGAGCGCCGCCGACGCCGGCGCGCTCGTGCTCTCGCACATCAGCCAGCACGACGACGCGGCGATCCGGGCCGAGATGGACCGGATCGCGGCGGCGTACGACGGGCCGATCGCGGCCGCGCGGGACCTGGTGTCGGTGACGCCGGACGGGCAGGTCACGCCCGTCGAGCCGGTCGAAAACGAGATCCTCAGGGGGTGAGCCGCGAGTCCGGATCCCGATCGTCGCCGCGGGAGCCGGCCGCCTGACGGCTGCGGCGTCGTCGGGCCGGCGCGGCGTAGCTCGCAAGAGCCGTCCGGGTACACCCGGCACTCGGGCGACCCGAACGTTGATTAGTCCGGGTCGTGCGGGCCTACCCCATGGACTCCGACGACCAGCACCGGGACGCCTCGCCGATCCCCGGCGACGTGCTCGCCGGGACCCGCGTGGCGCCCGCGGGCGATTCACTCACCGTTCGCGAGGGGTCGGGTGCGTACGTGACGGCCGACGACGGCCGGGAGTTCGTCGACTACAAGCTCGGCAGCGGACCGATGCTCCTCGGCCACGCCCACCCCGAGGTCGTCGAGGCGATCCGGGACCGGGCCGGACGGGGAACGACGTTCTACGCGCCCAACCGGCTCGCGTTCGACCTCGCGGAGCGCATCGTCGACGCCGTCCCCTGCGGCGACGCGCTCAAGTTCGTCTCGACCGGCACCGAGGCGACCTACCTCGCCATGCGGCTGGCGCGGGCCCACACCGGGCGGTCGAAGGTGCTGACGTTCGGCGGGAGCTACCACGGCTGGCACGACCACGCGCTGGTCGGGAGCTCGCGCGCCGGCGACCGGCTCCGCGACGCGTCGTGCCCGACGGTCGACACGGCGGGGGCCGCGCCGGGCGTCGCCGACGAGGTGGTGCTCGCCCCGTTCAACGACCTCGACCGGACCGCCGAGCTGGTCGAGGCCCACGCCGACGAGCTCGCCTGCGTCGTGGCCGAACCGATGATGCGGTCGCTCCCCCCCGTCGAGGGCTTCCTCGAGGGGCTCCGGTCCCTCTGTGACGACCACGGGATCGTGCTGGTGTTCGACGAGGTCGTGACCGGGTTCCGGCTCGCGTGGGGCGGGGCACAGGCGTACTACGGCGTCGAGGCCGACGTCGCGACGTACGGCAAGGTGATCGGCGGCGGCACGCCCGTCGGAGCGGTCTGTGGCGACGCGTCGGTCCTCGACGCGATGCGACCCGACCTGTCGCCGGCCGAGGGGGGCGTGGAGACGGGCGGGACGCTCAACGGCAACCCGCTCGGGATGGCCGCCGGGCTCGCCACGCTCGACGTCCTCGACCGGGAGGACCCCTACCCGGACCTCCACGCGTACGGCGAGCGCCTCCAGTCGCTTTTCGCCGACGTGCTCGCCGACGCGGACCTCCCGGCCGCGTCGGTCGGCGAGGGGCCGGTCGTCGACTACGCTCTCACCGACGAGCCCGCGGTGCGCGACTGGCGGACGCTCCTCGGGTGCGACGACGAGACGAAAGCCGCGATCGACGCGGCCCTGTTCGAGGAGGGGATCCTCAAGAGCGTCGGCGGGAAGATGTACGTCTCGACCCGACACGGCGACGAGGAGTTCGAGCGCACGGCCGAGGCGGTCAAAGCCGCCGTCGCCGAGGTGGCCCGCGACGCGCCGACCGGGGAGTGACCCTCGACCGTCCACCTCGTCGAGCGATGCCGACGGGTGACGCCGTGGCCGCGTTCTCGCCGTCGCAGTCGACGGGCCGACCGAGTGGCTCGTCGGGGACGGCCGCGCGACCGGCGTGTGTCCGGGCGCGACGTGCACTCCGGCCCGACGTCCAGCGGCGCGTCGCGGGGTGGCGCCATCCCATCGGTTGGTTGAAACGAAAACGCGACGTTCGCCGCTGATCACCGTCGAGGGGGGGCGCGACCGGACCCGTCTCGCGGCGAACGGTCCGGACCGGACATTCGCCGTTTCGAAGGCGCTCGGCGTGGGTATGGTCGCGAACGTCCCACCGCTATCGGAGCCGTTATTGGCAGCGAACGGCAACCCGAGCGTGTCCGTTCGATCCACTACGAATGCATATCAGACACGTGATTCGAGACCTCTTCGACGCCCGTGGCGTCCCGGCGTCCGACCGACGGCTCGTCGGTTACGCGACGGCGGCACACGCGCTCGACCATCTCGTCGTGCTCTCGATCCCGCTTTTCGTCCCCATCTGGATCGAGCAGTTCGCCGTGACGACCTACGAGCTTGGGCTGCTCGTCACCGCGATGACCGGCCTCTACGGCCTCATGGCGCTCCCGTCGGGCGTTCTGGGCGACCGGCTCGGCGCCGACACCGTCATCACCGGTTTCCTGTTTCTGACCGGCGGCGTGCTCCTGGCCGTCCCCTTCGTCGACTCGTTCGCGGCGCTCGCGGTCGTCGTCGCGCTCGCCGGCGTCGGCGCGGGGTTCTACCACGCGCCGGCGCTCGCGTTCATCAGCCGCGAGGCCGACGCGCCGAGCAGGGGCTTTGCCTACCACGGCATCGGGGCGAACGTCGGCATCGGCGTCGGCCCGCTTCTCATCACCGCCGGCCTCGCCGTGAGCGACTGGCGGACCGTCCTCTCCCTGCTCGCCGTCCCGCTGCTCGGGTTCGGCGTGCTCTTTCTCCGTCGCGGGCCGACCGACGCGAACGCCGTCACGAGGGACGACCGCTCCGTCGGCGACGTCGTCGCGCAGCTACGGACGCTCCTGACGCCGCTCTTTCTCGGCATCGTCGGCGTCTACGTGTTCGCGGGCATCTACTACCGCGGGACGCTGACCTTCCTCCCGCAGTTCATCGACACGCTGTCGGCGCTGCCCAGCCTCGACCTCGGCGATGCGTCGGTCGGCGCCGGTCAGTGGCTCTACTCGGTGATCCTGCTCGCCGGTTCGGTCGGACAGGTCGCCGGCGGTCACCTGGCCGAGCGGTTCGAGGTCGAGCGCGTCCTGCTCGGCGTGTTCGCCGCGACGAGCCTGGCGCTGCTCGCCCTCGGCGGCCTGTCCGGGAGCGCGGTCGTCGGCGTCGGCCTCCTCTTCGGGGCGCTCCTTTTCACCCTCGCCCCCCTGCAGTCGTCGCTGGTCGCCAAGCACACGCCCGACGCGGGGCAGGGGGTCGGCTTCGGTCTCGTGTTCACGGTCAACTTCGGCGTCGGCGCCCTCGGCGCCTCGCTCGCCGGCTGGATCCTGGCGCACAACGCCTATCCGCTGCTCTTCGGCGTGCTGGCGCTCTTCCCGCTCGTCGCCGCAGTCGCCGTGGCGTTCGTCGCACGGCGGAGTTCGTGACGCCGGCCCCCTCGACGACGGACGCGAGCGCCGGAGCGTCCCGGGCTCGGCCCGGAACCGGGAGCGTTCGCCTCCGATTTCGGTGAGGTCGCGACTCGCCGGTCGGCCCCCCGCCCGCCGAACCCGCCCGCACCGACGGGGTCGAGCTCGGTGGGTTCCCCGTGCCACAACAGTCCAGATTCTTACGTGTACCCGAGTTTTCGGGAGCGGATCGAGGAACGTAACGGCTTTACCGCTGGCACGGATGTGTCAACTCGTGGTGGGATGGCAGAGCGGCCCATTGCGCCTGCCTTGAAAGCAGGTAGCCTCACGGCTTCCTGGGTTCGAATCCCAGTCCCACCGGATCGCTCTCACGCCCCCCGGCGAGCGCCCCGTGCGCTCCCCGTGGTGCGACGTCGAGACCCCCGTCGTCGACCCCCGACACCGCCGAGTATCGGTCGGTGCGACCGATGACGTAACGACTTTGCCGCCGCCCCCGAAGGGGGAGGTATGGACTGGCCACACGACCCCGACGGCGAGGAGGGGAGCGAGGGGCGCCGGAAGTACGGGCACGCGGTGCTCGCGAAGAAGGTCGACGAGGACGCGTTCCCGATCACGCGGGAGTGGTACGTCGAGGAGTTCGGCGACCATCCCGTCCGGCTGGACCACGAGCGGGTCGTCTCGGTCGCCGACATCTTCGAGGAGGTCGAGGAGGAGGAGTTCGCCGACTTCGTCGAGTTCCACCGGGCGGTCGGACGGGCGATGCGCCGCGCCGGCTACTGGTTCTACGAGGGCGCCGACGAGTTCGTCGACGAAACGGCCTGAACGTCGCGCTCCGGGGCCGAACCCCCGATATTCGGGGGGCCCATGGGCAACTTTATACAACTCCGCGCCGACCGTCGGTACGCATGGCACGGAATGTCAAGCGCCGAGCCTTCCTGACCGGTGCCGGCGCCGTCGGCGTCGCCGGTCTCGCCGGTTGCATCGGGAGTCCCGACGGTGAGGGCGGTGGGACCGCCACGGAGACCACGCAAGCGGGCGACACGGACGGCGGGACCGCGACCCCGACCGGCACGACGACCGGGACGGCCGGGGCGTCGGGGGCGGAGATGCTGGTCGTGATCGGGTACCCCGAGTCCGGCATCCAGCTGTTCCGCGACTTCTACGGCATGACCGGCGACGACGCCATGGACGTGCTCGTCCCCGACGGGCTACGCGACGGCGCGCTCCCCGGACAGGTCGGCAACGACATGTCGAACGTCGTCGGCACCGCGCCGGCGGCGGGCGGGCCCAACCAGGAGGCGTTCACCACGCTGTTCGAGGACGAGTACGGCGCCGCGCCCGGCGTGTTCACCTCCCAGTCCTACGACTCCGTGGCGCTTCTCCTCCTCGCGAACGCCGCGGCCGGCGAGAACAGCGGCACGGCGATCCGCGACCAGCTGCGCCGGATCGCCAACCCCGGGGGGACCGAGTACGGTCCACAGGAGTTCGTCGCGGCCGTCGAGGCGGCCGCCAACGGCGAGGACATCAACTACCAGGGCGCCTCCTCGATGACCAACTTCAACGAGGCCGGCGACCCCGCCTCCGCCGCGTACGCGATCTGGCAGTTCGCGAGCGACCAGACGACCGAGACCATCGATGTCCAGAGCTTCGAGGGGGCGAACCCGAAGGGGTCCGGCCCGGCGGCGTCGTCCGGCCCGGGTAGCTCTGACCGCTCCATCTCGGTCGGCATCCTCCTGCCCGAGACGGGCGACCTCGCCTCCGTGGGGAAGCCGATGATCCAGGCGGCCCAGCTCCCGGTGATGCAGGTCAACGACGCCAACCCCGCCGGGCTGTCCGTCGACGCGCAGGTCGAGGACACCCAGACCTCCCCGAGCGCGGGCGTGACCGCCGCCCAGTCGCTCGCCAGCGCGGGCGTCCCGGCCGTCTGTGGCTCGGCCTCCTCGGGCGTCAACGTGCCCGTGTCCAAGGAGGTGTTCGTCCCCAACCAGATGGTCGGCTGCTCGCCGTCCTCGACGGCGCTGTCGGTGACCCACCTCGAGGACGACGACTACATCTTCCGGACGGCGCCGTCGGACCTCCTGCAGGGGCGCGTGATGGCCCAGGTCGCGAGCGAGCGGCTCGGCAACTCGACGGCCGCGACGATGTACGTCAACAACGACTACGGCCAGCAGCTCTCGAACCGCTTCACCGACGTGTTCAGAAGCGAGTTCGGCGGCCAGGTGACCCGACAGGTCGCGTTCAACAAGGGCGCGTCGTCGTACACCTCGGCGCTCGAGAAGGCGCTGTCGGCGTAAGCCGTCGGTCGCGGGGCGAGCCGCCCTCCGTTCGAGCGCCTAGCCGCCGAGGAACTCCCGGCGCACCTGCTCGTCGTGGAGCAGCCGTTCGCCCGCGTCGACGTACCGGTTCTCCCCGTTGGCGAGCACGTACCCGCGGTCACACCGGCGGAGCGCCTCCTTCGCGTTCTGTTCGACCATCAGGACCGCCGTCCCGGCGTCGTTGATCTCGTCGATCTTGTCGAACATCTCGTCGACGAGGTCCGGCGCGAGGCCGGCCGAGGGCTCGTCGAGCAGGAGGAGCGCCGGGTCGAGCATCAGCGCCCGCCCCATCGCGAGCATCTGCTGTTGGCCCCCGGACATCGTTCCCGCCCGCTGGTTCTCCCGCTCGGCGAGCACGGGGAACCGGTCGAACACCTCCGCCAGCGCGTCCGCCGGCACCTCGTCGAGGATGTACGCGCCCATCTCGAGGTTCTCACGGACCGTGAGCGACGTGAACACGTTGTCGTTCTGCGGGACGTAGCCGATCCCCTCGCGGATGATCGCCTCGGGAGCCAGGGCCGTGATGTCCCTCCCGTCGAACGTGACCGTGCCGCCCATGTGGGTCGTGAGCCCGAACACGGACTTCATCACGGTCGACTTGCCGGCGCCGTTCGGCCCGACGACGGTGACGTACTCCCCGTCGAACACGTCCAGGTCGACGCCGTCGAGGATCTGCAGGTCGCCGTACCCCGCGTCGAGGTCGCGGACGGCGAGCAGCCCCTCGCCGTCGACCGCGGCGGCGGCGTCGGCGGTCGCCCTGGCGGTGCCGTCGTCGGCGCGCACGGTTTCGTCGCCGCTCGCGGGCGCGTCGTCGGCCGCCGTGGCGTCCGGGTCGCCCTCCCCGGACGCGGGCGCGTCGGCCGTCACACGTTCCCCCCGAGGTAGGCCTCGACGACCTCCTCGTTGGCCGTGACCTCCGCCGGCGTCCCCTGCGTGAGGATCCGCCCCTGGTGCATGACGACGACGTGCTCGCAGTTGTTCATGATGAGGTCCATGTCGTGTTCGACCAGCAGGAACGTGTACCCCTGCTCGCGCAGGTCGTGGACGTGTTCGAGCAGGCGCTGCTCCAGCGACGGGTTGACGCCGGCGAACGGCTCGTCGAGCAGGAGGACGTCGGGGTCGGTCAGGAGCGCCCGCGCGAGCTCCAGCAGCTTCCGCTGGCCCCCCGAGAGGTTGCCCGCGTACTCCTCGGCGAGGTGCTCGATGTCGAAGAAGTCGAGCATCTCCCACACCCGGTCGAGGATCGCCTCCTCGTCGGCGACGACGCCCGAGCGGAAGCCGGGCGTCACCGACCGCCACAGCGCTTCCCCGCGTTGCCCCTTCGGCGCGAGCATCATGTTCTCCAGCACGGTCATCTCCTTCAGCTCACGGGCGATCTGGAAGGTGCGAACCAGCCCGCGCCGGGCGATCTCGTGGGGGGCGAGCCCGGTGACGTCCTCGCCGTCGAACGTCACGCGGCCGGCGTCGGGGCGGTGGACGCCGGTGACGAGGTCGAACGTCGTCGACTTGCCGGCGCCGTTCGGACCGATGAGCCCCGTCAGGGTGCCGCGCTCGACCGCGAACGTCGCGCCGTCGACCGCGGTGATGCCACCGAAGCTCTTGTGCAGGTTCTCGACGCGCAGCGGCGGGTCGGTCAGGTCGGCGACCGCCCCCTCCCCTTCCGGCGCGGTGCCGCGTCCGGCCCGCGCCGCCTCTGCCGGCGCGTCCGCCTCACTCATCGGCCTCACCCCCGTCGGCCGTCGCGGGCGCCGCCTCGGCGGCCGTCTCCCGGGCCACGAGCGGGATGCTCGCCGCGGTCTCCTTGCGGTGCCCGAGGACGCCCTGTGGCCGGCGGTGCATCAACACGATCAGCACGACGCCCATGAGCACGAGCTGGAGCTGTCGGACGCTGTCGACGGTGTACAGGAGGAAGGGAACGGGGTTCGCGTCCGCGATCAGGGGGGCGACCGCCGGCCCGAAGCTCCCCGGCGCCCCGGAGATCGGAGCGACCGTGTTCAGGAGGTTCTTGAAGTACAGCGGCCCCTGGTAGAGAAAGGCGGCGAAGACCGCCCCGCCGACGACGCTCCCGGTGTTCGAGCCGGCGCCGCCGATGATGAGCGCGATCCAGACGAAGAAGGTGACCCGCGGGCGGTAGGTGTTCGGCGTGATCGCGCCCTGCTGCATGAACCACAGCACGCCGGCCAGCCCCATCAGCGCGCAGCCGAGCATGAACGACTTCGTCTTGAACCGGTCCGTGTCCTTGCCGAGCGCGCCGGCCACGTCCTCGTCCTCGCGGATCGCCTTCAGGACGCGACCGAACGGCGACTCGCCCGTCCGCTTGAGCAGCCAGTAGTAGCCGGCCACGAACGCGAGCAGGACGGCGCTGTACACGAGCCCGTCGACGACCGGCTTCGGGTTGGTCTGGATGACGGCCCCGAACAGGTCGACCAGGCCCGCGTACGCGTCCGTAAGTCCGAGCGCCCCGACCAGCGCGGCGAGCGGGTCCCGGAAGTTGAGGATCACGCCGCCGCCGCCGCCGAAGCCGACCCGGTAGCCGACGGTGCCGACGGTCACGAACGGGAACGCGTCGGCGGCCGCGACGTAGGGAACCGGGAGCTGGAACGCCTGGAACGTCTCGGAGAGGAGGGAGAACCGCACGATCTCGGACATCGCGATGGTGACGATGGCGAGGTAGTCCGCGCGCAGGCGCAGGGCGGGGAGCGCGACGACCAGGCCGAGCAGCGCCGCGGCGACCATCCCCGCGACGATGCCGACCCAGATCGGCAGGCCGAGCCCGCCGACCTGCGACGCGCCGCCGGGCCGGAAGACGGGCTTCGAGACCAGCGCCATCACGTAGATGCCGACCGCCATGAACCCGACGACGCCGATGTTGAACAGGCCGGTGTACCCCCACTGGAGGTTCAGGGCGAGCGCGAGCATCGCGAACAGGGCGATGTAGAACGTGACGACGGCGATGGAGTTGAAAAGCCCCCGGACGCTGTAGCCGAGCACCAGCCCGCTCGCGACGTACAGCGCGTAGATGCCGAGCAGGAGGACGACGATCCACGTCACGTCGCTGGCCGCGAGCGCGGCGATCGCTCCCCGGTTCCCGCCGTCGTCGGCCGTCGCGTCCCCGCTCATGCCGTAGACCTCCCGGCGAAGATGCCCTCCGGTCGCACCAGCAGGATCACGATCATCACGAGGAACGCCGCGGCGCGGGCGAACGCGGACGGTATCCAGACGATCGACAGCGAGTACGTCATCCCGATGATCACGCCGCCCGCGATGGCGCCGTAGATGGAGCCGATGCCGCCGAGGATCACCGCCGCGAAGATGAGCAACAGGAGGAGCCAGCCGTCGTTGAAGCTGATGGTCCCCTTCCAGAGGACGAGCACGTATCCCGCGACGCCGGTGAGCCCGCCGCCGACCAGCCACGTCGCGGTGACGACCCGCTCGGCCGGGATGCCCGTGATGCGCGCCAGGTCCTGGTTGTCGGACATCGCGCGCATCGCCTTCCCGAGTTTCGTCCGCTGGAGCAGCACGTGGACGCCGATCATCAGCCCGCCGGCGACGACGAGCAGGGCGACGTCGTGGGCGTCGACCCGGACGTACCCGTCGACGAAGTAGAGCGGGAGCTTCGGCACGCTCCCGGCGTCGGTGGTGCCGCGCGTCCCCGGCCCGAACACGAACTGCAGCAGGTAACGAACGGCGAACGCCACGCCGATGCTCGTTATCAGGAGCGTGATGCCGCTCTCGTCGCGGATCGGCCGGAAGGCGATCCGGTCGACCGCCAGCGCCGTGGCGACCGACGCCGCCCCGGCGACGACGATGCCGGCGACGACGGCGACCGGCGTCGCCGTCACGCCGATGCCGAGCGCGCCGCCGAACACCGACCCCCCTGCCCCGACGAGCAGGAGCGACCCCACGTCGGCCCGCCCGAGTCCGGCGAGCAGGTAGGTCGTCGCCCAGCCGGCGAACGCGCCGGTCGTGACGTAGTCGCCGTGGGCGAAGTTGGCGAACCCGAGGATGCTGTAGGTCATCGAGAGGCCGATCCCGGCCAGCCCGATGACCAGCCCCCGCATCAGCCCGTCCCAGACGAGGCTGCCGACGCGGGCGTACGCCGTCGCGCCCGTGGCGAGCTGTCGCGCCAGGTCGACGGCGAGCAGGACGCCGACGGCCGCGACCACGACGGCCAGCGGGTTCTCCACTGCGACCCGCCGGCCACGGGCGTACGTCTCTGGAATTCCCATCGATGACGTCCTCTGTTCCTTTTGCCGGCCTGAGAGCGGTATAAACCTTCCGTCCGGTGTGACCGGGCCGTGGCGCCCTCGGCGTGGGGCCGACGGGGCCTGCGGCGGACGTCCCGGCCACCGTCACCCCGGCTGGTGCCCCTTCCTCGCGGTGCCACTAAGGGTCGGCGCCCGTATCCGGGGGTATGTCCTCCGACCCCGTCATCCGCGCGGCGACGAGCGACGACGTCGACCGACTGGTCGACCTCTGGGTCGCGCTCGCCGCCGAGCAGCGCCCCCACGGCTCGCACCTCCCGCCCGACGCGAACCGGACCGCGGCCCGCGAGGCGATCGCCCACCGGGTCGTGACCGACGGGGTCCGCGTCGCCGTCCACGAGGACGCGGTCGTCGGCTTCGTCACCTTCCGGGTCGAGGCGGGTCGGTACGAACAGGACGTCGAGCGGGGCGTCGTCGACGACCTCTTCGTCGTCCCCGACCACCGCAACGCGGGCGTGGGCGCGCGCTTGCTCGACGCGGCGGAGGCGGCGCTCCGGGCGGCCGGCGTCGACGCGGTCGCGCTGGAGGCGCTGTCGGACAACGCCGCGGCCAGGCGGTTCTACGAGCGCCGCGGCTACCGCCCGCACCGCGTGGAGTTCGAGAAGGGACTCGAAAACGATACAAGTGGAGGCTGACTACCCGACGACGTCGCCTGCCAGGGGAGCATGGGTGGTTCATGCGCTCGACTTGTAATCGAGAATCCGTGGGTTCGAATCCCACTCCTGGCTCTCCGCCCGGGTGGTCGTTCAGCGAGTGGACCGACCCCCCTCTCCGTCACGACTGCCACGATGCGACCCCGCCCGCGACGGACCGATCGCGTTTTGTCGGTGCCCGCGAGACGCCTGGACCATGTCGAGTGACGCCGAGCCCGAGGTTCCTGTCGTCTGCCCCGTGTGTGACACGACGACGCGGGTCCCCCTGCCCGAGGTCGCCGACGCCATCGCGCGGCACAACGAGGGGGTCCACGACGGCGACGACGTCGCCGAGGTCGACCCGGCGGTCGCCGACGCCATCGCGGACCTGGCGGCGAGCGACCTCGGGATGACCGACGGGACGGACTGACCGTGGCGCCATCGGCGCGGTCGGTCGAGCGGACCGGACGGTCGGGCGGGCGGACCGTGGGTACGGTCGGACGGGCGGACCGTGGACACGCTTTTTGCCCGAGCGTCCGTGCTAGCTACCGATGAGCCAGGAGGCCGGACGACGCCGCAAGCCCGACTGGCTGAAGACCAGGCTGCGCGGCGGGCAGCGGTTCGCCGAGATCACCGGAACGCTCCGCGATCACGACCTCCACACGGTGTGTGAGGAGGCGAGCTGTCCGAACCGCGAGGCGTGCTGGAGCGGCGCGGACGGCGGCCCCGGGACGGCGACGTTCATGCTCATGGGCGACCGCTGCTCGCGGGGCTGTAACTTCTGTGACGTGGCGACCGGCGGGATGGAGCCGCTCGACCCCGACGAGCCCGAGAACGTCGCCGCGGCGGTCGCCGAGATCGGCCTCGACTACGTGGTGTTGACCTCCGTGGACCGCGACGACCTGCCCGACCAGGGCGCCGACCACTTCGCGCGGACCATCGAGGCGATCCACGAGCGCCACCCGGACGCGCTCGTCGAGGCGCTCGTCCCCGACTTCCAGGGGGAGCCCGAACTCGTCGACCGGGTGGCCGACGCCGGCCCCGACGTGTTCGCCCACAACGTCGAGACCGTCGAACGACTCCAGCGTCCGGTTCGGGACCCCCGCGCCGGCTACGAGCAGTCCCTCGGCGTCCTCGAGCGGGTCGAGCGCGAGTACGACTGTTACACCAAGACGAGCCTGATGCTCGGCGTCGGCGAGCACGACCACGAGGTGTACGAGACCCTCGCTGACGTCCGCTCCGTCGGCGTCGACGTCGTCACGCTCGGGCAGTATCTCCAGCCCTCGCGCTCGCATCTCGACGTCGAGACCTACGTCCACCCGGAGAAGTTCGACACCTGGCGGCGCGTCGCCGAGGAGGAGCTGGACTTCCTCTACTGTGCGAGCGGCCCGCTGGTGCGCTCCTCGTATCGCGCCGGCGAGCTGTTCGTCGACGCGGTTCGGCGGGAGGGTCGCACCGTCGAGGAGGCCCGCGCGGCCGCCCGAGCGGCCGGCGAGTGACCCGACCGGCGAGGCGCGTGCCGTGCCTCCGATCCGGTCGACGGGAACGCCTATGGCCACGCGCCACGACGGGAACGTACATGTGCGTGGCGAGCGAGGCGCCGGTAGCGATGCCAGCCGACCGACGTTCGTTGGAGGTTTCGGCGTGACGCTCGACCGGGTCGACGACTGGCGGGTCGTCGCGGCCGACGAGCGCCGTCCGGAGCCGCTCCACCACGGGATCGACGCCGAGGTGCTCGACCGGGTCGGGCGCGGCGAGGCGCCGCCGACGATCCGGTTCTGGCGCCGTGCCGAGCGAGGAGTCCTCCTCGGTCGGTTCCAGTCCTACGAGGACGAGGTCGCGACCGACTACGTCGAGGAGGCCGACGTGACGGTGGTGCGTCGCATCACCGGCGGCGGGGCGGTGTACGTCCAGCCGAAAGGCGTCATCACCTACTCGATCTGTGCGCCCCGGGAGGCGCTCCCGGACGACGTGGCCGAGGGATTCGCGGTCTGCAACGAGTGGGTCGCCGCGGCGCTGCGCGAGCTCGGCGTCGACGCCCGTCACGACCCGCTGAACGACATCGCCCACCCGGACGGGAAGGTCGCCGGGAGCGCCCAGATCCGCCGCGAGAACGCCGTCCTCCACCACGCCGTTTTGAGCCACACTCTCGACGTCGAGGAGATGCTGCGCGCGCTCCGCATCGGGGAGGCGAAGCTCTCGGACAAGGCCGTCGCGTCGGCCGAGAGCGCCGTCGCGCCGATCGGCGCGTACACCGACGCGACGGTCGAGGAGGTGCTCGACCACCTGCGGACGGCGTTCACCGACAGCTACGGCGGAGCTCCGGCGTCGCTGACGGACGCCGAACTCCGCGGGGCTCGCGAGCGCGTCGCCGACCGGTTCGGCACGGCGGCCTGGACGAGGAAGCTCTGAGTCGGCGTGAACTGCGCCGGTCCCGGTCTGCACCTCCGCGCTTTCCGCCTCGTCGCGTGAACCGCCCGTGGCCCTCGCCTCGTCGCGTGAACCGCCCGTGATCCCAAGGTTCACGTTCCGCGCGGCCGACGGCGCCGTCGAGATGGAATCCGACGACACGTCGCCCGCGACCGGTTCGGCGTCGACCGGACTCGGCCTGGACGAGAACGTCGAGGGAGCGCTCGCGTACCTGGTTGGCCTGCTGTCGGGCGTCGCCCTGTACTTCCTCGAGGACAACGAGTTCGTCCGGTTTCACGCGGCCCAGAGCATCGTCGCGTCGCTCGTCGTCGCCGCGGTCGTGATCGGGGTCAACCTCCTCGCGACGGTCGTCCAGCTGATCACGATCGCGAGCGGCGCGCCGGGGGGCGGTCCCCTCGCCGGCGTCCTCTCGGCCGGCTTCCGTCTGCTCAGCGTCGGGATCTTCCTCGTCGTCGTCTCCGGGTGGCTGTTCCTGATGCTCCGGGCCTTCCAGGGCCAGCGCTACCGGGTCCCGGTCGTCGCGAAGCTCGCGGACGCGATCGTCTGACGTCGCCGTCGCCCCGTGGTCAGGCCGGCTCGATGGACAGCTCGCCGGAGCGCGGAACCAGCACCACGTCGGCGTCGAGAAGCCCCGCGTCGTAGGCGAGCGTCCGGTCGAGGTAGAGCCGCGTCCCCCCGTCGGTCGCCCGGAGGATAGCCGACCCCTCCTCGTCGGTGGGGTCGGCGACGACGACCACCCCGTCTTCCGCCCGACTGACGCCGAGTTCCGTTCCAGGGTCGAACGGGAGGTCCGAGAGGACGCCGTCGTGGAGGCCGACGCTCGCGCGCTTGGCGTGGTCCTCGAACGTGGCGACGTAGGGAGGGTCGCTCATGCCGGTCGTGTCGATACACGGCGAGGTGTCGCCTAAGCGTTGTGCTACAGCGTCCCGGCGAACTGGAGGAGGTCGACCACGACGATGAACGCCACGACGACGAACGCGAGCAGGAACATTAGCTTCAGATACCACGGGAACCCACCGTCGTCGCCGTCGTCGCCGTCACCCGCGCTCATGAATCGAGTTCGCGGAGGCGCGGCAAAAAGCGACTCGAAACGACGCCGGGAGCCGACCGGTCGCCGCAATCCTTAGGACCGCGGTGGGTGTGGAGCCGGTATGGATCTCCGGTCCTGCTACTTCTGTGGCACCGTCGGGGACGCCCTCGACACGCACGCCCTCCCCCGCGACGACGGCGGCGAGCCGGTTCGGGTGACCCTCTGTCCCGACTGTCGCGCGAAGCTCGGCCGGGTGCTCGAGGCGGTCGCCGACCGGCCGGTCGACGGCCCCGACGAGGGGCCAGTCGACGACGCACCGAACGGCGCCGGCGCGACCGACAGCGGCGACGCCACGTTCCGGGGGACGGGCGAGGTGACGTTCGACGACGCGGCCGCGAAAGGCGTCGGGGGCGACACGGAGCGAGAGGGGGCGACGGACGAGGCCTCACGTTCGACCGCAGTCGAGACGGAGCGGACGGAACGCGCCGACGACGAGGATGCGCCGGACGACGCCGAGAGCCGCGAGGCGGACCCGGGCGACGAGGAGGAACGCGACGTGTCCGGTCGCGACGGGGGCGACGTCGCCGCGGCGGAGCGCGATCCGACGCCCGGGGACGGGGCCGACGCCGAACCGTCCGAGGCGGCCGACGCCGAACCGTCCGAGGCGGCCGACGCCGAACCGTCCGAGGCGGCCGACGACGATCCCGACGACGGGGGCGACGGGTCCGGCGAGGGCGGGGACGAGAGCGGGAGCGGGCTCCGCGGGCTCGACCCCGACGACCGGGGGCGGGTCGCCACCTACCGGAAGGCGCTCCGCCTGTTGCAGAACCGGGAGTTCCCGATGGAGCGGACGGCCGTGGTGGACCTGCTCGAGAGCGCCTACGACCTCGACCGCTCCGAGTGCGACCGGCTGCTCGAGTTCGCCGTGGAGCGCGAGCTCCTGGTCGAGTCGGGGGACGAACTGCGACGCCCCTAGCGGTCCTCGGTCGCGCCGTCCGCGTCGCCCGTCGACCCGTTCGTCCCCACGTCGGGGGCGTCGTCGGCCCCGTTCGCGGACGCCTCGCTCGGCACGTCGTCGGCCGATTCCTGCGCGCCGTCGGCCGATTTCTGCGCGCCGTCGGTCGGCTCTTCGTTCCCGTTCACGTCGCCCGCGGACGTCCCGCCGGCCCACATCGCCTCGCCGCCGTCGGCCGGGGACCCGCTCGAACCGCCGCCGTCGGTCCCCCCGGTCGCCGTCGGGACGGCCGCGCCCGCGCCGCTCGTCTCGCCGGCGCTCCCGATCGCGCCGTTCACCTGCAGGGCGGCGAGGACGCCGAGGAACGTCGCCACGAACGTCGCAACGAACCCCCGAAGGCCGCCGGTCGCGACGAGCGCGAGCAGGACCACGAGCGACCCGACGACGACCAGTCCGTCACGTTCACGCTGCCAGTCCATACCGGCCGCACACGCCCCACCACCGTAAGGACGGCGACAGCCCCGACGCCGAGCGCGCGTGACGATCGACCGCCCGGAGCGGGCGAACGCCGGCGCGTCGGCCCGGCGGGCGAAGGCGTTTTCCCCGCCTCGCCCCGACGACCGGCTCGATGGCGCGTGCAGGGGCTGACGGCGCGACCGGCGCCGACGCGGGCGGGACGACACCGGTCCCCCGAGCCGTCGCCCTGGACCTCGCGCTGGTCGCCGCCGTGCCCGCCGTCCTGGTCGCGGTCCACCTCCTCCTGTCGCCGGGCGTTCGCGACCGGCTGGCGTTCCGCCACGGCGTCCTCGCGCCGGCCACGCTCCTCACCGGCGCCTACGTCCACGTCGACGACGCGCACCTGTGGGGCAACCTGACCGGATACGGCATCGCCGCGCTGTACGCCTACGGACTGGCGCTCCAGGCCGACCGGCGCCGCTGGTTTCGCGTCACCTTCCTCGCGCTCCTGGTCGTCCTCCCGCCACCCGTTCACGCCGCGAGCTACCTCGCCTTCGACGCGCTCGCGCCCGCATTCGACCCCGTCAGTCGCGGGTTCTCGGGCGTCGTCGGCGGCTTCGTCGGGTTCGTGTTCGTCGCCTTCGTCGGGTTCGTCCGGAGCCGGTACGGTCGCCGGCGCGCCGTCGCCGCGGGCGCCGTCGTCGCGCTGGTGCTCCTCCTCGAGGTGGACGCGATCTACGGCGGGCTCCGACCGCTGGCGGTCGCGCTGGCGCTCTCGGGCGCCGTCGTCGTCGCGGCCGCGACCCGCGGGGAGCGCGCCGTCGCCGTGACGCCGCCTCGGCCGGCGAACCCCGCCGGGGACGCGTTCGTCGCCCTCCTGGTCGTGCTGGTGCTCGCAGCGCTGGTGGCCAACCTGTTCCCCCCGCCCGGTGCGCTCGTCACCGCCGACGGGATGACCGGCGTGGTCGCCCACGCGGCCGGCGTGTTCGGCGGCGTCGGGCTCGCCGCCGCGCTCGCGCGGGTGGTCGACCGGCCGACCGGCTGAGCGGCGTCGCCGGCGGCTACGCCCCCTCAGACAGCAGCCTCGCCTCCACGTACTCGGCCGCCGCCCGTCGCGCCGTCGCGAGCGCGTCCGCCTCGTCGAGCACGACCGTGCGGGTTCGGGCCCCGTCGACGATCGTCATCAGCGCCCGGGCGACGTGGTCGGCGTCGACGTCCTCGAAGACGCCCTCGTCGACGCCGTGAGTTATCACCGTCTCGAGCATGTACCGGACGTACTCGTCGTTCTGCCGGAACCGTTCGCGGAACGTCTCGTTGTACGGCGCCTGGCTCCGCATTTCGAGGACGGCGACCAGCAGGTCCCGGTGGTCCTCGGCGTCGACGAGCAGTTCGTCGAGCAGCAGGTCCAGTCGCCGTTCGGGGTCGGTCGTCTCGACCTCCCGGATCTCGGCGGCGAACCGTTCGAGCACGTACTCCAGAAAGGCCGCGAGGAGTTCGTCTTTCGTGTCGTAGTAGTAGTGAACGGCGGCCGTCGACTTCCCGTACTCCTCGGCGATCCGCTCTATCGTGAGGTCGGCGTAGCCGTGTTCGGCCAGCGCCCGGTGGGTCGCACGCATGATCTCCTCGTTCTGCTCCGGGAAGGTGCGATCCGGGGGGTCCGCCATCGTGTCCCGGGTTTCGCCACGGGCGGATAACGGTTTTGACCCGGTCGTCAGCGGACCGCCGCCTCCCTGGTCCCGGTGTGCACCCGTCGACTGTCCTGCCCGCCGGTGGGCCGAGACAGCGTCGAGCACGGCCGCGGGCCGGCGCTCCGCCCGTCGACCACGACCCGTCAGGCGGGCGGCCGACGAGGCCCGCGACCCGTGACGGGGGACGGCCGGTGCGCCGTCTCCCGTTCGGTGGCGCGTCGCGTCGCTCGCGGGCGTCGGGGCCGTCACGAGAAGTGAGCCGAACGCGCGGTGAGTTCCCTCACCGGGTGGCGTTCGGACGGAGCCCCATCCGATGACGGGACGTCGGACTCGGGGGGCGCCTCGGACGTGGCATCGGATCGGGCGGTCGCTGGCGGAGCCAGCGATGCTGACTAAGCATTCAGTCAGTATAAATCCACCGGCGGGAGTCCCGGTTCGAGGGGGGACCGTCGCGACGGTAGCTGGAGTTATAGGCGATCCGCCCCTACGGCCGGTCATGGAGGGTTCAGACGCCTTCTTCCGGGCCGCGTCGATCGTCCTGCTGTTGCTCGTCCTCGTCGGGCTGGCGCTGAGCTTCGTCTGATCCGTCGGACGGCGGAAAAGGGAGGCTCGGCGGGAGCCGGGGCTCAGTAGCTCCGGACCTTCGGCTCGTAGGTCTTGCTCTCGCCCTCGAGGACGACCGGCTTGTACCAGAGTTCGGGCTCGCCGTCGTTCCAGGAGAGCATCGTGTGTTTCAGCCACTCCTCGTCCTTGCGCTCCTGGTGTTCCTTGCGCCAGTGGGCGCCGCGGAACTCGTCGCGGGCGAGCGCGCCGACCGTGATGGCCTCCGCGACGTCGAGCGCGTTCCGGGTCTCGATGGTCTGGATCAGGTCGGTGTTGAACGTGCGCGAGGGGTCGGCGACGCCCACGTCCTGGTAGCGCTCGCGGGCCTCGCGGATGTCCGCGAGCGCCGTCTTCAGCGCCTCTTCCTCCCGGAAGACGTTGACGTTCCGGGTCATCGTCTCCTGGACGTCGCTCCTGACCTCGGCGTGGTTGATGCCCTCGTTCCCCATGAGGCGGTCGACGCGCGCCCGTTCGGCCTCGACGGCGCGCTCGACGGTCTCGGCGGGACCCAGCGCCGCGCCGCCGGCCGCGGACCCGCCGTCGGCGGCCACCTCGCCGCTCGCGAGGCCGGCTTCGCCGAGCGGGACCGGCGATTCGACCTCGCCCCGTTCCGTGTCGTCGGTCCGGCCGGTGGTGACCCGGGCCTCGTCGACCCCCCCGCCGGCGGCGTGGGTGCCGGCGCGGGCGCCGAACACCGTGAGCTCGGGGAGCGCGTTGCCGCCCAGCCGGTTCGCGCCGTGGACGGAGGCACAGGCGCACTCGCCGACGGCGTACAGCCCGTCGACGCAGGTCCGGCCGAACTCGTTGGTCTCGACGCCGCCCATCGCGTAGTGCTGACCGGGCTTGACGGGCATCGGCTCCTCAAGCCCGTCGACGCCCTCGAAGTCCTCCGCGAGGTGGAGGATGTTCTCCAGCCGGTCGAGGATGCGCTCCTCGCCGAGGTGGCGCATGTCGAGGTGGACGTACTCGTCCTCGATGCCCCGTCCCTCGTTGACTTCGGTCAGCTCCGCCCGGGAGACCACGTCGCGCGAGGCGAGCTCGCCGTCGTTGTTGGCGTAGCCGTGTTCGAACATGAAGCGCTCGCTCTCGCTGTTGTAGAGGATGCCGCCCTCGCCGCGGACCCCCTCGGAGATCAACACGCCGGTCGAGGGGAGCGTGGTCGGGTGGAACTGGATCATCTCCATGTCCTCGATCGGGACGCCGGCCCGGTAGGCCATCGCCACCCCGTCGCCCGTGTTCGAGACGGCGTTGGTGGTGTGGTCGTACACCTGCCCCGGACCGCCGGTCGCGAGGATGACGCCGTCGCGCGCCCGGAAGCCGGCGATCTCGCCGGACTTGATGTCGTAGGCGACGACGCCGTGACAGTCGCGCTCCTCCGGGTCGTCCTCGTCGGTGACCGCGAGGCGGGTGACGTACCACTCGTCGTAGACGGCGATGCCGCGCTTGACCACCTGCTCGTACAGCGTGTGCAGCAGGTGGTGGCCCGTCTCGGCGCCCGCGTACGTCGTCCGCGGGAACGACAGGCCGCCGAACGGCCGCTGGGACACGCGCCCGTCGTCGTCGCGTGAGAACGCCATCCCCCAGTGTTCGAGCTGGATGACCTCCTTCGGGCTCTCCTTGCAGAGGGCCTCGACCGCCGGCGCGTCGCCGAGGTAGTCGGACCCCTTCATCGTGTCGTAGGCGTGGTCCTCCCAGGAGTCCTCCTCCCGGAGCGCCGCGTTGATCCCGCCCTCCGCGGCCCCCGTGTGCGATCGGACGGGGTGTAGCTTCGTCACCATCGCCACGTCCGCGCCCTCCTCGTGGGCGGCGATGGCGGCCCGGAGTCCCGCGCCGCCAGCGCCGACCACTATCACGTCGTGTTCGTGCATATGCTCGCTCGTACTTACCGCGGTTGGCACCGCCGCGTCTTGAGGCTTGCCACCTCGTCGTGCGTCCCGCGACCGGGGAACGGCTCCCCGCCGGTCGGGCCGGCCGGTCGACGGTCCCCCGTCGACACGGTTTATGCCGTCGCGGCCCAACGTGGACGTGGTATGTCACAGCAGATACAGGGGGAGCTCGAGGTCGACGAGTACACGCTGGGCCTCGTCGGGCCCGACCAGGAGTGGGCGGGGACCGTCGCCGACGGCGGCACGGTGCGGACGCACACCCCGCCGGCCTGCTGGGGGCCGATGATCACGCCGTCGTTCCGCGGCGGCCACGAGGTGACGCGACCGATCCGGGTCGAGAACGCCGAGCCCGGCGACGCGCTGGTCGTCCACATCGAGGACGTCGAGGTGACGAGCGTGGCGACGAGCACGGGGAGCATGGCCGAACGCGAGGGCGCGTTCGGCGACGACCCGTTCGTCGACCACCGGTGTCCCGAGTGTGGCGCCGAGTGGCCGGAGACGGTCGTCGAGGGAACAGGCGAGGACGCGATCCGGTGTGCGGAGTGTGGCGCGAACGCCTCGTCGTTCCGCTTCGAGTACGGCTACACCGTCGCCTTCGACGACGACCGCACCGTCGGGCTGACGGTGGGCCACGAGGGCGCCCACGACCTCGCGGAGCGCGCCGAGGAGGCGATGGCGCTCCCGGAGAACTCCCGCCAGCACCCGATCCTCCTCTACGAGCCCGACGGGATGCCCGGCGCGCTCGGTCATCTCCGGCCGTTCGTCGGGAACATCGGCACCACGCCGCCGCGCGAGCTGCCCGACTCCCACAACGCCGGGGACTTCGGGCAGTTCCTGATCGGCGCCGACCACGACTGGGGGCTCCCGGACGAGGACGCCCTCGCCGACCGCACCGACGGCCACATGGACTCCAACGACGTGCGCCCCGGCGCGACGCTGATCTGCCCGGTGAAAGTCGAGGGGGCCGGGCTGTACGTCGGCGACCTCCACGCCAACCAGGGCGACGGCGAGCTCTCCCTGCACACGACGGACGTGAGCGGCCGGACCGAGCTGGAGGTCGAGGTGATCAAGGGGCTGGACATCGACGGGCCCCTGCTCCTCCCGAACGAGGAGGACCTCCCGGACGTCGCGAAGCCCTACACCGACGCGGAGCGCGAGGCGGGCGCCGACCTGGCCGCCCAGTACGGCGTCGACGAGGTCCACGACGCCGCGCCGGTCCAGGTCATCGGCTCGGGCGCGACGATAAACGACGCGACCGAGAACGCCTTCGCCCGCGCCGGCTCGCTGTTCGACATGACCGAGGGGGAGGTGCGCGCCCGGTGTACGTTCACGGGCGGCGTCGAGATCGCCCGCCTGCCCGGCGTCGTCCAGCTGTCGATGCTCGTCCCGATGGACCTGCTCGAGGAGCGCGACCTCGCCGACGTCGTGCGGGCGCAGTACGACCTCTGAACCGCTCGGGGTGAGCCGACGCGGGCGCAGTACGACCTCTGAACCGCTCGGGGTGAGCCGACGCGGGCGCAGTACGACCTCTGAACCGCTCGGGGTGAGCCGACGCGGGTGACAGACCCGTGCGCGGCGCGCTCGCCTACCCGCCGCGCATCGCCGGGAATATCGCCACCTCCGCGTCCGGCGGACAGCGCGCTTCGAGGTCGGCGCGCTCGCCGTCGACCGTCACGCGGACGCTCGGGCGCAGGTCGCCGTCGCCGTCGACCAGCTGGGACTCCGTCGCGGGGTACGCGTCGCGGAGCGCGTCGACCACGTCCCCGACCCTGTCGCCGCTGGCGTCGAGCGTGACGCGTTTCCCGCCCGTCGCGGACCGGAGCGGCCCGTACACGGTGACCTCCATGCGCCCCGGTACGCGCGGCGACGGCGTAAGGGCTCGGTCGTGACGTCGCCGATCCGGCACAGGCGGTCCCGGCCCCCACGTCCTCGGCCGGGGCACTCCACGTCCTCGCCCGGCGCCCGAGTCGCCTCGGACGGGCACCCACCAGTTTTGTCGTTCCGGACCGAACGCCGCGCCGACGATGGCCACTCCCTTCGAGGCGTTCAGCGTGCTCTACGCCCTCGAGTTCGTCGTCGTCGCCGCCGTCGTCTTCCTCCTGGTCCCGTTCGACGCTGCACTCCCGCTCGTCCCGCTCTGTCTGGTGTTCGCGTTCGCCCTCTACCGCTACCGCTCGTCAGCCCCCCGCGACTGACGTCGTGGGCCCGCCGCGACGTTCGGTGAGGCCCGCCGGAAACCCAATCTTGATTACTCGATCCGGTTTCGGTCCTCGGGAATGACGACCACGGACGACATCGCGACGCTGGTGACCGACACGGCCTACGGCGACCTCGACGACGAGGTCGCGGAGGAGGCCAAAAAGCGCGTCCTCGACGCGCTCGGGATCGGGATCGGCGCCATCGGCGCCGAGCCGGTGGAGATCCTCAAAGAGACCGTCGAGGGGGTCGAGCGCGACGGCGACAGCGCGGGCGTCTGGGGCTCCGAGGGAACGGCGTGGCCGCCGCTCGCGACGGCGCTCAACACCGGCATGGTCCGGTATCTGGACTTCATGGACACGTTCATCCTGCCGGACGAGGTCCCGCACCCGAGCAACAACGTGGCCGCGATGGTCGTGACCGGCGAGTACGCCGACCGGTCGGGCGAGGACCTGATCACCGCCGTCACGCTGGCCTACGAGATCCACTACGCGCTCGGCAAGTACGCGCCGATGTTCGACCGCGGCTTCGACCACCCGACCCACGTCAACTTCTCCGCCGCCGCCGCGGGCGGGAAGCTGCTCGGCCTCGACCAGGGGGAGATCCGGAACGCCCTCGGCATCGTCGGCACCTCCCACAACGCGTTGCGCGTGACCCGCACCGGCGAGATCCCGATGTGGAAGGGGATGACATCGGGCAACGCCGCCCGCAACGCCGTCTACTCGGCGATGCTCGCCGGGAACGGCATGACCGGCCCGACGGACGTCTTCGAGGGGACGATGGGCTGGGAGGAGGTCGTCGCCGGGCAGCCCTTCGAGCTGGAGTTCACGGACTGCCGGCGCATCCTCGAGGTGATGACGAAAAAGTACATGGCGGGCACCGTCGCCCAGACCGCCCTGGAGGCGTTCGAGGAGCTCCTGGAACGCGAGGACATCGCGGCCGGGGAGATCGAGCACGTCCAGGTGGACACGTACAAGCGCGCAAAGCAGATCATGGGCGGCACCGGCGAGGAGGACGAGATGGGGGACCGCTACGACGTGAACACCCGCGAGACAGCGGACCACAGCATCCCCTACGTGCTCGCGGCGATCGCCCTCGACGGCGAGATCTCCTACGACCAGTACGAGCCCGACCGCATCCAGCGCGACGACGTCCAGGAGCTGCTCCAGCGCGTCACCGTCACGGAGATCCCCGAACTCACCGAGCTGAACGAGCGGGGCAAGATGCCCGCCTACGTCGAGGTCACGACGACGGACGGCGGGACCCACCGCATCGAGAAGGACCACTACTCCGGTCACCCGGACGACCCGATGTCCTGGGCGGAGCTGGAGTCGAAGTTCCACCGCCTCACGGAGCCGCACTACCCCGCGGAGACGCGCGAGGCGATCGTCGACGTGGTGCGGAACCTGGAGGCCCACGACGTGCGCGACCTGACCGGCCTGCTCGGGCCGGTCGAGGGGTAGACGAGGGGCGCCCGGCCTACGGTCGTTCGGTCCGGAGCACCCACGCCTCCGGCGTCGTCCGCCTGACGTCGAACGGCTCGACGTCGTCGGTGTCGACGCCGGCGATCTCCGCGAGGTAGGGCCGCACCGGCGACGGGTCGCGGTCGCTGACGAGCGCGAACGGCTCGCCGGGGGCGAGCGTCTCGAACCGGTCGCGAACCCGCTCGTGGCGCTCCTCGCCGTCCAGTCCCCGGAGGTCGACGGCGTCGTCGGGGGCGTCGACGCGCCAGGCCGCCGCCAGTCGCTCACGGACCGCCGTCGCGAGGTCGGCCACCGCCGGCGGACGGTCCGCTCGCGGCGACGTCTGGAACGCCCGCGCGAACGGGAGCTCGGCGACCACGGGGACGTCGAGCGCGTCGAGCCCGTCGGCCGCGAACAGGTCGTGGTCGTCCCCACAGCTCGGGCAGGTGAACGACCGCATGTTCACCACCGCGCCGAGGACCGGCACCTCGTTCTCGCGGAAGAGGTCGACGCTCCGCTCGATGTCGGCGACGCTGGTGTGGAATGGCGTGGTGACGAGGACGACCCCGTCGACGGGCACCTCCTGGAGCGTCGTCAGCACCGTGTCGCCGGTGCCGGGCGGCAGGTCGACGACGAGCACGTCGTCGTGGCTCCAGGCGGTGTCCTCGAACAGCTCGGTCAGCGCGTCGTGGGCCATCGCGCCCCGCCAAGCGAGCGGCGACTCGTCGGCCATCAGCCCGACGCTCATCACCTCCAGGTCGCCGGCGTCGACCGGTCGGGGCCGTCCCTCCTCGGTCGAGCGGACCGGCCCCGTCGCGTCGAGCAGGGCCGGCGCGTTCGGCCCGTAGATGTCGGCGTCGAACAGCGCCACGTCGTCGCCGCCGGCCGCGAGCTCGCACGCGAGGTTGGCCGCGACGGTGCTCTTGCCGACGCCGCCCTTCGTGCTCGCGACGGCGACGACGCGGTCGAACGCGCCGACGCCGGCGTCGCGGTCGTCGTCGTCGGCCGTCGGCGCCGCCCGCTGGACGTACGCGCCCTCGACCCCCTCGACCGACCGCGCCGCGCGGACGACGGCGCCCGCGACCGCCTCCGCGCTCGCGGCGTCGAACTCGCCGAGGTCGAGCGCGACCGTCGCCCGCCCGTCGTGGACGGTCACGTCCTCGACCAGCCCGGCCTCGAAGACGTTCACGCCCGCCTCGGGGTCCTCCACGCGCCGGAGGGCGGCCTCGACCGCGTCGGTCGTCGTGTCGTCGCTCACGGGCCGGTCACAGGTCCGGCCGCCTGTTGAGTGTGTCGTCCACCGACGCGTCGGCGACGTCGGGGTCGAGCGCGCCGCTGAACTGCCGCCGGAAGCTCCCGGGGTCGGCGTCCAGCGCGTGTTCGGCGGTCCGCCGGACCACGTCGGACGGGTCCTCGGCGGCCAGTCGTTCGAGGCGGCGGTCGGCCTCGTCGCCCTCGATCCCGGCGAGCAGGTGGGCGGCCCACTCGCGGACCCGCTCGCTGTCGTCCTCGGTCAGGTCGAGGAGGGTGTCTGCGGCGTCCGTCCCGCGGAGCTTGAAAAGCGAGATGAGGGCGTTCCGGCGGACCGCGTGGTGGTCGTCGTCGAGCCCCGCCTCGATGGTCGCCTCGTGTGCCGCGCGGTCGAGCCGGTCGAGCGTGACGTAGGCCTCCGCGCGCACCCAGGGGTCGGGGTCGTCCGTCAGGTCGGCCGCCGTCCCGGCGGCGCGCTCGCCGCCGACCTTCCCGAGCGCCTCGACGGCGAACTGCCGGACGTCGGCGTCGCCGTCGGACCGCGCGGCGTCGCGCAGGGCGGCCCGGGCCGCCCCCGTCGGCGACCGCTCG
>JBDGTB010000041.1:0-27927 GCA_042217235.1 Haloferacaceae archaeon | reverse complement strand
GTGGCCCTGTGCCTGCTCACGTCGGGATTGCTCCAGACGAACCCTTGACAATGGCACAGTTCGGACAGATAATCAACATGTACCAGCGCGCCCGCGCCTCCAGCGAGCGGGTGTTCGGCCTGATGGACGAGGCGGGCCGCCTGGAGCGGGCGGACGACGCGCCCGACCTCGACGTGCGCGAGGGCCGCGTCGAGTACGACGACGTCACCTTCGGCTACGAGGACGAGGAGGCCCCCGTCCTCTCGGGCGTCTCCTTCGCGGCCGAGGGCGGCGAGACGCTCGCGCTGGTCGGCCCGACCGGCGCCGGGAAGTCCACGGCGCTGAAACTCCTCCTCCGGATGTACGACGTCGACGAGGGGGCGGTCCGGGTCGACGGCCAGGACGTTCGCGACGTCACCGTCGCCAGCCTCCGGCAGGCGGTCGGCTACGTCAGCCAGGGCACGTTCATGTTCTACGGGACGGCCCGCGACAACATCGCCTACGGCCGGTTCGACGCCACCGACGAGGAGATCGAGGCGGCCGCGCGCGCCGCGGAGGCCCACCGCTTCATCGCCAACCTCCCCGACGGCTACGACACGATGGTCGGCGAGCGCGGCGTGAAGCTCTCGGGCGGACAGCGCCAGCGCCTCGCCATCGCCCGCGCGGTCCTGAAAGACCCCGACATCCTCCTGCTGGACGAGGCCACGTCCGACGTGGACACGGAGACGGAGATGCTCATCCAGCGCTCGCTCGACCGGCTCACCGCCGACCGCACGACGCTCACCGTCGCTCACCGCCTCTCGACGGTCAAAGACGCCGACACCATCGTCGTGCTCGAGGGCGGCGAGGTGGCCGAACGGGGCTCCCACGAGGAGCTGATCGCCCGCGACGGGCTGTACGCAAACCTCTGGGGCGTCCAGGCCGGGGAGATCGACGAGCTCCCCGAGGCGTTCGTCGAGCGGGCGACCGAGCGCGACGCCCGGCGGGACGCTCCGGGCGCGGACGACTGACCGGTACGGCCCCGTGGCGTTTTAAGCCCCGTCGGCCCGTCCGACCGCCCATGCGCCTCGCGGAGGCGACGTGGACCGACGTACGTGACGCCGACGCCGACCTCGCGGTCCTGCCCGTCGGGAGCACCGAACAGCACGGCCCGCACGCCCCGCTCGGCACCGACGCGTTCCACGCCGAGGACGTCGCGACGGCGGGAGCGACGCGCTACGACGCGCCCGTCGTCGTCGCGCCGACGGTCCCCGTCGGCGTCTCGGCGGAACACCGCTCGTTCGACGGCACGCTCTGGGTGTCGCCCGACACCCTCCGGGCGTACGTCCGCGAGACCGTCGCGAGCCTCGCGGCCCACGGCCTCGACCGGGTCGTGGTCGTCAACGGTCACGGCGGTAACGTCGCGGCGCTGCGGGAGGCGACCGCCGGGCTCACCCGCGACGGGACCGCCTACGCCGTCCCGTTCACGTGGTTCGACGCGGTCGACCCCGAGGACCTCGCCGGCGAACCGGTCGCCATGGGCCACGGCGGGCCGGTCGAGACGGCGCTCCTGCGTCACACCCGCCCCGACCTCGTGCGCGAGGAGCGAACCGCGGCGGCGGCCGCCGACGCCGCGGACGGCTGGGGCGAGTGGGTCGCGGGCGTCAACCTCGCGTACGACACCGACGAGTTCAGCGAGAACGGCGTGGTCGGCGACCCGGACGCGGGGGACGCTGCGCTCGGGGACGCGCTCCACGAGGCCGCGGCCGCGGCGCTCGCGTCGGTGCTCGGGGCCGTCGCGGAGCGCGACGCGGACGCGGGGTGAGACGGTCCGGACGGAACGGCGGGATCGACGCGGGCGGCTCCCGAGGGCCCGGCTACTCCTGACGCGGTCGACCCGGCCCCCCGGCTACTCCTCGTCCTCGTCCGCGTCCGCGTCCGCGTCCGCGTCCGCCTCGGCCTCGAACTCCTGGAGCGCGCTCCGGAGCTCCGGCACCGTGTTGGTGAGGTCGGCCACCTGCTCGCCGGCCGTCGTGACGAGGTCGACCACCGACTCGACGGACTCGATCGCCTCGGCGAGGTCGTCGGCGTCCTCGAAGGCGTCGGCGCGCTCGCCGACCGCGTACCACTTTTTCGCCTGCCGGAGATGCTCCTCGGCTTCGCCGACGTCGAGGGCCGCGCCGAGCCCGTTGAGCACGCCGAGTACGTTGTCGGCGTCGGTCTCCCAGACCGCCGCGGCGTCGGGCAGGTCAGCGCGCGCCTCGCCCAGGTGGTGCTCCACGTCGGCCCGCATCTCGTCGGCCGCCTCGCCGAACAGGTCCTCGTCGCCGAGCGTCGACTGGCTCATGCCCCCGACATGGGGGCGGTAGGGGTTAAAATGATACCCGAAAGCGGAAGTGAAACCGGGGCAGTGCCGCGCCGTCCGGCCGCGGGTCGGCGGTCAGGGCCGCGACTCGACGGACTCGACTTGCATCAGCGGGTAGCCGTCCTCGGTCGCCATCCGCGTTCGGACCACCACGTTCCGGTAGGCGACCTCCATGCGGACCTCCATGAGTCGCCCCGTGAGCTCCGCGTAGCCGTGCTCGTGGTCGATCTCGGCCGCGACCGCGTCATCGTCGATCCGCACCTCGACGGCCTCGCAGTGGGGCTGGTTCTCGATCGCCTCCGCCATCGCCCGTTCGAGGCTGCGGGCGCTCCGGGGGCTGACCGGCGTGCCGGCGAACTGATGGTAGAGCGAGCCGAACTTGATCCCGGCCTCGAAGCAGGCCTGCTGGGCGTCGGAGACCATGCACGCCCCTCGGCGCCGGCGGGCAAAGGCGTACGGGTCGCTCGGCCGGACGGCCGGCCGGTCTCGACACGGGTCGCGTGGCCGGGACAGAACCACAGTTTCTTGTCCGAAAGTCGCGTGGCTCCGCGTGAATGCGCGTCCTGCTCACGGGTGCGGGCGGTCGGGTCGGCGGCGCCATCCTCGACGGCATCGGGGACAGCGAGGCCTACGACTGGCGGCTCCTCTTTCACAGCCCGCCGGGCGAGCCGGTCGACCACGAGTACCTCGTCGGCGACGTGACCGACCCCGAGGCTGTCGCCGAGGCGGCCGACGGGATGGACGCGGTGATCCACCTCGCCGGCGATCCCCGTCCCGAGGCGCCGTGGGACTCCGTGCTCCGGAACAACATCGACGGGACGAAGCTGATGCTCGAGGCCGCCGTCGACGCCGGCGTCGAGAAGTTCGTCTACGCCTCCTCGAACCACGCGGTCGGTCACTACGAGACCGACCGCAAACCCGACCTGTACCGGACGGACGACGACTTCCGGCTCGACGGGACGGAGCTCCCCCGCCCGGGCAACTTCTACGGCGTCTCGAAGGCCGCGGGCGAGACGCTCTGTCGCTTCTACCACGACGAGCACGGCCTCTCGTCGGTCTGTGTCAGGATCGGCAACCTGACCGAGGGCCACCCGCCGCGGGACTACGAGCGCGGCCAGGCGATGTGGCTCTCCCACCGCGACTGCGCGCACCTCCACGACCGCTGTCTCCAGGCCGACTACGGCTACGAGATCGTCTACGGCATCAGCGACAACGACCGCAAGTACTACTCCATCGAGCGCGCGAAGGACGTCCTCGGCTACGAGCCGCGGGACAACTCCGCGGAGTTCCACCTCGACGGGACGCCGAAAGGGGGCGAGTAGTCTCCGGCCCGCGGTCACCGCTCGCGTCCCGCTCCAGGCGCTGTTCGCCGCCCCGTGATGCGTTCGTCGTCACGGCGGTCGAGCCCGCCCGTCGGTTCTGCTCCCGTCCCCCGTGGACGGCGGGGCACGTTTACCCGCTCGACCCGACGGGTGCGGCCGATGACCGACGACGGGGCGACCGACGGCCGAGGTCGCGCTTCCGACCCGGAGCTGTACCGCAAACTCGTCGAGGACACCACCGACGTCGCGACGATCGTCGACCCGGACGGGACGATACCGTTCGTGAGCCCGGCCGTGGAACGCGTGCTCGGGTAGAGCCCGAGGAGCTGGTCGGCGAGGTGGGGTACGAGTACCGGCACCCCGACGACCGCGAGGTCGTCGCCGAGCGGATCGAGGCGATAATCGAGGACACGCTGATCCTCGCCAGGGAGGGAACCACCGTCGACGGCCTGGAGACGGTCGCGCTGACCGACCTGATCGGCCGGTGCTGGGGGATCGTCGAGTCCCCGGACGCGACGCCCGAGATCGTCGACGACCTCACCGTCCGCGGCGACCCCGACCGCCTGCAACACGTCTTCGAGAACCTGTTTCGGAACAGCGTCGAACACGGTTCGACGGGCAGCCGAACGGGGTCCGGCGACAGCGTCGAACACGGTTCGACGGGCAGCCGAACGGGGTCCGGCGACGGCCTCGAGCACGGGGGCGATGGCGTCACCGTTCGGGTCGGGCGTGCCGGCGAGGACGGCATCTACGTCGAGGACGACGGCCCGGGCATCCCGGCGAGCGAGCGGGACCGGGTCTTCGAATCCGGAGTGTCGTCGGCGGCCGGCGGAACGGGCTTCGGTCTGGCCATCGTGAACCGGATCGCCGAGGCCCACGGCTGGGGGTCACGGTCGTCGAGGGCGACGACGGCGGCGGCGCCGGATTCGAGTTCGACGGCGTGGCGCTGGTCCCACAGGGCTTCGCCCCGGCGTCCCTCGCCCGGATGGGGAGCGACGGACTAGTCGAACAGCCCATCGACGTCCCGCTCTTCGCTCCGGCGTCGCGCGACGCGCTGGTCGAGTCGACGCGTCGCCATCGCCGTCTCCCGCCCGGCGGCGACGTCCGTGAGCAGCGCGGCGAACGCGCTCGTGCCGGTCGCCACCTCCTCGCGGGCGTACCGGACGGCGTCGTCGACCACGTCCGAATCGAGTGCGCCGGTCGCCGCGACCGCTCGCGCGGCGCGGGCGAGCGCCTCGAACGGGAGCGCGTCCGGGTCCGGAACCGCGCCCTCGACGCGGACCGCGGGCGGCGGGCGACGCTCCACGACCGCCGGGTCGTCGGCGAGCGCGCCGAGGTACGTCCGGGGCGGCCCGACCGCAATCGGCGACGGGTCGGCGACTCGCCCGAGCGCCCGCCGTCCCAGCGTCGCTCGAGCTCGCGCTCGCGACCAGTCGCGCGCCCCTCCGTCGGCGACCGCCGCGGCGTAGCCGACCAGTCCGGCGACGAGCGGGTCGGCCTGCGGGCCCGCGCGGGCCCACGCGACCCGCGCCGCGTCGACCTGGCCGGCCGCGAGGAGAGCGGCGCCGGCCCGGACGCCGTCGACCGACCGCGCCGTCCCGTCGGGGGTGGAACGCACGGTCGAACGTCGGGCGGCGGCGGGGAAAAGGGTCCCGCGACGCGCCGTGCCCGACGCCCGGGCGGCGGGGATCCGTGCCCGGTAACCTCACTACAAACGTGGTAATCGAACCGTACGGACGGGGTAGCGGGCGTATAAATACGACGGATGGGGGTGACCCGACCGGTGTCCATGTACACCTGCAACTCGTGTGACGAGTACGTGACCGCCGACTTCGCCCGCGTGTTCGGCGACAACGAGGGCCACGTCCACGCCTGTCCGGCCTGTGCGCACATGACCGACATCAACCAGGGAGCCGCCGCCGACCGCGGGAACGAGGACTGGCGCCGACGGGCGGCGTCGGAACGCCGGTCCGACGCGAGGCTCATCTGACCGCGGCGGGCGGCGCCGGTTCGGCGACGACTCACGAACGGGCAGGAACGTTATGTGATCCCGTATCGAACGCCGCCGCATGTCGAAGCACGCCGCAGACTCCGCGCAGGTCGACGCCGACTTCGGCGACGTGCCGGTGATCGACGCCGACGTCCACCCGTCCTACGCGAGCCCGGCGGTCCAGCGCGACCTCGCGAGTCGCATGGACGAGCCGTACGCGAGCTTCCTCCACCCGGACCGCCGGGGGGACGCCCCGTACCCGGACCACGGGTGGCCGGAGACGGTCGGCGGCCACCGGAGCGGGCCGATGCTTCGCGAGCTCGAGAGCCACCGCGACGTCCGCGATGGGCTCCTCGACAGGGGGATCGACTGCGCCATCGTCGACCAGATCTCCTTCCTCGATGCGGTCCGGGGAACCGAACGCGCGGTCCAGGAGATGCGCGCCGCGAACGAGGTGCTGACCGAGCGCTACGTCGACGGTGACGACGACATCTACGGGCTCATCAACCTCGCGGCCCGCGTCCCGGAGGAGTCGGCGGCGGAGATCCGGACGTACGGCGACCGCGACGACGTGGTCGGCGCCGTGGTCTTCCCCGGCGGCGAGTACCAGAAGCCGCTCGGGAACCCCGAGTACGACGTGATCTACGAGGCCGCCGAGGAGCACGACCTGACGATGGTGTTCCACGCCGTCGACGACATGATGCCCGCCCGGCAGGCGCCCGTGCTGAACGACGCCGAGTCCTTCCTCACGATGCACGCCCTCGCCTTCCCCTGGAGCGCGATGCTCACGCTCACGAGCCTGCTCGTCGAGGGCGTGCCCGTGAAGTTCCCCGACCTCGATTTCGTCATCCTCGAGGCCGGCATCGGGTGGATCCCGTACACGATGGGGCGGCTCAACCGCGAGGTGAGCTGGCGCAAGAGCGACGCGCCGCTCCTGGAGCGGAGCCCGGAGGCGTACGTCCGCGACCGGTTCTGGTTCGGCACCCAGCCGGTCGAGGAGTTCGAGAACCCGGCCCACCTCCACGAGACGATGCGGACCGTCGGCGCGGAGAACCTCCTTTTCACCTCCGATTACCCGCACTGGGACTTCGACAACCCGACGACCATCGACAGTCACCTGGAGGCGGCGTTCTCCGCCGAGGAGCGCGAGCAGGTGCTGCACCGCAACGCCACCGAGGCGTTCGGTATCGAGCCATGACGGAGTACGCGGTCGCGGACGCGGACGAACTCGACCCGGGGGACCGGCTCCTGGTCGTGCTGGAGGGGCGGGAGGTCGGCGTGTTCAACCTCGACGGCGAGTACTACGCGTACCTCAACTGGTGTGCCCACCAGGGCGGGCCGCTGTGCGAGGGGGAGGTCACCGGCCGCGCGACCGCGACCTACGACCGCGAGGCCCTGCGGACGGAGGTCGAGTGGGTCGGGGAGGGCGAGACGCTGATCTGTCCCTGGCACGACTGGGAGTACGACCTCCGGACCGGCGACTGCGTCTCGAACGGGGACGTGAACCTCCCCTCCTACCCCGTCCACGTCGACGACGGCGAGATCGTCGTCACGATGTAGGCGCCGGTCGCGGGCGGCCGGTGCGGCCGCCGGTTCGAGAGAGACTCCGGCAGCCGCGTCCGGCCGACTCGACCGTCGCGTTCGGGAACTCGGACGGGAGTGAACGCTCCCGAACGGCGGCGATCGTTGCCGGTCGAGCGAGCAGTTATACGTCCGCGGCGTCCCCGACGGCACACCATGACGATCCGACTCGGCGTCCTGGAGGGCGACGGCATCGGTCCGGAGATCGTTCCGGAGGCGCGACGGGTGATCGAGGCGACCGGCCTCGACGCGGAGTTCGTGGACCTCCCGTTCGGCTGGGACGGCTACGAGGCGCACGGCTCGACGGTGCCGGAGGTGACCCTCGACGCGCTCGCCGACTGCGACGGCTGGCTGCTCGGGCCGATCCTCGCCGGCGAGTACCCCGAGGACGACCCGGCTGGCCCGAGTCCGAGCGGGACGGTCCGGACCGCCTTCGACCTCTACGCGAACGTCCGGCCCGTGCGGTCGTTCGCCGGCGTCGGCCCGGAGGGCTTCGACCTCACCATCTTCCGGCAGAACACGGAGGGGTTCTACGCCGACCGCAACATGCACGTCGGCGACGGCCGGGTGATGCCCACCGAGGACGTCGCGGTCTCGATGCGCGTCGTCACGCGCGAGGAGTCCCGCCGGATCGCGGAGGACGCCTTCGCGTACGCCGACGCCCGCGGGAAGGACGTGACGGTCGTCCACAAGGCGAACGTCCTCACCCACGGCGACGGGCTGTTCCTCGAGGAGTGCGAGGCGGTCGCCGCGGACTACCCCGACGTGGACGTGGAGACGTCTCTCGTCGACGCGTTCGCGATGGAGCTGGTGGTCGACCCGACCGGCCACGAGGTGGTCCTGACGACCAACCTGTACGGCGACATCCTCTCCGACGAGGCCGCCGGCGTCGTCGGCAGCCTCGGGCTGGCGCCGAGCCTCAACCACGGCGCGGACCACGGGATGGCCCAGGCGGCCCACGGCGCCGCGCCGGACATCGCCGGCGAGGGGGTCGCCAACCCCGCGGCGATGATCCTCTCCGGCGCGATGCTGCTGGAGTGGCTCGGCGACCGCGGCGCCGCGGACGCCGCGGCGGCCGCGGACGCGATCGACGAGGCGGTGGGCGCGACGCTCGACGCCGGGGTCCGGACGCCCGACCTCGGCGGCGACGCGACGACCGCGTCGTTCACGGACGCGGTGATCGACCGGCTCTGAGCCGGCGAGCGGACGCCGCCGTCGGCGCCACGTCGAGTCGGCGGCCCGTACCGGTCAGACGGCCGCCGGGTCGTCGAGCACGTCCAGCAGTGCGGCGGTCGCGTCCGGGTCGAACCGGAGGACGCGGCGCCACCACGGCCCGCGCCCCGAGTCCCCGGCGAGGTCGGTGACCAGCCGGTTCGCCTCGCTTCCCGGTCCCGCCGAGAGCGGGACGGCCCGGTCGAACAGCCGCGACCGGTCGTCGCCGCGGACGAGCACCTTCGGGTCGGGGTCCGCGCGGCGCAGGTGCGCGTTCGACGCCAGCCGCTCGCGGGCGGGGTGGTCGGCGGGGAGGTCCTCGAACGCCGCGCCCGTCCACACCTCCGCGACGCGGAACGCGCCGACCAGGTACGCCCCCCAGTCGGGCAGGACCCACGGCGCGGCCGCGTCCGGGTCGCCCCGCAGCGAGAGCGTGGCGTAGAACAGGAGGCAGTCGCCGGGGTCGAGCCCGGAGAGCGGCCCCGCCTTGACGCCGTGCTCGTCGCCGTAGGTGTGGGCCGTCGACCCGTGGACGCCGGCGAACTCGGGGTCGAGGTGCACCCGCCGGTCCCGGAGGTCGTCGGGGAGGTCGACGTCCAGCCGGAGGTCGCCGTACGTCGGCACCGGCTCGGCGGTCGGCTCGCGCTCGGGGATCGGGACGTACTCGAAGCGTCCGTCGGGGGAGACCGGCCCCCGGACCCCCGGGAGCTGGGTGTTCGCGGCGACGTTGATCGCGACGGCGCGGGGCGCCACGGCGTCAGGCGTCCGGGGGCGTGCGGTCGCGCCCGAACTCGTCGAACTCGTCGAGGTCGTCGGGCAGGTCGAACTCGATGCGACGCTCTGCGCTGTTGTCCTCGCCGCCGGCGTCGAGCGGCTCGGCGACGGACTCCCACCCCGGCTTCACCTTGACGCTTTTCGCGGGCGACCCGACCGCGACGTGGTGGTCGGGCACGTCGCCCTGGACCGTCGACTTGGCGCCGACGACGGCGTTCTCGCCGACCCGGACGCCGGCACGGACCATCGCGTCGTAGGTGACCCGGGCGTCGTCGTCGACGATCGTGTGGTAGTTCTCCACCGTCGTCTGGTCGACGATGTCGTGGTCGTGGCTGTAGATGTGGGCGTCGTCGCTGATCGACACGCGGTCGCCGATGGTGAGCCGGCCCCGGTCGTCGAGGTGGACGTCGTCGTGGACGACGACGTTGTCGCCCATCTCGATGTTGTGTCCGTACGAGAAGGTGATCCCCTTGAACAGCCGGAGGTTCTCGCCGGCCTCGGCGAACAGGTGGCCCGCGAGCATCTCGCGGAACCGGAGCGCGAACTCGACGTTGTCCGCCATCGGGGTGGCGTCGAACTGCCGCCAGAGCCACTGGAGGTACTTCGAGCGCTCGAACCGCTCCTCGTCCTTCTCGGCGTAGTACTCGGCCTCGAGCGTCGCGTTGCAGGGGTCGTAGCTCTGGAGGCGAACCTGCTCGGCGGGGGAGACGGACTCCCCGTTCATCCAGGCCTCGTATGCCTCCCGGTCACCGAACAGGTCGACGAGCGTCTCACGGACCACCTCGCAGGTGTCCTGGTCGTCGTCCGAGAGTCGCTCGTCGACGTCCTCGATGAACCCTCGCACGCCCGCCTCCGCGGCGTCGGGCAGGGAGACGTGTCGCTTTGTCATCTCCCGCCGGTTGGTCGTGCCGACGCAAATGGGTTCTGGTGGCCGCGAGCCGACGGGCGATCGACGGTGCGGCGTCGCCCCGTTCTCCCTCCGTCCGGTCCCGTCCGGTCTCGCATCGGGCGCGAGGACCGGAATCCGGCTCCCTGGCACGTCCCGTCTCGATCGCTCCTCGCGCGCCGACCGCACCCGCTAAGTGCCGTCGCCCCGAACCCGGTGGCATGCGACACCGGACGCTCGGGGACACCGACGTCGAGGTCAGCGAGGTCGGCTTCGGCGCGTGGGTCGTCGGCACCGACTGGTGGGGCGACCGGACGGACGAGCAGGCGGTCGAGATGCTCCGGCACGCCCTCGACCGGGGGATCACCTACTTCGACACCGGCGACGTGTACGGGCACGGCGAGAGCGAGCGGCTCGTGGGCGAGGCGCTCGGCCCCCACCGCGACGAGGTGACCGTCGCCACGAAGGTGGGCTACGACTTCTACAACAACCCCCAGGCGGGCCACGGCGAGCTCCCGAAGCGCATCGACCCCGACTGGGTGCGGACGGCGGTCGAGCGCTCCCTCGACCGGCTCGACATGGACTACGTCGACGTCCTCCAGCTCCACAACGCCGACGTCGAGGAGGTGACGCCGGACGTGGTCGAGACGCTCGAGGAGCTCCGCGAGGAGGGGAAGGTCGACGCCGTGGGCTGGGCGCTCGGCCCCTCGATCGGCTGGCTCGCGGAGGGCGACCGGGCGGTCGACCTCGACTTCGACGCCGTCCAGACGGTGTTCAACGTGCTCGAACAGACGCCGGGCCGGCACTTCCTCGACACCGTCCGCGACCGCGGCGCCGACACGTCGCTCATCGCCCGCGTGCCCCACTCCTCGGGGCTCCTGAACGAGCAGGTGACGCCCGACACCGAGCTCGGCGACGGCGACCACCGCTCGCACCGCCCGGCGGCGTGGTTCGAGGCCGGCTGGGAGAAGGTCGACGCGCTGCGCTTCCTCGAGCGCGACGGCGAGCGGACGATGGGGCAGGCCGCGATCCAGTGGCTGCTCGCCCACGACGAGGTCGCCTCCGTCACGCCGACGTTCCGGACGACCGACGACGTCGACGAGTGGGCGGCGGCGCCCGACACGCCGCGGCTCAGCGACGAGGAGGTCGAGCGGGTCGCCGAGCTGTACGCCGAGAGCTTCGGCGTCGACCGCGACGACGGGATGGGCCCGGAGGACTTCCGAACCTCCGTCGGCGGCGACGACCTCCGCGCGGCCGGCGTGTTGCCCGCCGCGAGCGCCGACGACTGACCGCCGGTCGCGGCCCCTCCTTTCCCGTCGAGACCGCACGACCCCGACGCGACGCCGACGCTCCCGAACAGTTTCACTCCGGTGGGTGAGAACACCGGCACCGAACCGGGGCCGACTGCCGGCCTACGCGAGGAACACGTGACGCGGCCGGTCGGCCAGCACGTCGCGTCCCCAGTCGACCGTGTCGCCGAACTCCTCGGAGCGGAAGAAGGCCATGGCGTCCTCCCGCGAGCGCCACTGGCTGGCGATGAACATGTCGTTCTCGTCCTCGTGGTTGACCATGAGGTCCGTCTCGTGGTGGCCCTCCATGTCCGCGAGCACCCCACCGACCGTCTCGAACTTCTCGACGAAGTCCCCGCGGTGGTCGGGTTTCACCGTGTAGAACATGCCCATGGTGCCGAAGCCGGACTCCTCGTCCCGGTCGGCGGCGCGGCCGACGACCGCCGGGAGGTCGGCGAGAAAGCCCGCCGCCGTCTCGGCGGCCGAGGCGGTCTCCCAGAGGCTCACGACGGCGGCCCGGTCGCCGTCACGGGCCTCGTAGACGGCCGTCCGGACGTGCGTGTCGTAGTGGTCGAAGTTCGCCCGCAGTCCCGTCGTCTCCTCGAACAGCTCGTCGACGTCGGCCGTCGAGTACACCACGGTCGCGTACACGTCCTCGCCGTGTGGCTGCCCGGCGTACACGTCGAGGTCGGCGAGCTCGCCGCGGATCCCCGACGGGTCGCCGTCGTCGGTCGTCTCGGCGCCGTGGTGGTCGTTGCCGTGTGCCCCGCTCCCGTGGTTGCCGTCCCCGTGCTCCGCCCCGCGATGGCCGTCCTCGCCGCCGTGGTGGCCGTGTGGCGGGTGCTCGCCCGCCCGCTCGCCCTCCCCGCCGTGGTCCGCGGTCGGCACGCGCTCGCCGGCGAGGTAGGCGCCGAGGTCGGCGGGCGGGAACCGCCGGCCGACGTAGAAGGGGCCGAACTCGCCGTACAGCGCGGAGGCCTCGTCGAAGCGCATCTCGTAGACGATGTCCTTGATGTCGGTCGGGTCGCCGCCGAACAGCGTGACCCCCCACTCGTGGTCGTCGAAGCCGACCGAGGAGGCGATCACCTGCTTGATCCGCCCGGCGTACTCCCGCCCGACGTCGCCGTGGGTCGACATCAGGTCGGCGCGCTCCTCGAAGTCGAGGGCGTACCAGTTGTTCTCCGGCCCCCGGCGCTTGCTCATCGGGTAGAAGCTGACGTACTCGCCGTCGGGCACGTCCGGGTGGAGCTTCCCCTCGATGTACCGCTGTAGCCCCTCGTCGACCTCCCCCTCGTCGGTGAAGTAGTCGTCCGAGACGTAGCCGCTCACCTCTGTCACCGAGACGTAGGAGTTCGACCGCTCGGTCAGCCCGCCGAGCGCCGTCCCCTCGAACCGCCGCTCCAGCGCGGAGAGGTGATCGAGCGTCGGGCGGAAGTGGACGACCAGGAGGTCGGCCCCGTGGCCCACGATCCCGAACGTCGCCGAGGCGCCCTCGTCGGCGTCGCGAACCGCCTCGGCGTCCTCGAGGAACGCCGTCCCCTCCTCGATCGCCCGCTCGCGCTCGCGGTCCGGCGCCGCTCGCCAGGCGTCCCAGTCCACCGTCCGGAAGTCGTGCAGGGCGAACCAGCCCTCCTCGGTCTTCGGCGCGTCGGCCATGGTCGCGGGTTCGGACCGCGGGCGTATGGGAGTTTCTAGTCGGCGCCCCGTTCGGGTCGGGTCACCGGAGCAGGGTCGGCCCGAACACGAGCAGGAACAGCGAGACGAGCATCGTCACCCCGACGCTCGTGGTGATGGCGCGGACGACGCGGCGCGGGTCCTCGACGGGCAGCCGCGAGACGACCGCCTCGGCGCTCGTCCGGAGGATGCGGCCGCCGTCGAGCGGGTAGCCGGGGATGCAGTTGAAAAGCCCCAGCTGCAGGTTGATCCAGGCGGTCCAGAACAGCCCGTTGACGAGCAGGAAGGCGCCCCCCCGCCCCAGCGCGGCGAGCGGCCCCCGGACCACGTAGAAGTCGGTCCAGTACCCCGTGAACCCGGGGAAGTTGGGGATGCCGAGGACGAACGAGGCGAGCGGGAGCAAGAGCGCCTCGTAGGTGCTCGCGAGCGCCGAGTCGCCGAGGTCGACCGGCTGGCTCGCCCCCGGTCCGCCGTCCCCGCCGAGGTACTCCAGGTACGCGCCCGCGGGGTACTCCTGGACCCCGAAGTCGGTGACGACGACGCCGCTCGTGCCGGGGTACACCCCGACCCCGAGGAACCCGCTCCCGTCGTCGCCCTCCCCGAGCGTCACCCGGTAGGACTCGCGCGTGCCGTTGCGGTACGTCTCGACGGTGACGGTCTCCCCGGGGCTCGTGGTCGCGAGGACGTCGGTGAGCGACGACGCCGACGTGACCCGCTCGCCGTCGACCGCGGTGACGACGAGGTTCGCGTCCGCGGGGGCGCTCGCGTTCGCCAGCGGGCCGTCGGGGGCGACCCGGACGAACGCGCCGACGGGCGCGGTCCGCGTGCCGACGCTCGTCGTCACCTCGGCGACCGTCCGGTTCCGGACGGCGTCCCGGAACTCGGAGCGGGTGGCCACCGGCGTCCCGTTGACCGCCGCTATCCGGATCGGGTCGCCGCGCGGGTCGACCGTCAGGTTCAGCGGGTTCCCCTGGATCGTGCCGGCGACCACGAGGTCGCGCTCGACGGTCACCGTCCGCTCGCCGTTCAGCTCGACGGCCACCGACCGGTCGTCGGCGCCCGCGAGCGCGGCGTCGAGCTCCGCCCGCGTCGTCACGGGCTGGCCCGCGACGGCGGTGATGCGGTCGCCGCGGTCGATCCCCGCCCGGTCGGCCGGGCTGTCGCCGTAGGCGTCCGCAACCGGGACGCCCGGGGCGACGCCGACCCCGGCGATCACCGGGCCGAACAGGAGGGCGAACGCGACCGCCGCCACGGCGAAGTTGTTCGTCACCCCGGCGGCGAACATCCGGGTGCGCGCGCCGCGGCTCGCCCGCCGCTGGCTCTCCTCGTCGGGTTCGACGAACGCGCCGATCGGGACGACCGCGAGCGTCACCAGCCCCATCGACTCGATGTCGATCCCCTCGACGCGACAGAGCAGGCCGTGGCCCCCCTCGTGGACGACGAGGCCGAGGAGCAGCCCGAAGACGATCTCCGGGGCGACCGAGAGCGGCAGGAAGTCGTTGACCCCGGGGATGACGAGGAAGTTCCGCGGCTGGTTGACCGCCGTCGCGGCCGGCGGGTTCCGCAGGATCGCGAGCCCCTGGACGACGAGCAGGACGAACGACCCGGCCATGATGACGAGCGTGATCCCGAGGCCGACGTTGCTCCAGGCCCGCCAGAACCGCCGCGAGCGGGCGAGGCGGTCGAGCAGCGCCCGCCCCCGTCTCGTGTGGATGGTGGTCAGCGGCCCGGAGAGGCGGACGGACGGGGGGAGCAGGCCGCGCGAGTGGAGGGCGAAGGCGACGAGAGTGTAGGCGACGAGGCCGGCGCCGACCCACAGCAACGGGTTCATCGTGTCGTCGTGAGCGACGGCCGCGCCGCCAAAAAGCCCGTCGGGTGGCCGTCGCGGCGTCGCTCGACGGCGCTCGGGGACGGGCCGTCGGGGCCGCACGGCCGCGGTCACCCCTCCCGGCGGAGGCGCCGGACGACGAACTCTCGGTCGAGTTCGCCGAGGAACTCCCCGAGGCGCGGGCCCTCGGTGTCGTCGAAGAAGAGGCGGTAGCCGGCCGCGAAGAACTCGCCCACGTCGACCCCGTGACGGCGCGCGGCCTCGTAGATCTCGCCCTGTATCGCCTCGCCGTCGTGCCCCTCGGCGACGAAGTCGGCGAGGTCGTCGAGCGCGGCCGCCGTGTCGTCGGCGAACGACGCGTCGGGCCGGTCCGCCTGGAGGCGGTAGTCGTACTGGTTGCCGGTCCGGCTCGCCCACCGCCGGGCGCGCTCGACGCGCTCCATCGCCGCGTCGACCGCCCACTCCGGGGCGTCCGCGGGCAGGTGGCCCTCGTTGCGCGCCATCCGCAGGCGGAGGTCGCGGTCGTCGGTCATCCCGAGCACCGCCGCGAAGGTGTACGGCAGGCGGACCCGGTCGGGGCGAACCTCCTCGACGACGAACGGGTAGGCGCGCTCGGCGAACTCGGCGAGGCCCCCGTCGTCGACCTCGCCGAAGTACGCCCGCTCGAAGCGGTCGAAGTCGTCGACGAGCCGGTCGAGATGTTCGACGTCGAGGTCGCGGGCCTTGTTCGGGTCCAGCGCGAAGAAGTACCGCACCACCTCCGGTTCGAGCAGGTCGAGCAGCTCGGCGGCGGTGATCACGTTGCCCGCCGACGAGGAGAGCGGCTCCCCGTCGAGGGTGAACCACTCGTAGGTCATCGGCACCGGGGGTTCGCGGTCCAGCACCTCCCGGGCGATCGCCTCGCCGCTCGGCCACGACCCCTCGGCGTGGTCCTTCCCGAACGGCTCGAAGTCCACGCCGAGGACGGCCCACTGGGCCGGCCACTCGAAGCGCCAGGGGAGCTTCCCCTCCCGGAGCGTGGCGACCCCCTCGTGGCCACACCCGTCTATCTGCTGGCCGCCGGCCTCCATCCCCGAGCAGACGTACGAGACCGTCCCCGCGTCGAGGTCGACCGCGCGCACGTCGGTCGTCAGCCGGTCGCACTCGGAACACTGGGGCATGAACGGGACGTAGTCCTCGTCGACCCCCGCCTGGTACGCCGCGAGCACCTCGCGGGCGCGGTCGCGCCGCTCCAGGATCAGCCGCGTGACCTCCTCGAACTCGCCGCGCTCGTACAGGTCGGTGTTCGACACCATCTCCACCTCGACGTCGAACATCTCCGCGGACCGGCGGAGCAGGTCGGCGAAGTGGGCGCCGTAGGAGTCGTGCCCGCAGTCGGGGAACGGGTCGGGGATGTCGGTGTACGGCTTGCCGAGGTTGCGCCCGAGCGCGCCGGCGTCGACCTCGGAGAGCCCGACGATCTCGAAGTCGGCGGTGGCGAGCTTCCGGGGCACCGTCCGGAGCGCGTCGCGGTCGTCGCTGGTGAACACCTGTCGGACCTCGTGGCCGCGGTCGCGCAGCGCGGCGGCGACGAAGTAGCCCCGGAGGATCTCGTTGAGGTGGCCGACGTGGGGGATCCCGGAGGGGGAGACGCCGCCCTTGATCACGATCGGCTCGTCGGGGTTCCGGGCGAGGATCCGGTCGGCGACCTCGTCGGCCCAGAACGCGCGGTGGTCGTCGCTCATCCGTCCCACGCCGCCGGATCCACGGCGCCGTCGGGGACCACGTCCGTCCCCGTGTGCTCGCCCCGGAGGACGACCCCCTCGACCGCCGCCGGGTCGGTGCCGTCGAGGACGACCGCCCGGAGCCCGGCGCGCTGGATCAGCTTCGCCGCGAGCAGGTCGACGGGGGCCGACGCGCCGGCGTCGCGGCTCATCGGCGCGACCACGTCGACGAGGTCCGCGGCCGACAGCGTCCGGAGCTTCTCGGCGTCGCTCTCGACGCTCGGGTCGGCGGTGTACACGCCGTCGGCGCTCGTGGCGAACACGAGCAGGTCGGCACCGACGTCCTCCGCGAGCGCGGCGGCGACGGCGTCGGTGGTCTGGCCCGGCGCCACCCCGCCCATCACGGCGACGTCGCCGCGCCGGAGCGCCTCCGCGGCCGTCCCGTAGTCGCGTGCGGGACTGGGCGCCGCCACGTCGCCGAGCGCGGCGACCAGGAGGCGGGCGTTGATCCGGGTGACGTCGATCCCGACCCGGTCGAGTTCGACCTCGTTCGCGCCCAGCTCGCGAGCGGTTCCGATGTAGTCCCGCGCGACGCCGCCGCCGCCGACGACGACCCCAACCTCGTGGCCGGCGTCGACGAGCGCCGTGACGGCGTCGGCGTACCCCTCGACGCGGTCGGGGTCGAGGTCGGGCGCCAGCACGCTCCCGCCGACGGACAGCACGACTCTCATTACGCCGACGTTCGGCCGGAGCCGGCCATAAGGGTTGTCACACGCGACGGAAGAGTGAAGCCCGTCGACGCCCGCCCGTCTACCATGCACACGGTAGGCGTCGTCGGCCCGGGGGCCGCGGAGCTCGTGGGTCGACTCGTGCCCGAACTCGACGGACGGGTCGCCACCGTCGAGCGCGTCGACGAGGGGCGCGCCGAGGGGCCGCCGGCCGCCGCGGCCTCCTACGGGCTCTCCCCCGACGGCTCGTGGGTGGGTGCGGGCGACGGCCGCACGCTCGAGGACCTGCTCGACGACCTCGCGCCGGACCACGACCACGCCGTCGTCGCGGACTTCCCCGACGCGGACCTCCCGGCGGTCGCGCTCGGGGACGCCGACCCGGCCGGGGAGGTGCTCCTCCGGGCCGAGCGGCCGGACGCCGTCGACCCCGGTGCGGTCATCGACGCGCTCGCGGGCGTCGAGCCCCGGGTGACGCTCGAATCGCTCGTCCGACGGGTCAAGGAGTCCCCCGGCGCCGACCGCGCGGGCGCCATCGCCACCTTCACCGGACGGGTGCGCGCCCGCGACGACGGCAACGACCCACGGACCCTCGCGCTGGAGTTCGAGAAGTACGAGGGCGTCGCCGACGAGCGACTCGCGACCATCCGCGAGGAGCTGTCCGCCCGCGACGGCGTCCAGGAGGTGCTGCTCCACCACCGCACGGGCGTCGTCGCCGACGGCGAGGACATCGTCTTCGTCGTCGTGCTCGCCGGCCACCGGGAGGAGGCGTTCCGGACCGTCGAGGACGGCATCGACCGGCTCAAGGCGGAGGTGCCGCTGTTCAAAAAGGAGGTCACCGTCGAGGACGAGTTCTGGGTCCACGAACGGCCGTGATAGTAGCGTTTGCAAGTAATTGCTCACTCGTTTCGTCACCCCCCGCCAGATGGTCGTCTCACACCTCGCATCGCGACGGCGGCCGAAAAGAGTTGCAAACGCTACTATGACGGGACGCCCCAACCCCGCCCGGCCGGCCGCCCGGGAGGTCACCGGCCCGCCTCGACGACCCCGCACCGGGGCCGGCGTCCCCGTCGCGCGGGCTCGATCCCCCCCGAACCGCCCCAGATCGGTCTAGTTTCCAAAGCAGAAGAGAAAGGAAACAATCGACCTGGGTGGGGTTTCGTCACCGTCCCGGCAACGCCAATAGACGTGCTGTAATCGCTCTATAAAACGTCTCTGCGGCTCTAAAACGTTCGTGAAACGAACCGTTTTCGCCGATTTAGGCCCGAAACGTCCGAACTGTCCCGAACGTTCCTCCCTTTATAACACCCTCCGGCCGGTAGGAGTGACTGCGATGAGCGCAACCGTCAACCCCTCCAACGACGCGGACGACGCGGCCGACCAGGAGCTGTCCAAGGAAGAGCGCCTGCGGCGGTATCTGGCGCGGAAGGCCGAGGACGGCGAGCTCTACTTCAAGAGCAAGTTCATCGCGGACGAGGTCGGCCTCTCGCCGAAGGAGATCGGCGCCCTGATGGTGAAGATCCGCGACTCCGCGAGCGACCTCACGGTCGAGAAGTGGTCGTACACGAGCGCGACCACCTGGCGCGTCGAGCCCGCGTAACTGCCCGCCGACGCGCGGACCGCCGCCCGGTCCCCGCCGCGCTCCCCGGTCCCCGCGCGTCGACCGGCCGCCGCTCTCGGTCCCCCGTCCCTGAACTTATGCCGACGCGCGACCAACCCCGAGTCGATGGACCGTGACTCGATCGTCGACGGGCCGGCGGCGCGCCGGCTCCGCTCGCTCGTCCACCTCCGGGCGACCGAGCGCGACGGCGACCGCGTGCGCTTTCACGGCGACCCGCTGGTCCCCCGGCGCGTGCTCCGGGACGAGCTCTGGGCCCCCTTCCGCGAGGCGGGCTACGAGGTCCGGCTGACGGAGGGCGAGCGGGGCGGCGAGGTGACGGTCGTCGCCGAACCCGTCGCGCCCGGCGTCGACGGGGTCCCCTGGAAGAACGTCGCGCTCGCCGTCGCCACCGTCCTCACCACGCTGTTCGTCGGCGCCCTCGCGTGGTACTACGTCCCGCCCTCGGCCATCGCCGAGAACCCCCTGGTCGTGCTGCGGGCGTGGCCGTTCACCGCCGCGGTGCTCGGCGTGCTCACCGCCCACGAGCTCGGCCACTACGCCGTCGGCCGGTACCACGGCGTCGACGTCTCCCTGCCGTACCTCATCCCCTTCGTCGTCCCGTTCGGGACGCTCGGGGCGATCATCCGGATGCGCGGGCGGATGCCCGACCGGCGCGCGCTGTTCGACGTCGGCGTCGCCGGGCCGCTTGCCGGGCTGGCCGCGACGGTCGTGGTCACCGTCGTCGGCCTGTCGATCCCGCCGATGACCCTCCCCCGGTGGGTCGCCGAGTCGAGCGGGCAGGTGATCGTGTTCAACAACCCGCCGCTTTTGACCCTCATCGCGACCGCGCTCGGACAGCCGACGAGCTACGCCGACCCGCGGCTGGTCGTCCACCCGGTGATCATCGGCGGCTGGGTGGGGATGTTCTTCACGGTGCTCAACCTGCTCCCGGTCGGCCAGCTCGACGGCGGCCACATGCTCCGGGCGATGCTCGGGCGCCGCCAGGAGACCGTCGCCGCCGCCGTCCCGGCCGGCCTGTTCGCGCTCGCGGGCTACCTCCACTTCGTCCGCGGCCTCGGCCTCAACGAGTCGGTCGGGCTGTGGGCGGTCTGGGGGCTGTTCGCGACCGCCATCGCCTACAACGGCCCGGCCACCCCGGTCGACGAGACGCCGCTCGGCTGGCGCCGCCAGCTGGTCGGCGTCCTCACGTTCGGGCTCGGAGCGCTCTGTTTCCTGTTCGTCCCGATTCAGCTGATGGGCTGACGCCCGCCCCGTCGGCCCGTGCCGTGAGCGGGTCCCGTCCGCCGTGGCGACTCGCTCTGCCTCGGCGTTCCGTTCCGTCTCGGTGCCCCCCGCCTCGATCGGGGCGGGGAAACGCTTTCGCACGCGGCCGTTTCGGTGGCTTCAAGCACGCCTCGGCCGACCGCGTCGACATGGCCGGCGGGCAGAAGCGAGCGACCGTTCTGGCGTTCTCCGCCACGCTCGCCGTCTTCGCCGTCCTGTTTTACGTCGCCGGGGTCGAGGAGTTCCTGACGGTCCTCCGGCGGGCGGACGTCCGGCTGGTGGTGCTGGTCGTCGTCACGACGGTCCTCTGGCTCGTCGCGTGGAGCGTCGCCCTCCGGGTCGTCCTCGGGGTGCTCGGCGTCGAGGTGTCGCCGGTCACGTCCTTTCTCGTGTTCGCCGGCGCGATGTTCTCGAACAACGTCACGCCCTTCGGACAGGCCGGCGGCGAACCGGTCACCGCGCTGCTCATCTCGCGGGTCACGGACACGGAGTACGAGACCGGGCTCGCCGCGATCGCCAGCGTCGACACGCTCAACTTCGTCCCCTCCATCACGCTCGCGGTCATCGGCGTGGGCTACTTCGCGACCGAGGTGACGCTCGGCACCAACCGCAACATCGCGCTCGCGACCGTCGCGGTCGTCGTGCTCGCCGTCGGCGTCCCGGGGCTCGTGTACGCGGCCTGGAACCGCCGCTACGGCCTCGAAGAGCGGGTCGTCGGGCTGTTGACCCCGGCGATTCGGTGGGCGACGCGGCGGCTCCCCCGCGTGCCGGTGCCGACCGTCGAGGGGATCGAACACCGCGTCGACGGCTTCTTCCGCGCCATCGAGCGCGTCGCCGACAACCCGCGGGCGCTGGCGGCCACGATAGCGCTCTCGACGGTCGGGTGGGGGTTCCAGATGGTGGGGCTCTGGTTCGCCTTCCGGGCCGTCGGCGTCCCGATCCCCCTCTCGATCGCCCTGTTCGTCGTCCCGATCGGCGCCATCGCCGGCGTCACGCCCCTGCCGGGCGGCGCGGGCGGCATCGAGAGCGTGCTCGTCGTCCTGCTCGTGGCGGCGCCGCTGCCCGGAGTCACCAAGTCCGTCGCCCTCGCCGCGGTGGTCGTGTTCCGCGGCGCGGTCTACTGGGTGCCCGTCGTCCTCGGCGGCGCCGTCACGGCCGTCGTGGGCGTCAGGCCCGACTTCGGGTCGTGACGACCCCGGCCGGTCGATGACGACGGATTTAACCTCTGGCCGGCGGTACGAGGCCCCATGGTGACCCTCTACGACGTTCCGGCGGACGAGCTCGTCGACGAGCTCGCCGACCGGCTCGCCGACCGGCTCGAGGAGCCCGACTGGATCCAGTACGCCAAGACCGGCGAGAGCCGCGAGCTGCCGCCCCAGCAGGAGGACTTCTGGTACCGCCGCGCCGGCAGCCTCCTCCGCAAGGTGGCGGTCGACGGCCCCATCGGCGTCGACCGGCTCTCGACGGCGTACGGCGGCCGCAAGCAGGGCTCGACCCGGTACAAGGTCGCGGCCGAACACTCGACGGCCGGCAGCAAGAAGATCGTCCGCGTGTGCCTCCAGCAGCTGGAGGAGGAGGGTCTCGTCGAGACGGCGAGCGGCGAGGGCCGCCGCGTCACCGCCGAGGGGCGACAGTTCCTCGACGAGGTGGCCGCCGACACCTTCGAGTCGCTCGACCGTCCCGAGCTCGAACGCTACGCCTGACGCGTCGCCCCGGTGTGGGCTCCGAAATCGTTTTGCGTCTGACGACTAACTCCGTGGTATGAGCGGCAACCCCGACGACGAACGACTCGAGGAGCTCCGACAGGAGCGGATGGAGGAACTCCGCGAGCAACAGCAGGGCCAGGGCGAGAGCGAGGAGGCCGCCCAGGCCGCCCAGGAGCGCGCCGACGCCCAGAAGGACGCGATCCTGAAACAGCACCTGACCGACGGCGCCCGCCAGCGGCTCAACGCCGTCCAGATGTCGAAACCCGACTTCGCCGAGCAGGTCGAACAACAGCTCGTCGCGCTCGCACAGAGCGGCCGGCTCCAGGACCGCATCGACGAGGACCAGATGCGCGAGCTGCTGAAGGAGCTCAAACCCGACTCGAAGAGCTTCAACATCCGGCGGCGGTAACCCGTCGGGATGGAGCTGGCGCTCCTGTACAGCGGCGGCAAGGACTCGACGCTCGCCGCACTCCTGCTCGACGCCTTCTACGACGTCCGGCTCGTCACCGCCCACTTCGACGTCACCGACGACTGGCGGCACGCCCGCGACGCCGCGGCGACGCTCGGGTACCCCTTCGAGCCGGTCGTCCTCGACCGCTCGGTCGCCGAGGCGGCCGTCGAGCGCATCCACGAGGACGGCTACCCGCGCAACGGCATCCAGCGGGTCCACGAGCACGCGCTGGAGACGGTCGCGGCCCGCGACGTGGACGCCGTCGCCGACGGCTCCCGACGCGACGACCGGGTGCCGACGATGTCGCGGGCGCAGGCCCAGAGCCTGGAGGACCGCCACGGCGTCGACTACGTCGCTCCGCTGTGGGGGTTCGGTCGGGGCGCCGTCGACCGGCTCGTCGAGTCCCGACTCGACGTGCACGCCGGCCCGAGCGCCGAGGTCGCGAAGGCCGACTACGAGGGCGAACTGCGGGCGCTCATGGCCGAGACGTACGGGGCCGACGCGGTCGACGCCGCCTTCCCCGACCACGTCCAGACCGCCGTCCGGGGGCTGCGCGACCCCTGACCGGCCGGGTCGAAAGGCAGGTTTCAAGCGCGACGTCACCGAACGACTGGCCATGCCAACGTACGAGGGCCTGAAGGGCTTTCGCGACTTCTACCCCCCCGAGATGGCGGCCCGGCGGGCGGTGATCGACGCCGTGGAGGCGACCGCCCGGCGCTACGGCTTCCGGGAGGTCGCCACGCCGGCGCTGGAGCGCCAGGAGCTTTACACCGACAAGAGCGGCGAGGAGATAGTCGAGGAGCTGTACGCCTTCACCGACCGCGGCGGCCGCGACGTGGCGATGACGCCGGAGCTGACCCCGACGGTCGCGCGGATGGTCGTCGAGCGGGGGCAGGCGCTCTCGAAGCCGATCAAGTGGTTCTCCACCCGGCCGTTCTGGCGCTACGAGCAGGTCCAGCAGGGCCGCTTCCGCGAGTTCTACCAGACGAACGTCGACATCTTCGGCTCGTCGGAGCCGGTCGCCGACGCCGAGATCCTCGCCTTCTCGGCTGACGCGCTCACGGAGCTCGGGCTGACCGGCGACGACTTCGAGTTCCGGGTGTCCCACCGCGACATCCTCTCGGGCCTGCTCGAGTCGTTCGACGCCGACGTGGACACCCGGGCGGCGATCCGCGCCGTCGACAAGTCCGCGAAGGTCGAGCGGGCTGAGTACTACGGCCTCCTGACCGACGCCGGGCTCTCCTACGACCAGGCCGAGGAGTTCGACGCCCTGCTCGCGGCCGACGACCTCGACGCCCTCGTCGACGCCGGCGACGAGCGGGTCGCCGACGCGGTCGCGAACCTGCGGGCGGTGCTCGACGCCGCCGCCGACCTCGGCGTCCGGGAGTACCTCGACGTCTCGCTGTCGACCGCTCGCGGGCTCGACTACTACACCGGCGTCGTCTTCGAGTGTTTCGACGCGACGGGCGAGGTGTCCCGCGCGGTGTTCGGCGGCGGGCGCTACGACGACCTGATCGAGAGCTTCGGCGGCCCGCCGACGCCGGCGGTCGGCGTCGCGCCCGGCGTGATGAACTCGACGCTCCCGCTCCTGCTCGAGAACGCCGGCGTCCTCCCCGAGGCGGCGCTCGCGACCGACTACTACGTCCTCCAGGTCGGCGACACCCGGCCGACGGCGGCCCGGATCGCCCGCGACCTGCGCGAGCGCGGCCACGTCGTCGAGACCGACCTCTCGGACCGCGGGTTCGGCTCGCAGCTCTCCTACGCCGACGGGATCAACGCCGAGACGGTCGTGGTCGTCGGCGAGCAGGACCTGGCGAACGACGAGGTGACGGTAAAGGAGATGGAGACGGGCGAGCAGACGACCGCGCCCGTCGACGAGTTCCCGGGCGACCGCGAGCGGCCGACGTACGACGACTACGCCTGAGGCGGGACAGCCGCGGCGGTCGCGGCCGTCGCGGGTCGTCCCGGTTTCGGTCCCGGTTTCCGGTCCCGGTTCCCGCGACGTTATCTCCGAGCGTGCGCTACCGCGGTCCGTGTACGCGTACCGCCTCGCCTACGACGGCCGGCCGTACTACGGCTTCCAGCGCCAGCCCGACGTCCCGACAGTCGAGGGGGCTTTGCTCGACGCGCTCGGCGCGCTCGGCGTCCGGGAGGGGGCCGGGACGCCGCCGGGGTACGCCGCCGCCGGTCGCACGGACGCGGGCGTCTCCGCGGCCGCACAGACCGTCGCCTTCGACGCGCCGGACTGGTGTACGCCGGCGGCGCTCAACGGCGAACTCCCGGCGACGGTCCGGGCCTGGGCGCGCGCGCCGGCGCCGGCGGCGTTTCACGCCACCCACGACGCGACGCGCCGGACGTACCGCTATCACCTGCACGCGCCGCGCGCGGCGGTCGACGACGCGGCGGTCCGGGCCGCGGCCGACCGGCTGGCGGGCGCCCACGACTTCCACAACCTCACGCCGGACGACGCGGGGACGGAGCGGGACCTCTCGCTCGCGGTCGAGCGCGACGGCGCCTTCCTCGTCGTCCGGGCGTCGGCGGGCGGGTTCGCCCGCCAGCTCGTCCGGCGGCTGGTCGGCCTCCTCGACGAGGTCGGGCGCGGGACGGGGAGGGAGGCGGCGCTCGCGCGCGTCGACCGCGTGCTCGGGGCGGCGCCGCTCGACGGGCCGGCCGGCGTGTCGCCCGCGCCGCCCGAACCGCTGGTGCTCGTCGGCGTGCGCTACCCCGACCTCGCCTTCGAGGCAGACCCCGACGCCGTCGCGAGCGCCCGCGATGTGCTCGACGGCCGGCGGGTCGCGGCGCTCGGCGCCGCCCGGGCGCTCGGGTCGGTGCTCGACGGGGTGGCCGGCGGCGTCGAGTGAGGGGTGACCTGGTCGGCGTCGAGGGGTAACCTTCCTGTCGGCGGCGCCCCTACGGCCGTCCATGTACGAGACGGTCGTGTTCGACTGCGACGGGGTGCTCGTCCACCCGACGCCGACGGGGACGGTGGACGCGGCGGTCGAGGCGACGCTCCGGTCGTTCGGCGTCGAGCCCGACCCCGAGGTCGTCGACGCCCTGACCGGCCGGGACCTCGACCGGGTGCGCGAACTCTGTCTCGCCCACGACCTCGACCCCGAGGCGTTCTGGGCGGAGCGGGAGGCCCGCGCCGCCGCCGTGCAGGGCGGGGCGATGCGGGCGGGGCGAAAGCCCGCCTACGACGACGTGAGCGCGCTCCGCGACCTCGACCGGCCGCTGGGCATCGTCAGCAACAACCAGCAGGCGACCGTCGACCGGTTCGTCGAGACGTTCGGGTTCGAGGACCTGTTCGCGACGGTCTACGGGCGCGAGCCGTCGATCGCCGGCCTGCGCCGGATGAAGCCCGACCCCCACTACCTCCACCGGGCGCTCGACGACCTCGGCGTCGCGCCCGCCGACGCGCTGTTCGTCGGCGACAGCACCGCCGACCTGCGCGCCGCCGAGGCGGCCGGGGCCGACGCCGCGTTCGTCCGCCGGCCTCACCGCCGCGACTACGACCCGGCGGTCGACCCCGTCCACGAGGTGACGTCGCTGCGCGAGGTTCGCGACCTCCTCTCCGCGTAGCGGGTCGACCGCCCCCGGTACACCCCCTGGAAGACGTGGGCGCTGTGCCCGTGGACGACGTCGACCTCGACGTGGGCCGCCCCCGACGACGCCTCCGTAGCGGCGTACTCGGGCGTGTTGTCGGTGAGCGAGACGAACGCGACGTCGAGCCCGTTCGCGGCCACCACGGCCGGGTCGAACGCGTCGGCGCGCGTCCGGCCGGCGTCGGCGTGTGCAATCCCCCCTCGTCGAGGTGGTCGAGCGTGTCGAGAGCGCCACCTCCTCGAAGTCGAGGACGTGGCTGGTGGCCAGCGCACGGCAGTCGACGCCGGCGCGCACGAGGGCGGGGACGGCCCAGTCGAGGGCGGCGCGACCGGGGTCGGACCGCCCGGAACAGCCAAGGCGGTCCGCGCGGCACTGGCGCCCCGTGCCGAGCGCGCCACGCGGCGTCGACGGGGGAGAGCGGCTGCTGACGGGCTACTCCGGACGCGTGTCGACCGTCCTCGCGGTCGGGTGGACGGCCACGCTCCTCGGACGACAGGCCCTCTCGCCGCTCCTCCCGGCGATCGTCGCCGACCTGGGGCTCTCGCCCGCGCAGGCGGGCTTCGCGCTCACGCTCATGATGGGCCTCTACGCGGCCGTCCAGTACCCCAGCGGACGCGTCTCCGACCAGCTCTCGCGGACCACGGTGCTGGCTGCCGGCGTCGGCGTGATGGTCGTGGGGTTCGGCCTGCTGACGACGGCGACGGGCTACGGCGCGCTCCTGCTCGGCGTGTCCCTCGTCGGGATCGGCGCCGGCTGCTACTTCAGCCCGGCGCGAGCGTTCGTCTCGGACCTCTTCGTCGAGCGACGCGGACAGGCGTTCGGCGTCCACACCGCGGCCGGCATGGTCGGGGGCGTGCTCGCCGCGACCAGCGCCGCCACGGTGCTGGCCGTGGCCACCTGGCGCGCCGCGTTCCTCCCCTCGATCGCCCTGCTCGTCGGCGTGCTCGTCGTCCTCCACCGCTGGAGCCGGGAGCCGTACGTCCTCGACGCCGTCACGCTCGGCGTCCGGGCGACGGTCGGGCGCCTGTTCGCGTCGACGCGCATCCGGCGGCTGGTGGTCGGGTACACGCTGTTCGCCGTCACGCTCCAGGCGTTCGTCGGCTTCCTCCCGACGCTCCTCCAGGTCGAGAAGGGATTCTCGCCGACGCTCGCGAGCGGTGGGTTCGCGCTCGTGTACGTCGTCGGGGTCGTGACCGGCCCCCTCGCCGGCCGCCTGAGCGACCGGTTCCAGCGCGCGCGGGTCGTCGTCGGCGCGCTCGCGCTCGGCGTCGTCGGGCTGGTCGTCCTGCTCGTCGGCGGCTCGGTGCCGGTGGTCGGCCTCGGGATCGTCCTCACCGCCGTCGGCCTGTGGGCGTACGTCCCGACGGTGCAGGCGTACCTGATGGACCTCCTCGCGAACGACAGCCTCGGCGGCGACTTCGGGCTGCTCAAGACGGTGTACACCGGGCTCGGGAGCCTCGGTCCCACGTACGTCGGGGTGGTGGCCGAGCGCGCGAGCTACACGGCGGCGTTCGCCGGCCTCGTGGGGTGCCTGTTCGCGAGCACGGTCGTCGTGTTCGTCGCGACCCGCGGGGATTGACCACCACCACCACCTCCGCCTGACGGCGGAGGAATCCCGCGGTTGGGACATGAACGATCGACTCGCCCGAGCGTCGTGTGGAGTGGCCAACGTTTTTGACGCTGTACCTGGATCGGACAGGACACGGACGTTGGGACTCGATCGGTCGAACGGAGTTCGAAGGGGGTCGCTTGCTGCGGCCGCGCATCTATGTCAACAGGGGACGATCGACGACGGACCGGAGACGTACAGGGGGGATCGGGGCGCTCCCACGCGGCGGGAGCGGAGCGATCGGACGAGAGGCGACCGGAGGGCGCCGACGCGGACCACCGGACATCGAGAAGCCGGACCGAGGAGGAGGCTGGCGTCCTGTTGCCCGCGGACAGCGAGGCCCGGCCGGTGCTGTCGGTGGTGTTGC
>JBDGTB010000057.1:0-29660 GCA_042217235.1 Haloferacaceae archaeon | reverse complement strand
GCTTCCGGTTCCACTGCGTGCGCGCCCGGCCGTCGCCGTGCTCGCCCGACACCGACCCGCCGTACTTCACCGCCAGGTCGGTGACGTCGTCGGCGATGGACTCGAGCGTCTCGACGCCCTCGACCGTCTTCGTGTTCACGAGCGGCCGGATGTGGAGGACGCCCGGGCCGGCGTGGCCGTAGTAGGCGGCGAACGTGTCGTGGTCGGCGAGCACCTCGCGGTACTCGGCGACGAACTCGGGGAGGTTCTCGGCCGGGACGGCGGTGTCCTCGACGAACGAGATGTGCTTGGCGTCGCTGGTCCGCGAGAGGAGGATCGGGTTGCCCGCCTTCCGCATCTTCCAGAACCGCGCTCGCTTCTCGGCGTCGTGGGCCTCCAGGGCCGCCGTCGCGCGCCGGGGCTCCCCGGACCGTTCGGTCGCGCCCTCGGTCGGCTCGAACTCGGTCTCGACGCCGGGACAGCGGTCGGCGACGAGGTCGGCGACCTTCCGCCTGCCCTCGTCGTCGGTCTCGGCGTAGAACTCGACGAGCAGGACCGACTCGGCGTCCTCGGGGAGCATCCCCACCACGTCCGCGAACTCCGGCGTGTCACGTGCGAGGTCCAGCAGCACGTCGTCGAGCACCTCGACGGCCGCGGGGTCGTGTTCGAGGATCGCGGTCACGTCCTCCATCGCCTCGACGAGCCCGCCGTAGGTGAGCATCGCGACCGCCTTCGTGTTCGGCACGGGTTCGAGCGACACCGTCGCCTCGGTGACGACGGCGAGGGTGCCCTCGCTCCCGGCGAGCAGGCGCGCGAGGTTCACCGTCTCGCGCTCGTCCTCGGGGTCGTTCGCCCGCCGGGCCTCCTCGACCAGCACGTCGAGGTTGTACCCCGAGACGTTCCGCTTGAGCGACGGGTAGCGCCGGTCGACCTCCGTCGCCTCCTCGTCGACGATCCGGGCGACCTCGGCGTACACGCGCGGGAGGAGCGCGTCGGCGTCCGGGTCGGCCTCGGCCCGGACCTCCTCGAGGCCGGTCTCGCCGAGGGTGGTCACCGTGCCGTCGGCGAGGACGGCCTCGACCTCCTCGACGTAGGCGTCGGTCTTGCCGTACTTCAGCGAGTGCGACCCCGTCGAGTTGTTGCCGATCGCCCCGCCGAGCGCGCTCTTGTCCCCCCACGCGGGGTCGGGCGCGAACTTCAGCCCGTGGGGTTCGAGTTCGGCGTTCAGGTCGCCCAGCCGGACCCCGGGGCCGGCCGTGGCGAGCCGCTCGTCGGGGTCGACGGCCCGAACGTCGTCCATGTGGCGGGTGAAATCGAGGACGACGGCCTCGTTGACGGTCTGGCCGGCGAGGCTGGTGCCCCCGCCCCGCGGCAACACGGGGATCTCCCGGTCGGCGCAGTGGGAGACGACCGCGGCCACGTCCTCGGTGCCCGTCGGGAACACCACCCCGATCGGCGTCACCTCGTAGGCCGACGCGTCCGTCGCGTACAGCTGGCGCGTGTACGTGTCGAAGCGCACCTCGCCCGACACCAGGTCGCGCAGGTCGGCAACCAGCCCGGGTCGCTCGACCTCCTCGCCCGCGTAGTCGTAGTTCGCCCGCTCGTCGTCGGCCGGGTCCGACGGACCGGGGCCGGAGGTAGATGCCATACCGTCACGCGCGTCGGATCGACCATAAACCCGATGACCCTCGGCGGCCCGCGTCGTGGTCGACGCCGTCGACCGCCGGGCCCGGTTCCCCCGGCCGTCGATCGGGGGCGGCCCGGGCGCCGCCGGAAACCACAAGACGGTCGCGGGGGAGAGACGGAACATGAACACGGACGCGAACGGGGACGCCGACGCGTCGTCGGCCCCGCTCGACCGGTTCCGGGCCGCCGCCGAGCGCCACGCCGCCGACGTCGTGACGACGACCCCGGCGTCGTTCGCGACGGACCTGACGGCGCTGGTCGAGTCGCCGGCCGTCGGGGCGCCGCTCCCGTTCGACGACCCCGCGCTCGCGCTCCCGGACGCGGTGCCCGTGGCCCAGACGCCGGCCGACGCGGCGGGCGCACACACCGGCGTCACCGGCGCCACACTCGGGATCGCCGACTACGGGACGGTCGTCCTCGCCGCCGACGCGGACGGCACCGAGCCCGTCTCGCTGCTGCCCGAACGGCACGTCGCCGTGGTGCGCGCCGCCGACGTGGTCGGGGGGACGGCCGACGCGCTCGCGCACCTCGGGCCGCGGCTGCGCGACGAGCGGGGGAGCGCCGTGCTCGCGACCGGCCCGAGCGCGACCGCCGACATGGGTAGCCTCGTGTACGGCGCGCACGGCCCCCGCGAGGTGACGGTGCTGGTCGTGCGCGACGGTTCGGGCGGTCGCGGCGAGGGGACACGACCGGACGGCGACGCGGGGGACGAGGGATGAGCCGGGCGGACCGCGCCGCCGAGATCCGGCGCCTGCTCGCCGCCGAGGGCGACGCCGTCCACGAGAACACGACCGGGTTCAACCGCGGGCGCTACGACGCAGTCGCCGACTTGGAGGAGTACGAGGCGCTGAAATCGCGGGCCCGCGCGACCAAGGAGGACGCGATCGAGCGGCTCCCCGACCTCGTCGAACGGCTCCGGGCGGCCGTCGAGGCGAACGGCGGCCACGTCTACCTCGCCGACGACGCGGCCGACGCGAACCGCTACGTCGCGTCGGTGGCCGCCGACGCGGACGCCGACACGGCGGTCAAGAGCAAGTCGATGACGACCGAGGAGATCGAGCTGAACGAGGCGCTCGCGTCGGCCGGCGTCGACGCCGTCGAGACCGACCTCGGCGAGTGGGTGATCCAGCTCGCCGAGGAGGCGCCCTCCCACATCATCGCGCCGGCGATCCACCGCTCCCGGGAGTCCATCGCCGAGCTGTTCCGCGAGCGGTTCGACCCCGAGGACCCGCCGGAGACGGCGACGGAGCTGACCCGCTTCGCCCGCGAGCGGCTCCTCGAATCGGTCAAAGACGCCGACGTGGGGGTGACGGGCGCGAACTTCCTGACCGCCGACTCGGGGACGCTGTGCCTCGTGACGAGCGAGGGCAACGCCCGAAAGACCGCGCTCGTCCCCGACACGCACGTCGCCGTCGCCGGCGTCGAGAAGGTGGTCCCGCGGGTCGAGGACCTCGAACCGTTCCTCGAGCTGCTGGCGCGCTCCGGGACGGGCCAGGACGTCACCTCCTACGTCTCGCTTCTGACGCCGCCGGTCGACTCGCCGACGCTCGATTTCGACGCGCCGGACGCCCCGATGGGCGACCCCGACGACCGCGAGTTCCACCTCGTGTTGCTCGACAACGGGCGGCTGGCGATGCGCGACGACCCCCACCTGCGCGAGACGCTGTACTGCGTGCGGTGTGGGGCCTGTGCGAACTCGTGTGCCAACTTCCAGCAGGTCGGCGGGCACGCCTTCGGCGGCGAGACGTACTCCGGCGGCATCGCCACGGGCTGGGAGGCCGGCGTCGAGGGGCTCGACACGGCCGCCGAGTTCAACGACCTCTGCACCGGCTGTTCGCGCTGTGTCAACGCCTGCCCGGTCGGCATCGACGTCCCGTGGATCAACACGGTCGTCCGCGACCGGGTGAACCGACAGGGCGAGGGCTCGTTCGACTGGCTGGTCGACGGCCTGACGCCGGACGCCGAGCGGAGCGCGGGGATGGACCTCGGGAAGCGGCTGTTCGGCAACGTCGGGTCGCTCGCGCGGGCGGCGACCGCGACCGCGCCCGTCTCGAACTGGGTGGCCGACGCGGCGCCGACCCGGTGGCTGGCCGAGCGGCTGTTCGACGTCGACCGCCGCCGCGACCTCCCCGCGTTCGCGTCCGAGACGCTGGTCGAGTGGGCGGCGAGTCGCGACGGCGGCGTGACCGACCCGCGCCGCGAGGCCGTGCTCTACCCGGACCTCTACACGAACCACGTGCTCGTCGAGCGGGGGAAGGCGGCGGTCCGGACACTCGAGGCGCTCGGCGTCGACGTCCGCGTCCCCCGGGCGCCGGAGAGCGGCCGCGCCCCGCTCTCCCAGGGGATGGTCGCCACCGCCGAGCGGGCCGCCGGCGAGGTGATCGACGCGCTCGACCCGGCGCTCGCGGCCGGGCGCGACGTCGTCGTCGTCGAGCCGAGCGACCTCGCGATGTTCGAGCGCGACTACGGGCGGCTCCTGCCCGACGACCCGCGGGCCGAGCGCCTCGCCGACGGGAGCCACGAGCTGTTCGAGTACGTGTACGGCCTGCTCGCGAACGGCGCCGACGCCGACGCGCTCGCCGCCGCGCCCGCAGGCCACCCGGGGGTCGACTACCACAGCCACTGCCAGCAGCGGACGCTCGGCCTCGAGGCTCACACGGTCGACGTGCTCGAGGCACGCGGGTACGACGTGGCGACGACCGAGGTGGAGTGTTGCGGGATGACCGGGAGCTTCGGCTACAAGCGGACGTACTACGACCTGAGCGTCGCGGTCGGGGAGGAGGTCGTGGCTGACCTGGACCCCGATCGCGAGCCGGTGGCGAGCGGCACCTCCTGCCGGGAGCAGATCGGCGACCTGACCGGCCGTTCGGTGTCCCATCCCGTCGAACTCGTCGCGCCGGGGGGGCCGCGACCCGAGAAGTATTAAGGCCCGGGGCGTCCACCGACTCCGCATGGACGAGGAGCCCCAGGAGATCACGAACGTGGTCGGGCGCGAGGTGTACTCGAACAACGGCGTGTTCGTCGGCGAAGTCGAGGACGTCAGGCTCGACCTGGACCGCCAGTCGGTGACCGGCCTCGCGCTGTCGGAGCTGAGCCAGGAGCTGTTCGGCGACCGCGTCCCCGCGACCAAGGGCGTGATGGTGCCCTACCGGTGGGTCCGCGCGGTCGGCGACGTCATCCTGATCAACGACGTGGTCGAGCGGCTGAAGGACATGGACGAGGAGGAGGAGGCGGTCGTCTAGCTCCCGTTCGAGCTCTCGCTCCCCTCGACGCCCATCGCCGCGAACAGCTTCCGTCGCACCGCTTCCTCGGTGAGCGAGAGCAGCGTGTCGCGGTTGTCCTCGCTGCCGTCGATGCCGGTGAAGATGCCGAGCGGGATCTCCGTGTCGCCCTGCGTCGAGTGGCCGGACGTCTCGCCGATGTCGCCGAACGCGTCCTCCAGCACGTTGCCGATGTTCATCCGGATGTCCTTCGAGCGCGCCGAGAGGAAGATCCGGTCGTCGGCGATGCCGAACACGGCCGTCGTCGTGATCCCCTCCAGGTTGAGGAGGTGCTGGGCGGCCTGGGCGAGCGCCTCGCGGTCGCGGACGAACCCCGCGTTCGAGACGAGATGCGAGCCCTGGACCTCGCGGCTCCGGATCGCCTCCGCGAGCACGTCGAGCGTCTCGGGGCTCATCGACGGGGACTCGACCTGCTCCAGCGTGTCGTGGTCGGCGAAGGGGTAGAGGTAGGCGGCGGCGGTCAGGTCGGCGGGCGTGGTGTCGCGCTTGAAATCGAGCGTCTCGGCGCGGATGCCGTACAGGAGCGCGGTGGCGACCGTCTCGGTCGGTCGCAGGTCGAACTCCTGGATGTACTTGGTGAGGATGGTCGAGGTCGAGGAGACGTTCGGCCGCACGTCGGAGAACTCCGCCTCGACCGGCTCGTCGGGCTCGTAGTGGTCGATGAACACGTCGACGTCGACGCCGATGGTCTCCGACCCGGCCTTCACGTGGTCGACGAGCGCGACGGTGTCGTACTCCGCGAGCGGCGGCGCCCCGTCGCGCGAGAGCAGGTCGATGCCGAGCAGGTTGACGAACGCCCGGTTCTCCTGGTGGCCCACCTCGCCGTCGTAGATGATGTCTGCCTCGGCGTCGTGCTCCGCGGCGATCGCCTGGAGGGCGACCGCGCTCGCGATCGAGTCGGGGTCCGGGTTGTCGTAGGTGAGGATCGCGACCCGACCGTCGTTGCCACGGAGGATCTCCGCGAGCTGGCTGGCCTTGTACTCCAGCTCGCCGGTCTCCAGCGCCCGGAGCGCGGAGTCGGCGATCACCGTCGAGGGGTTTATCACCACGTCGGCCCCCAGCTCCTCCAGTTCGTCCTCGGTGACGGGGTCCGAGGCCCGGACGACCACGAACTGCTCGCCGCCGTGTTCGCGGAGGGTCCGCACGGCCGCCTTGTTCGCCTCGACGTCCGAGGAGAGGATCAACACCACGTCGCGCTCCTCGACCGCCTCGACAACGTCCGCTTCCCTGATGTCCGTGGTGCGAGCGTTCAGGTCCTGGTCGCGCAGCGCCTCGACGCGGCTCTCGTCCTTGTCGAGGATCAGGACGTCCTTCCCCTGTTCTTCGAGCTCCTCGGCCACCGCGTGCCCCACGCTCCCGCACCCGAGGATGGCGTATGTCGACATCGACGACACCGAGACCCCGGCACTCATGACGGCGAACCGTTTCCACGGGCCGACTAAAGGTTCACCGTTCTTCGCGTGGACGAACGAAAACCTATATCAGCGGGCACTCGCAACGACTTCTCGTCGGGCCGGTAGCTCAGTTAGGGAGAGCGACGGACTCTTAATCCGTCGGTCGGGGGTTCAAATCCCTCCCGGCCCGCTCTTTGTGTGAACGTAGTGAACCAAAGACCGACGACGGAGGGATTCGAGTCAGGGAGTGGAGCGAACGCAGTGAGCGAAACGACCGCGGTTCAAATCCCTCCCGGCCCGCTCAGTCGCCGAACGGTCGTGGTGGACCGCGCCGACGAGTGTCGGCGGGAGGTCGCTCGACGTCGACCGGACGCCGTGCCCGCCCCGTGGATCGACCGACGCCGTCCAGTACGACCTACAACAACACCAACATGACATCGCTCCTGCTCGATCACGTTCTGGTGCCCGTCGCAAGCGAGGAAGACGCGCGGGCGACCGCCGCCGCCCTCGAACCGTACGCCCCCGACCGAATCACCGTGCTCCACGTCGTCGAGAAGGGCGACGGCGTCCCGGACAAAACGCCCGTCGAGCAGTCCGAACGGGTCGCCGCCGACGCCTTCGACGCGTTCCGCGAGACGTTCCCCGCCGCGGGGACGGAGACCGCGTACGCCCGCGACGTGGTCGCGGCGATCCTCGAGGTGGCCGACGAACTCGACGCCAGCGCCGTCGCCTTTCGGCCGCGTGGCGGGTCCCGGATCGTCCGGCTGCTCTCCGGCGACCGCTCGCTCAAGCTGGTGACGAGAGCCGACCGCCCGGTCGTCGCGCTTCCGGACCCGGAGGTGGAGGAGGAGGACGCGTGACTGCGGACGACGAGGGGCTGGCGAAAGACCTCGGACTCCTCGCAGCGCTCACGATCGGCGTCGGCACGACGATCGGCGCCGGGATCTTCGTGTTGCCGGGGCACAGCGGCCTCGGCCGGGCCGGCGGTCGCCCTCTCGTTCGTGGTCGGGGGCGTCGCTCGCTTTTCACCGCGCTCTCGGCGTCGGAGCTCGGGACGGCCTGCCGAAGGCCGGCGGGAGCTACTACTACGTGAACCACGCCCTCGGGCCGCTGTTCGGTTCGATCGCCGGCTGAGGTGACTGGACGGGACTCGCCTTCGCGAGCGCGTTCTACGCCCTCGGCTTCGGTGCGCATCTGGCGACGTTCCTCCCGCTGCCGGCGGTCGCGGTCGGGCCCGTCGCACTGACGCCCTTCCAGGTCGGGGCGCTGCTGGCGGGGCTGGCCTTCATCGGCAGCAACTGCGTCGGGGCCACGGAAACCGCGGCGTCCAGACCGTCGTCGTGACGCTTCTCGTCGGCGTTCTCACGCTCTTCTCCGTGCTCGGCGTCCTGCAGGCCGACGCCTCGACGCTCCGACCGTTCTTCCCCGCCGAAACCGGCGGTGCGTCCGCCGTCCTCCCCGCCACCGGGCTCGTGTTCGTCTCGTTTCTCGGCTTCGCGAAGATCACGACCGCCGCGGTTCGCCCCCACCGAACGCTCCCGGTGAGGCTGCTATCTCGCGTTCATCCGCCCGACTCGGTCCGCCGGCAGGCGCGTCGGCGCACCTCGACCTGCTCGGCGGTCGACCGGCTGGTCGTCGCCGTCTCGACCGTGACGGTGACGTCGTGGGTCGTCCCGGTCGACACGTCGGCGGGGACCGACAGGTCGGTCTGGTACCAGGCGTAGCGCCCGGGGTCGACCGCCCCCACGTCCCTCGTGCTCGGCTCGCCCCACGGCGTGCGGATCGACACCGTCGTCTCCCGTGCCCGCCCCCGTCCCCGGTTCCCGACGTACACCGTCGCCACGTTCGGCCCGCCGGGACAGGCCACGGCCGCCAGGTTCGCGTGGTGCGTGTCGACCTGCGGGTCCGGGGTCCGTGCCACCCCGACGAGGGTCGCGTCGAGGGCGAGGTCGGCGGGAACGGGCTCGACGACGAGGTCGGCGGTCCCCGTGGCGCCGCCACCGACGTGCGTGGGGAAGCTGACGCCGTCGAGCTCGAACCGGTACAGGCCGGGCGTCGACGCGGCGACCGGGAGCACCGTCTCGGCCGAGGCGCCGGGGGGAAGTTCGGTGGGCGTCCGCCACAGGGTCTCCCCCGCGTACGCCCCCCAGCCGTCGCGTGGGCCGGTCCCGCGACGCGTCACGGGCAGGAACTCCCGGACGTCCGCAGACAGCACCGCGTCGCCGGCCGGAACCGTCTCCGAGGACGTGTTCGTGACGCGAACCGGGATCTCGGCGGCGACGCCCGGGTCGACCGTCACGGAGCCGCCGACGATCGGTTCGTCGGACGTGGTCGGCGCCGTCGGCGTCGAAGTCGAGGTCGAGGTCGATGATGGGGACGAAGTCGAGGACGGGGACGAGGTCTGGGGCGGGGGCGAAGTCGGCGAGGACGCGGATCGGTCGGACTGCCGGGCACACCCCGCGAGCGGGACGGCCGCGGCACCGACGAGCGAGAGGAGCTTCCGTCTGGAGGGCGACATGACGGCAGCCAGCGTCCGCGTCAGTATATGCCTTCTGAAGCTTCGAACGGCGGACGACCCGAATCACGAACCGGGATCCGAACGCGCGATTCGCGGCCGGTCGTGACGCCGCGTCCCGACGTTCGTCCCCGGCCGCACCCCCGAGACCGACGTCAGCCGTCGGCCAGCACGTAGTAGACGCGGTCGCACGTCGAACACGCGACGGCCGGCCGGCCGCCGTGTGTCCCCTTCTCCAGCACGCCGTGACAGAAGAAGTGCGTACACGGGAACCCGTCGATGAACTCCAGGTGTGCCTCGTCGTCGACCGTGGGGACGTCCGCGCTGGACTGCAGTTTCTGTGCCATTCGGGGAGTCTCCGCGCCCGTACCGAACGGGACTATTCATAATCATTCTTTGGATTCTCCAGATGAAACGATGGATCGGTCGGTGGCGTCGTCGTCCGGGGCGAGGCGACCGGCGCGGACCGCGGCGCAGTCGTCCGATTCCCGCCGTTCGGGAACCGTCGACCGGGATTATCTCCGCAGGGGTCGTCCTCTCACTTGGAGAGAACCATGACCACAACCGTCCAGTTCCTGTCACAGTGGGGGCCACACCACCCCGGACCGCACACGCCCATGGGGCCGTACGCCCCGATGGGGCCCTACACGGGGATGAACGCCGGCGGCGCGTGGGGCGGCTTCGGGTTCCTCCCCGCGCTCGGTCTGCTGGTGGCGTTGCTCGCGGTGCTCGCGCTCGGCGTCTACCTGTTCCGGCTCGGCCGGGGCAACGACGCCACGGCGAGCGCCGAGGACGACGCCCTGACGACGCTCCGCGAGCGGTTCGCGCGCGGCGAGATCGACGCCGAGGAGTTCGAGGAGCGCCGCGGACGGCTGACGGGCTGAGTCGAGGAGCGCCGCGGACGGCTGACGGGCTGAGATCGGCGGCGCCCGTTCGCGGGTCAGGCGAGGAAGTCCGGCTCGACCCGCTTTTCCTCGCGCTCGGCGACGAGGTGGTCACGGAACGTCGCGACGTCGACGCCGTCGGTCTCGCGCTCCTCGCGGTCGCGCACCGAGACCGTCCCCGCCTCCTCCTCCCGGTCGCCGACGATCAGCATGTACGGCACCCGGTCGTCGTGGGCGGCCCGGATCTTCCGGCCGACGGTCCAGTCGTGGTCCTCGACGGAGACCCGGAGGTCGGCCTCGGTCAGCGTGTCCGCGACCCGCTCGGCGTAGGCCCGGTTGTCGTCGCTGACCGGCAGGATGCGGACCTGCTCGGGGGCGAGCCAGAGCGGGAAGTTCCCGGCGAAGTGCTCGGTGATGACGCCCATGAACCGCTCGAACGTGCCGAGCAGCGCGCGGTGGACCATCACCGGCCGGTGCTCCTCGTTGTCCCGGCCGACGTAGGTGAGGTCGAGCCGGCGCGGAATGTTGAAATCGAGCTGGACGGTCCCGATGGTCCACTCCCGCCCGATGGCGTCTTTCGCGTTGATGCCGATCTTCGGGCCGTAGAACGCCGCCTCGCCCGTGTCGACCTCGTAGTCGAGCCCCTCGGCGTCGAGCGCGGCGCGCAGCGAGTCGGTCGCATCGGACCACAGCTCGTCGCTCCCGATGGCGTCCTCGCCCTGGGTCTCCAGGACGTACACCGCCTCGAAGTCGAAGTGCCCGTAGATGTCGTCGATCGCGTCGAGGACGCCCTTGATCTCCGACTCTATCTGGTCCTCGCGGATGAACGCGTGCCCGTCGTCCTGGGTGAACCCGCGGACGCGCAGGAGCCCGGAGAGCTCGCCGGACTGCTCGTTGCGATAGCAGGTGCCGAACTCGGAGAAGCGAACCGGCAGGTCGCGGTAGGAGTGGCTCTCGTTGTCGTACACGTGCGCGTGGTTCGCGCAGTTCATCGGCTTCAGACCGTACTCCGTGTCGTCCTGCACCCAGTTGAACATCTCCCCGGCCTCGGTGAACTTCTCGTAGTGGCCGGTCGGCTTCCAGAGCTCCGCCTTGTTGAGCTCCGGCGTCCACACCTCCTCGTAGCCGAGGGCGTCGTTTTTCGTCCGGATGTACTCCTCGAGCTCGCGTCGGATGGTCATCCCGTTGGGGTGGAAGTGGACGCAGCCGGGGGAGTGGTCCGGGATCGAAAAGAGGTCGAGCTCGCGGCCGATCCGGCGATGGTCGCGCTTCTCGGCCTCCTCGCGGCGCTCGACGAACGCCTCGAGGTCCGCCTCGCTCTCGAAGGCGGTGCCGTAGACGCGGGTGAGCTGGTCGTTCTCCTCGTCGCCCCGCCAGTAGGCCGAGGCGATGCTCAGGAGCGTGACGGCGCCGATGTCGCCCGTCGACTCGACGTGTGGCCCCTCGCAGAGGTCCTCGAACTCCCCCTGGACGTAGAAGGAGACGGGGTCCTCGCCGGCCGCCTCCTCCCGGAGGATCTCCCGCTTGTACGGGTTCTGCTCGTAGGTGTCGAAGGCGTCCTCGCGCGGCCGCTCCTGTCGCTCGATGTCGAGGTCCTCCTCGAGGATCCGCTCCATCTCCGCCTCGATCTCCGGGAGGTCGTCGGCGTCGAGGTCGACGTCGAACACGTCGTAGTAGAACCCCTCGTCGGTCGGGGGACCGATGGCGAGTTTCGCCTCGGGGTGGAGGCGCTGGAGCGCCTGGGCGAAGACGTGGGCGGCGGAGTGACGCAGGACGCGGAGATACTCCTCCGAGTCCTCGGTGACGATGACGAGATCGACGTCGTCGTACAGCGGCGTCGCCCTGTCGACGAGCTCGCCGTCGACCACGCCGGCGACCGTGTCCTCGCCGAGCCCGGGACCGATCTCGTAGGCGACGTCCTCCACCGTCGACCCCTCCGGGACGGCGAGCTCGGAGCCGTCCGGGAGCGTGACCGTGATGTCGCTCATGGCGTGACGAACCCGCACGAGCGGAATAAGTGTTGTCGTCGCGTGGTCCGCCCGTTCCGGGCCGCCGTCCGGCGGTTGTGCGGCGGGTCCCCCGCGCCGGACGGCGACGGCGGAACGCCTTTGACCCTCCCCGGCGACAGCCCGAGTCGATGACCGAGGGCGGGACTCCACCCGACCCGGCGCCGGACGAGGCGGCCGAGGCGATACTCGACGCGTTCGGCGACCGCCGCGCGCGTCACGTGCTCGCGGTCGTCGGCCGCGAACCCCGGTCGGCCAAGGCCATCGCCGAGGAGCTCGACCTCTCCCTGCCGACCGTCTACCGGCGCATCGAGGACCTCCAGGACTACGACCTGGTAGTCGACCGGACCGAGATCGGCGACGACGGCAACCACTACCGCGTCTTCGAGTGCAACTTCGAGAGCACGGTCATCTCGCTGGAGGGCGGCGAGTACGAGGTCCGGGTGTTCCGTCGCGGGAAGGTCCCCGACCGGTTCGCCCGGCTGTGGGACGACCTGAGCCGGGGGTCGCGATGACCGCATCGCCCGTGCCGCTTCTCGCGGCCGACCGCCTCCTGCTGGTCGCGCTCCGCCTCGTGGTGTTCGCGCTCGCGCTCGGGCTGACGCTGATCAGCTTCCAGGCCTACCGGCGGCGACACGAGGACCGACTGGAGTCGGCGTTCGTCGGCTTCGCGTTCATCAGCATGGGCGTCGCCGTCAGCACCCTCGGGGCGTACGCCGAGTCGAACCCCGTCCTGTTCGGCGTCGCCGAGGCGGTCACGTTCATCGTCGGGTTCGCGATGCTGTACCTCTCGCTGTACCGGTGACCGGGCCGTGCCGTCCCCGTGAGGTTCCCCTCCCCACGTCGGCGGTTCCACCCCCGGACGCCGACGCCTGCTGTCGGCCGCGAAAGCGAAACCCACATTCGGGCGTCGCCCCTCCGACCCGTCGATGGAACGGGGCGCCATCCCGGTCGAGTCGACCCCCGGCGGCGTCGACCTGCAGGCGACCGTCGAGAGCGGTCAGACCTACCGCTGGAGCCGGGCCGACGGGACCACCTACGAGCGGACGGCCGCCCACGGCGGCGACGCCTGGTACGAGACGGTCGTTCCCCCGGTCGAGGGCGTGACCGACGAGCGGGCAGTCGTCCGCGCCCGTCAGGTCGACGGGCGGATCGAGTGGGAGTCGACGACCGACGCCGAGCCGCTGTTGACTCACCTGCTGCGGCTGGACGACGACCTCGACGCGATCCGGGCGGCGACGCCCGACCTGCCGCTCGTCGACCGGGCGTTCGACGCCTACCCCGGGCTCCGGCTGGTCCGGGACCCGCCGTTCCCGACGCTCGTCTCGTTCATCTGTTCGGCACAGATGCGCGTGGCGCGGATCCACGCGATGCAGGTCGCGCTCGCCGAGGCGTTCGGGGAGCCGGTCGTCGTCGACGGGGACACCTACCACGCGTTCCCGACCCCCGAACGGCTCGCCGCGGCGACCGAGGCCGAGCTCCGCGACCTCGGACTCGGGTACCGGGCCCCCTACGTGCAGCGGACGGCCGAGATGGTCGCTGACGGCGAGGCCCACCCGGCCGACGCGGCGGCGCTCCCCTACGAGGAGGCCCGCGAGTACCTCACCCGCTTCGTCGGCGTGGGACGGAAGGTGGCCGACTGCGTCTGCCTGTTCTCGCTCGGTCACCTGGAGGCGGTCCCGCTCGACACCTGGATCCGCACCGCCATCGCGGAGCACTTCCCCGACTGCGACCGCGACGGGTACGCGGCGACCTCGCGGGCGATCCGCGAGCGCCTCGGCGGCGAGTACGCCGGCTACGCCCAGACGTACGTGTTCCATCACCTGCGCTCCGGTGGGGAGTGACGAACTCGATCCGGTGGGGAGTGACGAACTCGATCCGGTGGGGACGGCCCCCGCGGGGCGACCGGTGTGGCACCGACCGCGTGACCGGTGTGGCACCGACCGGGTGCGACGGTCGGCGCGTGACGCCGATCGGGAGCGATCCCCGCCGAGACCCTTTTAGACGCCTCGTTTCGGAGGCGACCGAAGCTTCATGTCGCTGGGCGACCAACTACAGTACGGTATGGACTGTCGAGTCGTCGTCGAGGCTGCGGTCCCGGTGTACGACGTCGAGACGCCGGACGAGGCCGTCCGCATCGCGATCGCCAAGACGGGCGAGATGCTGAATCCGGACCTGAACTACGTCGAGATCGACATGGGGTCGCGGGAGTCGCCGTCGGGCGAGGAGCTTCCGCCCGCGTTCATCGCCGCGGACGAGGCGCTGGTCGCTCTCGAACTCGAGATGACCGTCTTCAACGTCGAACAGGAGGAGCACGCCTCCCGGATCGCCCGCAAGGAGATCGGCGGTCGGCTGGAGAACATCCCGCTCTCGGTCCTCGAAGTCGAGCCGGTCGAGGACGACGAGGGGGAGACGGACGAGGTGACCGACGACGAGGAGGAGACGGACGACAGCGGCGGAGGGGGGACGGAGGCGGAGCCCGGAAACGGGGACGACGAGGACCTGCTACCGGAGTTCGAGGACCTGGTCGAGGAGTCCTAGCGGTCGCGTCGGCCGGACGGCGCCGCCGCTGGCGGGCTCGTCGTCCGGCGAGGATGCTGCGTCGGCCGCCAGTTCAGTCGGCGCGCGGAGCGACGCGCTCCGGCTCCGCCGTTTCGGGCTCGTCGATGGACCCGGTGATGCCCTTCGCGAGTTCGAACACCGCCGCCTTGTGGTCGGTCTTCGACTTGTGGATGGATGTCGGTCGGACGCCCGTCATCTCGTACGCCTCGAGGTCGAACTCCTCGTCGTGCCACTGCTCACACTGGTTTCGTACTTCCGAAAGCAGCCCGTGCAGGTGAATGAGCTCCTGCTTTTTCATAGCCATCCCTTCGTAACTGCCGGAGGGTTATATTATTATCTTGAGTCGAGTTAACACGGTCCGGGCGATTCGGCCCTCTCGGCCCGTCAGTCGTCGGATCGGCACGCGGCGTCCGCGGCGCGACCCCGGATCGGCCGTCGGCGGTCGGTAGGCCAGGGTCGGTAGTGCGGGACGGCCGCACCCCCGCCGCCGACGAACCGGTCGGTCGACGGCGTTCGCAGAGGTTTTACGACCCCGCCGGCGACGTGTGGACATGGACTACGAGGACCAGCTGGACCGGGCGCTGGAGCAGACGCCGGACATCTCCGAGGGCGGGGACCGATTCGAGGTGCCGACGCCGGAGGTGCGGACCGAGGGGAACGTCACGGTGTACGAGAACTTCCAGGCGACGGTCGACCGGCTCGACCGCGACCCCGACCACGTCGTGAAGTTCCTCCAGACGGAGCTGGGGACCAGCGCACAGATAGACGAGAAGGGCCGCGCGCGCTTCACCGGCGACTTCAAGCAGAGCCGCGTCGCCGACGCCATCGACGCCTACGTCGACGACTTCGTTCGCTGCCCGGAGTGTGGCCTGCCGGACACGCGGCTCGTCACCGAGCAGGGGACGCGAGTACTGAAGTGTGACGCCTGCGGGGCCCTGTCGTCGGTCCCCGACCTCTAGCCTTCCTCGTTGAACTGCTTGACCGCCTCGAGGTCGCGTTCGGTTCGCATGAACTCCGCGAGCCGGCGCGTCGCGTGACAGTTCGGACAGTCGAAGTTGCGACGGGGGCCGGGAAGCTCCGTCGGGTTCTCCTCCCACCCCTTGTCACACTCCGGACAGAGCAGCCGAACGAAGGCTTCGACCATGACGCCGGGGAGACGGCCGGCGGGCGAATAAAAGTTTCCGAGGAACGGGTCAATCAGCCGACAGCGGCGGACCGCGAGCGGGTTCCGGTCAGGCCGTCAGCCCGGGGTCGCTCGCCTCGAGCAGCTCCTTGTACCGGTTGCGGATGGTGACCTCGGAGATGTTGGCGACCTCGCTGACCTCGCTCTGGGTCACCTTCTCGTTGGTGAGCAGCGCGGCGGCGTACACCGCGGCCGCCGCGAGCCCCACCGGCGACTTGCCCGAGAGGATGCCCGTGTCCTTGGCGTCCCGGATCAGGCTCCGAGCCTGCCGTCCGGTCTCCTCGGAGAGGTCGAGGTCCGAGACGAACCGCGGGATGTACTGTTCGGGGTCGGCGGGCTCGACCTCCAGTTTCAGCTCGCGGACGATGTAGCGGTACGTCCGCGTGAGCTCCATCTTCTCGACGCGGGAGACGTTGGAGATCTCGTCGAGGGAGCGGGGGGTGCCGGCCTGGCGGGCGGCGGCGTACAGCGCCGACGTCGCGACCCCCTCGATCGACCGCCCCGGCAGGAGGTCGTCGTCGAGCGCGCGGCGGTAGATGACGGAGGCGGTCTCGCGGACGTTCTCGGGGAGCCCGAGCGCGCTGGCCATCCGGTCGATCTCGCCCAGCGCCTGCTTGAGGTTGCGCTCCTTGGAGTCCCGCGTGCGGAACCGCTCGTTCCAGGTCCGCAGCCGCTGCATCTTCTCGCGCTGGCGCGAGGACAGCGTCTTCCCGTACGCGTCCTTGTCCTGCCAGCCGATGTTCGTCGACAGCCCCCTGTCGTGCATCATCTCGGTCGTCGGGGCGCCGACGCGCGACTTCGTGTCCCGCTCGCTGCTGTCGAACGCGCGCCACTCCGGGCCGTGGTCGATGTTGTCCACCTCGACGACGAGCCCGCAGTCCGAACACACCCGCTCGCCGTGCTCCTCGTCGGTGACGAGGTCGCCGCCACACTCGGGACAGGCCGTCCGGACCGACGGCTCGTCGGCCGACTCCCGTTCCTGCTCGATGCCTCGGTCCGCGTTCTCGGTCGTGACTGTCGTGTCGGTCATGTGGTTGTCGGGGCACTCGTGCCGGGCGAGAGAGGAGAGACCCCGGCCGAATGCGCTTACTATCTGTAAGTGGGTAAGGTATTTAAATGTTTTGCCGACGTGCGCCGAAGATACCCACTCACGTCGTTCGATTTCGCCGAGAAACGGTCGAGTGCGAGGGACAGTCCGGACGACCGAAACCGCCTTATCGTTTACGGACGGTCAGAGCCACCCCTCCTGCCGGAAGTAGACGAGGAGGACGAACGCGGTCAGCCCCATCCCGAGCACGACGGCGGGGTACGCGTACGGCCACCCGAGTTCGGGCATGTTGAACGCGCCGTCGGCGAAGTTCATGCCGTACACGCCCGCGACGAACGTGAGCGGGATGAAGACGGTCGCGACGACGGTCAGCGCCTTCATCACCTCGTTGGTCGACTGCGAGAGGGCGTTGAGGTAGATGTCGCGGGCGCCACGCGCGAGCTCGCGGTACGTCTCCGTGAGGTCGACCAGCTGGACCAGGTGGTCGTACACGTCGCGGTAGTACTTCTCCGTGCGCTCGGCGACGACGTCCGGGTCGCCACGGGCGAGCACGCCGACCGCGTCGCGCGTCGGCCAGACCAGCTTGCGAAAGGAGAGCAGGTCGCGCCGGACCGCGTTCAGGTCGGTGAGAACGTCGGTGTCCGGTCCCTCCAGCACCCCGTCCTCGATGCTCTCGATGAGGTCCTCGATCTCGTCGAGCAGGCCGTAGTAGTCGTCGACGACGGCGTCGACCACCCGGTAGGCGGCGAAGTCGGCCCCCTGCCCGACCACCCGCGGGTCGGCGGTCGTCACCGCCTCCCACGTCCGCGTCACCGCATCGACGCGCTCGGTCGAGAGCGTGACGAGCCAGTCGCGCCCGAGGAAGAGCCCGACGCTTTTCGAGCGGATCTCCTCCTCGAACGTCGTCTCGCCGCGCCGGAGAGTCGCGGTCTTGACGAGGAGGAACGTGTGGTCGGGGAACTCCTCGGTCTTCGGGCGGACGTCGCGGCGCACGTCCTCGACCGACAGCGGGTGGATGCCGAACGCGTCCGCCACGCGGTCGAGTTCGGCCTCGTCGGCGTCCGCGACCCGGACCCAGGTGGTCCCCTCGGCCGCGCGAGCCGCCTGCAGGTCGTCGCTCCCGTAGCGCTCGACCCCGTCCCCGTCGTAGGCGACGGCCTCGATCATCCGCCGACGGCCCAGAGCGTCAGGCCCACCATCACCCCCGTCAGCGTGAACGCCCGCCCGGGGTAGGGGGCGAGGGCGCCGACCACGTAGCCCACGACGGCGAGCGCCGTCAGCGCGACGCCCGCGACGCGTACCCGTTTCATGACGCCGTCAGGGCGCCGGAGGCGCAAAAGCGTTGTCGGCCCGGGGACCGCCCGTCGCGTCGGGGTCACCGGTCCCTCTGGTCGAGAACCTTCACCGCGATCTCGTGGCTGCCCCCCGCCGTGTCGACGGTCACCGACTCGACGATCGACGCCCGGACGGCCCGCCGCCACGCCTCGACGCGCCGGACGTGACGGTCGTGGTGGGCCTCCGTCGAGTACGACCCCCGCTCCCGGAGCGCGTCGGCCGTCTCGTCGGGGTCGGGGTACGCCGGCGGGTCGGCCACGAGCCGCTCCGGAGGCAGGTGGATCGGAGCCGGCCCGTCGGCGCCGCCGCTCGCCGATGTCCCCTCCCGTTCGACGTCCGGTCCCGACGCGTCCCGCTCGACGTGGATGCGGGCACGCATCCGCCCGGAGAACGGCGGCGTGACCCGGAGCACGGCTCGTCTGCCGGTGCGCGTACGCGCCTCCAGCGCGGCCACCACGTCGTCGGCGCTGACGGCGATGGAGCGGACCGCCGTCGGGCCCGTCTCGTCCGTGCCGCTCATGGTCCCGGTTCGGACGTCCCGATGAAGACCCTACCGGCGCGACGGGCGGAGCCCGCCGCCACACTCCGGACAGGTCGACCGGTAGGCTGCCGGACTCACCCGGTTGTCGCACCGTCGACAGGTGAACGAGGTGTGTCCCATGGCACCCGTCTTACCGCCCCTCGTGTGTTAAACGTTGCCGTGGCTCAGGAGAGGTCGAACAGCGACGCGGCCTGCTCCATGTCCTTGTCTCCGCGCCCGCTGAGGTTGACGAGGATGGAGTCGTGGCGGTCGGCGACCTGCTTTGCCATCGCGAGGCCGTGGGCGGTCTCCAGTGCGGGGATGATCCCTTCGGTTCGCGAGAGCGTCCGGAACGCCTCCAGCGCCTCCTCGTCCGTGATCGCCCGGTACTCGCAGCGTCCGATCTCGCGGAACAGCGCGTGCTCGGGACCGACGCCCGGGTAGTCCAGCCCCGCGGAGACGGAGTGGACCTCGGTGTCCTCGTCGATGACGCGGGTCGCCATCCCGTGGATGACGTCGTCCTCGCCCTCGTCGAGCGGCGCGGCGTGGCGGCCGGAGCCGGCGCCCTCGCCGCCGCCCTCGCCGCCGTAGAAGGCGACGTCGTCGTCGCGGAAGGCGTGGAACAGGCCGATGGCGTTCGACCCGCCGCCGACGCAGGCCGCACAGGCGTCCGGGAGCTCGCCCGTCCGGTCGAGGAACTGCTGGCGGGCCTCCTCGCCGATGATCGACTGGAACTCCCGGACCATCCGCGGGAACGGGTCGGGGCCGACGACCGACCCGACGAGGTAGTGGGTGTCGTCGACGTTCTCGGCGAGGTCCTCGAGCGCCACGTCGACGGCGTCGGAGAGCCCCGCGCCGCCCCGGGTCACCTCGTTGACCTCGGCGCCCATCAGCCGCATCCGGAAGACGTTCATCCGCTGGCGCTCGACGTCCTTTTTCCCCATGTAGATCTCCGTGTCGAGGTCGAACAGGGCGCCGACCATCGCCGTCGCGGTGCCGTGCTGGCCCGCGCCGGTCTCGGCGATCAGGCGCTCTTTCCCCGCCTTCTTCGCGAGCAGCGCCTGCCCGACCGCGTTGTTCAGCTTGTGGGCGCCGCCGTGGAGCAGGTCCTCGCGCTTGAGGTAGACGTCCGCCCCGTACTCCTCGGAGAGCCCCTCCGCGTAGGTGATCGGCGTCGGTCGCCCCGCGTACTCCGCCATGATCGCCCGGAACTCCTCGCGGAACTCGTCGGTGAGCGCGACCTCCTCGAACGCCGCCGCGAGCTTCGCCAGCGGCTCCTCCAGCATCTCCGGGACGTGTCGTCCGCCGTACCTGCCGAACTCGCCCGCGTCGGTCTGCTCGTCAGCCATACTCACCGCTGGTCGTCCCGCACACTTAGCGTTGAAGGTTGAGCGGTCGCCGACGGCGAGCCGACCGCCGGTCGAGACGGGTCGATCAGGCGCCCGGCACGCCGAGGGCCGAGACGGAGCCGACCCCGACGAGTTCGAGGGCGGCCAGCGCGACGACGGCCGCCGCCCACGCCGCGGCGCCGGTCACGCCGGCCTCGACCCAGCCGCCCGGGTACCGCCAGCGGATCACCGCGACCCAGCCGACCAGCGCGAGCAGCGACCCGACGAACGGGACCCACGCGAGCAGCGCCGTGACGACCGCGTGCTCGAACGTCATCTTGCCCGGGGCGTCGCGGTAGACGGCGTACCGGGAGCTCGCGTGGATCGCCGCGCCGCCGATGAGCAGGCTGACCGCGAACACCACCACGCCGTCGAGCGGGTCCGCGAACGGGCCGGCCTGGAGAGCGATCGAGGGTGCCATGGCTGTCATCGGTCTCGGCTATCCCCCCAGGGGCGATACGTCGTCGCGACCGCACAGCCGGATTAACCCGGATTGTGCGCGACTTTCCGCTCCCGGCGGACGGCGTGCCGGTCGTCACGGGGCTCCCGACTGCTCTTGCCCGAACTCCCCCACAGAGATGCCACGATCGCCGCGACGGCCCGCTCGACCGAAGACGAGTACGTCGTCGCCGACGCCGATCCGGACCGACGTCCTCGAGAAGCACATAGAGGTCACCGACCTCTCTGACGTTCGTCCACTTCCTCCGCTGTTCCCGAGCGTCACCACGTCTCGACGTCGACACCGAGCCGCTCGAAGCCCCAAACGCTCTGCGCGAGAGCCGGCTCGCCGTACTCGTCCGCGACACCGGCGACCATGGCGTCGATGAAGTCCGCGCCCGAGTTCCCGCCCCGGTCGTCGTCGGCGCTCGCAAGTAACTTCGCGGCTTTCCGTGCGACTACCTCGTCGACCACCTCTACAGTCTGTCCCAGCAATCGATTCTCGACCTGTCGCGCCGTCACACTCCCCTGGACGCTCTCGACGCCGTGCCAAGACCCGGCATGGGGCTTGGCGTCCAACTCGGGGCGGCCGGCTTCAATCCCACAAGGGTTCGTCTGAAACGGGTGTCCGTCCCGACGCGGGAGCACTTGCGCGCTCAGAAGGTGACGACTTCGAGTCCATCGACGCCCTGAAAGTCACCGTCGTTCGAGACGACGGGCTCGTCGAGAAGCAGCCCGTGCGCGGCGACGATGGAGTCCGCGCCGTCGAGTTCGGCGAGCCGGTCAGACGTCGTGTGTTCGCCGTTTAGTTCGCCGGCGCGGCGCGCTACCGCAGGTGTCAGGTCGACGGTTCCCCGGCTGGCGACCAACTGTTCGTACCCCGACCGGAGTCGTCCGGCGAGTTCGCCGTTCGCGGCGTTCCCGATCCCAGTGTAGGCTTCCCAGATGACCGCCGTCGGGACCCGCGTCGGAACCTGTCGTGCAGTGAGGTCGCGGGCCTTCGCCCGCGCCGACTCTCGTCCGTCGGCGAGCGCACCGAGATACTGCGTGTCGAGGATCATCTACTCGTGTGACGGCGGCGTCGCCCCGACCGCGCCGTCGGTCGCCTCCTCGACGCTGAAATCGGGGTCGACCTCCGCCATGTCATCCGCGAAGTCGACGAGCGTGTAGTCGTCGACCATCCGCTCCAGTGTCTCACCGAGCGTTTCACCCTCCTCGTTCTCCGATCTGATGCGGGCGTACAGGTCGTCGCTCACGCGAATCTGCTTCGTACCCATACCCTGCTGTTGACGCCGTCGACAGGAAAACGTGTCGCCCGACGTTCGTCCACTTCGTCAGCTCGCAGCGAGCGTCGCGACGCCAGCGCTGCGGGAGCGAGGGTCGCCGCCGTCTCGCGTATGTCTTTCCCGAGGGGTTCGGGACGGTTGACGAGTGGTCAGCTCTCGCCCACGCCGGCGGCACTCTCGTACCACTCCTGCTTCAACCCAACAAGGGGTCGTCTGAAACCCCGCGGAAAATGTGGACGCCGGCGAGGTTCCGGGCGCTTCAACCCCACAAGGGTTCGTCTGAAACCCAGCTCCGACTGCGCGCCCGGTCGGGGGCCGACGGGCTTCAACCCCACAAGGGTTCGTCTGAAACTTGGCCGCGAGGTCGGCAACCTGTGACTGCGGGCCGCTTCAACCCCACAAGGGTTCGCTGAAACTTTCACCGCCGGGCGGCCGTCCGCCGGGGGATGAGAGCTTCAACCCCACAAGGGTTCGTCTGAAACGGTCGCCGTATCACCGGCTACAGAGCCGTATGCGTCTGGATACACATCAGGATTCCCATCGACCCGCGATAGTCCCGTCACTCCGAGGGGTCGATGGAGCCGGTCACAGGAACTGCTGGTCGTCCATCGGGTCGTCGCCGTAGACGAACCGGTCCACGTACTTCTCGGAGGCCATCCGATACACCATCACCGACTCTCCAATCGACACCCGAGTTCGCGGGCTGGTTCGAGGGTTCGAGGCGTGGCCCCTCGACGACGCCCGCGAGGCCAGCGTCGCCGGCTCCGCCGACACGCCGTCGGACTGCCGGCGCGCGCGGTCGCGTCGGGGAGCGCCGCCGACGAGGTAGAGCACTACGACCGCCTCCGCGAGGCGACGCGGGGCCGTTCGGAAGCCGGACCGGACCGACGACCAGCAGTTCGAACACGCCGTCCGCGCCATGGACGACACTCCGCGGGCCGCTTGATTGCGGTCTCTCTTCCGAACTGATGCCCGTCTGGGGAGCGATTCGGCGGGCGAACCTTTCGTACCTATTCCCATTCGGAATAGTATTCCCACTAGGAAACCGTCCACCTCGATCGCTCTGGAGTGCCTGTTTCTCGACGGACGGGCCCTGCTATCGGCCGATCCAGAACGTTCTTCGAACCTGTGAGGAGTTTACGGCGAATGTTTTTGCGATAGCAGACAGTAGAGACGAGCATGGCCGAACGGGAGACCCGTCGTGTCGTCCACGACCTCATGGACGAACCCCACGTCGCCGGACGCCGGGTCAGCGTTCGCCAAGTGTACGCACTGGTCGAAGAGCGCGGTGTGGAGCCCGAGACAGTCGCCGACCGGTACGACCTGGACGTGGCCGATGTCTATCACGCGCTCGCGTACTATCACGACCACCCGCGCGAGATGAGCGCGGTCGCGGACGAGCGCGACGAGGCCTTCGAGGCGTTCCGGAACTCCATCGAACGCCCCGACGGCGTCGAACCGGACAGGTGAAGTGCCCGAGTGGCGGTTTCTCCTCGACGAGAACGTCGACCCGAAAGTAGCCACGTATCTCGACAAGGTGGACCTGTTCGCCGTCCACGTTCGGGACACGGTCGGACAGGGTGCCGACGACGAAGACGACGTTCTCCCCCTACGCCCGCGAACACGACCTCACTATCGTCACGAGTGACGTGACGGATTTCGGCGCGCTCCCGAACGAGGCTCACGCCGGGGTCGTTCTCCTCCACGACGACACGATACCCGCGTACCGAGTCGCGTCTGCGCTCATCGCGATGGTCGATGCCTACCCGAGCAGGGACGCGTTCGCAGGACGCGAAGAACTCGATGCGTGGGACTGACCTGGACCATCTGGACACCATCCGTTGACCGATACCTCCCCCGCCACACCGGGACGCATATACGATTTCGCCCGCAGTTCTCCGAGTATGACCGAGGACGCCGACGCTTCGGGCTGGTTCGAATCGGTACCGCCCGACGACCCCGACGCCGCCCGCGACGCCATCGAAAACGGGAGCGCCGAAACGCCCGACGACTGGCCCGCGCGAGCAGTCGAATCCGGCTTCGCGGAGAGGGAAGACGAGTACTACGACGCTCTCCACGAGGCCACCCTCCACGCCACCCGCGAGGCCGTCAAAGAGCGAGAGCGGGCGGACGACCAACAGCTCAAGCATAGTATTCGCGCCATGGACGACGCCGAGCGGACGGCGAACGAGCTCGCCGAGCGCGCCGTGGAGTGGGGCGGGAGCCTCTTCGACGACGTGTCGACGGGCCTCGCGGGCGCCCGGGGCCTCGCCGAGCGCGAGCCGACCGACCCGACCGAGGAGCGAGCGGTGTCGCTGGCCCGGCGGGCGGTCGACCTGTCCGAGGAGGCCGACGCCCTGCGCGCGCACGTCGAGCGGACGGCGCCGTCGGCGATGCCGAACCTCGCCGAGATGGCGGGCCCGGTGCTCGCCGCACGGCTCGTCGCGCTCGCGGGCGGGCTGGAGACGCTGGCGCGCAAGCCCAGCGGCACGGTGCAGGTGCTCGGCGCCGAGGACGCCCTCTTCGCGCACCTCGCCGGACACGCGCCGTCGCCGAAACACGGGGTCATCTACACCCACGACGCCGTCCGGAACACGCGGCCGGCGGACCGGGGGTCGGCGGCCAGGGCGCTCGCGGGGAAGCTCGCCATCGCGGCCCGGATCGACCACTACAGCGGCGAGTACCGCCCCGAGATCCACGACCAGCTCCGCGAGCGCATCGAGACGATCCGCGCCCGGGCGGGGGCGTCGGACGCGACCGACGACGGACCCGACGACGGGGCGGGCGGCGTCGAGGATCCCGGTGACGGGGCCGGCGAGGAAGCGACCGAGGGGGCCGACCCGGCGGGCGACGAGGGGGGTGGGGCCGAATGAGCCTCCCCGACGGCGTCGCCAGGCGGACGTTCGACGGTCGGGAACGGCTCGCGAGCCGGGGCGAGCCGGTCTACGGCGAGCCGACGGACGGCGACTGGCGGCTGTGGGACGCCGGGCGCTCGAAGCTCGGCGCGATGCTCGCCCGCGGGATGGACGTGGGGCTGTCCGGCGGCGACCGGGTGCTGTATCTCGGCGCCGCGAACGGGACCACCGTCTCGCACGTCGCCGACTTCGCCGGCCCGACCTACGCCGTCGAGTTCGCCCCCCGGCCCGCCCGGGACCTGCTCGACGTGGCCGCGAGCCGCGACCGGCTGTTCCCGCTCCTGAAGGACGCCCGCGAGCCCGAGACGTACGCCCACGTCGTCGAGGCCGACCTCGACGCCGTCGTGCAGGACGTCGCCACCCGCGGGCAGGCCGACGTGGCGCTGCGGAACCGTCGGTTCCTGGCCGACGACGGCCGCCTCCTCCTCGCGCTGAAGGCCCGAAGCGAGGACGTCACCGCGCCCCCCGACGCCGTCTTCGACCGGGCGCTCGCCGACCTCCGGCGAGGGTACGAGGTGCTGGCGACGGACCGGCTCGACCCGCACCACGACGCCCACCTCGGCGTCGTCGCCCGCCCGCTCCGGGAGTGACGCCGGACGGCGGACGGCGGCGACCGACGCCGACCCAGTCGTGATACCACCGAGTGGTAAGGTTTAGGGCGGGTGGGCGCGCCGGTTGGAACGATGACCGACGCGAACCTGCGGACGCTCCTCGCCGAGACCGGTCCCACGTGGCTCGCGGGCGCCATCGCGGCCGGCCCGGCGACGATGGCGAGTCTCCTGACCGCGGGCGCGACGTACGGCTACGCGCTGCTGTGGGTCGTGATCCTCTCGGCGGTGCTCGGCGCGACGATCCAGTATCTCGCCGCGCGCCTCGCCCTGCTGTCCGGCGAGGGGATCGTCACGACCGTCGAGCGCCACCTCGGCGCGTGGTGGGCGTGGCTGCTCGTCCTCGACGTGGTGCTCGCGGCGGGGCTGGCACAGCTGGTGATCATGCGGACCGTCGCCGACGTGACCGAGACGGTGACGGGCGTCGACGCCGGGGTGTGGGGGGTCGTCTGGGCGGTCGTGCTCGCGGTCGGGCTCGCCGGGCGTGGCTACCGCGCCGCCGAGCTGGGGGCGAAGGTGCTCGTCTCGGCCGTCGTCGTCGCCTTCGTCGCCTCGCTCGCCGTCGTCCCCGTCGACGCCGGCGCCGCGGTCGGGGGGCTGGTTCCCGTCGTCCCCGCGGGCGTCGACGGCGCCCTGCTCGCGGCGGGCATCCTCGGGGGCGCCGTCCACGTCACGATCATCACGATGCAGACGTACACGGTCCGGGCGCGTGGCTGGACCCGCGAGGACGTTCCGCTCGCCCGCCTCGACGTCGGGGTGTCGATGCTCGGGGCCTTCGGCGTGTACAGCCTCGCGATCTTCGTCGTCACGGCGTCGGTGCTCCACGGGCCGAACGTGAACCCGGCGGACCTGACGCCCACCTCGGCGGCCGCGGCGCTCGGGCCGCTGGTCGGGCCGGCCGCCGAGCGGCTCTTCCTGTTCGGCCTGCTCGGCGCCGCGGTCTCCACGCTCGGGGGGAACACGGTCGTCCCGCCCTACCTCGTCGCTGACAAGCTCGGCTGGGGGACCGACGTGAGCGACCGGCGCTACCGGGCGCTCATCGCGGGCGTCGCGCTCCTCTCCGCGGGCGGCGCGTTCGTCGGCGGCGCCCTGTTCCCCCTGCTCGCGCTCGTGCTCGCCTTTGGCCTCGTCGGGACGCCGTTCGCCGTCGCGCTCGTGCTCGTGCTCCTCCACGCGGACGACGTGCCCGGGTCGCTCGGAGCCCGCGAGGCGGTGGGCGGGACCGCCGTCCTCGCGGTCGGCGCGCTCACCGCCGGCCAGTTCGTCGCCAGCCGCGTCGGCACGGCCGCGTCCGACCCCATCTCGGCGGTCGTCGTCGCCTTCGCGGCGGTGTTCGGGGTCGCGACGCTCGCGCTCCTCGCGAAGGGGGTCCGCGACGCGACGGCGACCGGGCGGACCGTGCGGTCGTGACCGACGTTCCGCTCGAGGGGGTCACCCTCGTCACCGGACCGTCCGACAGCGGGAAGACCCGGCTGACCGCGGCGGCGCTCGACCGCTGGGTCGACCGGCACGGACCCGCCGGCGTCGTCGTGCTCGATTTCGCCCCCGAACTCGAGCGCGACGGCCGGGTCCTGGGCGGCCGCATCAGCCGCTTTACGAGCGTCCCGGACGGCGCCTGGCACGGCGTCATCGACGCGCACGCCCCCCGTGCCGAGGGCGGCCCCGAGGGCGCGCTCGACCTCGCCCGCGACAACGCCGCCCGCGCCCGCACGCTGCTCGACGCCGCCCCCGACCCCCGCGCGGCGTTCGTCAACGACGCGACGATCCCGTTCCAGGCGGACGGCGACCCGTCGCCGCTCCGCGCGGCCTGTGCCGGCGCCGAGGCGGTCGTCTGTAACGCCCTCGACGGCGACGAGTGGGTCGACGACCCGGTCTCCCGGAACGAGCGGCGCGCGCTCGACGCGCTTCGCGGGTGGGCCGACCGGACCGTGCGCCTCACGCGCGACGAGACCACGGATATATAGGGGCGGCCGGCGACCCCTCCGCCGATGGACGTGGGCTCCCGCGATGCGTTCGACCGCCTCGGCAGCCTCGGGATCGAGGAGGAGTTCTTCGTCGTCGACGAGCGCGGCCGTCCCACCAGCGGGATCGACGACCTGGTGTACGGGCCGGAGCCGCCGGAGCCGCTCGTCGACCGGCTCGACCACGAGCTGTTCCAGTTCACGATCGAGACCCAGACGCCGACCGTCGAGTCCGTCGACGCGGTCGATACGTGGGTCGAGCGCACCCGGTCGGCGCTGGTCGAGCACGCCGCCGACCACGGCTACCGGATCGCGGCCGCCGGCCTCCACCCAGCCGCCCGCTGGCGCGAGCTCGACCACGCCCGCAAGGAGCGCTACCGCGCGCAGCTCGACCGGATACAGTACCCTCAGCACCGCAACACGACGGCGGGGCTGCACGTCCACGTCGGCGTCGACGACGCGGACCGGGCGACGTGGGTCGCGAACGAGCTCCGGTGGCATCTCGCCCCCCTGCTCGCGCTCTCGGCGAACTCACCGTTCTGGAACGGCTACGACACCGGCCTGGCCTCCGCCCGCGCCAAGGTGTTCGAGAACCTGCCGAACACCGGCATGCCGACGCGGTTCGAGGACTTCGAGGCGTACGAGCGCTTCGAGCGACGGATGATCGAGACGGGGTCGATAAACGACCGGGGGGAGATCTGGTTCGACGTCCGGCCCCACACGGCCCACGGGACGGTCGAGGTGCGCGCCCCGGACGCACAGGCGGACCCGTCCTACGTGACCGCGTTCGTCGAGTACGTCCACGCGCTCGTGCTCGACCTGGCCGAGCGCCACGCGGACGGCGAGTCGGCCAGCCCGGTCCGCCGGGAGTACCTCGACGAGAACAAGTGGCGGGCGATCCGGCACGGCCACGACGCCGCCTTCGTGACGCGCGACGGCACCGGCGAGGTCACCCTCGACGAGTTCGTCGAGCGGGAGTGCGACCGCCTCGGGGTGGACGGCCTCCGCCGAGTGTACGACGCCGAGAGCGGCGCGACCCGCCAGCGCCGGCTCCGGGAGGCCGGCGGTCTCGACGCGCTCTGTGCCGACCTCCTCGTCGACGACCCGGCGAAAGCCATTTAGGCGGACGAGTCCTGACCTGTCTGACAGGACATATGTCGACCGACGACGCGTCCGAGGAGCCGGACGCACGGACGGACGACGAAGAGGGGTCGAGCGCCAAGGAGCGACTGGAGCGGGAGGCTGACCGCGCCGTCGCCGAGTTCGACGAGGGGGTCGTCGACCTGCTCGCGTGGCTGCTCGACACGGAGACCCGCGCGCGGATCTACGTCTACCTCCGCCAGCACCCGGACTCGACGAGCGAGGAGGTCGCGGACGGCACCGGGCTGTACCCCAGCACCGTCCGCGAGGCCTTGGCGGAGCTCGCCGACGAGGGGACGGTGACCCGACACAAACGCGAGAGCGCCGGCGCGGGCAACAACCCCTACGAGTACGAGGCGATCCCCCCGAACGAGCTGGTCCGGCGGGCCGTCGGTGGGGTCCAGGAGCAGCTCAACGCCGTGTTCAACCTCGACGAGCGGCTGACCGGCGAGGCGGCCGACGACGAGCCCGTCCGGATCACCGTCGAGGAGCGGGAGGACTGACGACACGCGGCCTTTTATGTCTCGGGGCGCCCTGTGGCGGGTATGGACGTCGCGCTGGGTGGGACGTTCGACCCCGTCCACGACGGACACCGGGCGCTGTTCGAGCGCGCGTTCGAGCTGGGCGACGTCACCGTCGGCCTCACGACCGACGACCTCGCCCCGAAGACCCGCAACGAGGACCGCTACGTTCGGCCGTACGCCGAGCGCGAGCGGGACCTCCGCGCCGAGCTCCGGACGCTGGCCGACCGGCACGGCCGGACGTTCGCGGTCCGCCCGCTCTCGGAGCCGACCGGGATCGCGGTCGAACCCGAGTTCGACGCCATCGTCGTCTCGCCGGAGACCCGTGCGGGCGCCGAGCGGATAAACGAGATCCGCGCGGAGCGCGGCCTGGAGGGCCTGCGGGTCGTCGTCGTCGACCACGTCCCCGCCGAGGACGGCGAGCGCATCTCCTCGACGCGGGTCGTCCGCGGCGAGATAGACGAGCACGGCAACCTCACGCCCGGGCGCGAGGGCCGCGGCGCGACGCGGCCCCAGGGCGGGTGACGGCCCCGACCGGCGGGTCGTCGCGGCCGCCCCGGGCTACCACTCCGGAACGTCGAACCCGGCGTCGGCGAGACGATCCTTCCAGCGGTGCTGGACGCTCACCCGGCTGACCCCGACCGCGTCGGCGACCGCCGACTGCGAGCGCTCCTCGCCCGCGACGAGCGCGCCGGCGTAGAGGCTGGCGGCCGCCGCCGGCGGCCGCGTCCGCTCGGCGTCGGGCACGTCCGAGAGAAAGAGGTCCACGGCGTTCGACCGCGCCGCCTCGCCGAGCCCGAGCTCGTCGGCCGCCGCGTCGATCCGCTCCAGCCACGCCTCGTGTTCGACGCGGTCCCGCGCCCGGTACATGCGCCACCGTCGGAGCCCGACCCACATATACTGTCGGGGGCGCGAAGCGACAGGTTCTTTCCGCGCTTGGGTGCTACCTCGTCGTGCGCGCGGGTAGCCGAGCCAGGTCAAAGGCGCAGCGCTTAGGACGCTGTCCCGTA
>JBDGTB010000010.1:16320-30640 GCA_042217235.1 Haloferacaceae archaeon | reverse complement strand
AGGTAGCCACGGAGCGCGACGACGAGACCGGCGAGGATGCCGGCGGCCGCGCCGGCGAGCGCGGCGGTCGGCCACGGGCGGACGGCGGCGACGCCGCGGGCGACCACGAGCGCGAGCGCCGCCGCGATGACGAGGTTGACGACCGTACACGGCACACAGCGGTTCTCGCCCGTGTACTCGGGACGGCGCACCCGGTCGAACAGGTCGCGGATCGCGGCTGCCATGCGTCCACGTACCGGTTGGGACGATGATAGCTTTGCCCCTCCCCGGTGCGCCGGCGCCCGCGCGCCGGCGCTCGCGTCCTCGGACACCGCTCGGCGACCGTCGCGAAAGGAGAACCCCTCGACCGGCAGCTCCCCCGGCGACGCTGCCGGTCGGCGGGGTAGCGGACGACGAACCGGCCGGGTGGCACGTCCCGGCCGGTGCGAATCGTCAGTGTGGCGTCGTCTCGGGGTGGGGACGATCTCGTGCCGCGGCGGTGGGGACCCGCGGCGGCCCGACGTGGCAGGAGCAGGCACATCACTCTACTGGGCGAATTATCGCATCTGAAAACTGGGGCGGCGGGCGCCGGGGCGTCGACGGCCTGCGCAGCGACGCGTCGGTCACCCGAGTTCGAGCGTCTCGACGTACTCCAGGCAGGATTCGAGCGCCGGGTTGGGGTGGTAGTGGACGACCCCCTCGTCGGCGTCGACCGCGACGATCCCGACCTCCGCGAGCTTCGGGAGGTGGGTGTGGACGAGCGACCGGCACACCGCGTCGCGGGAGGACGGCGCCTCGCGTTTCGGGATCGCGCGCTCGCGCTCGGCCACCCGCTCGACGAGGTCGTCGAGCGGGATCCGCTCGTCCGTGCGGTCCTTCAGGTGATAGAGCAGCGTCCGGCGGCGCGGCGCCGCGACGAGTTCGAGCACCGTGTCGAACGAGTACGGGATCGGCGCCGTCACGGGGGTCCCGATCGTCGCGTCCTCGCCGGTGGCGTGGTCCGGCCCGGCGCGAAAGGAAGGGTGGTCCTTCGACGCGTCCGCGGTCGTCGTCGTCCAGCCGTGTCCCGGGATGTGCTCGAGCACGGCGTCGTACAGCGGCCGGAACGCGGCGACCGTCTCCTCGTCGTGGGCGTCCGGGTCGAGGTGGTGGTGGGCGACGGCGTCGACCGCCCCGCACTGGCCGTTGAGCGCGTTCACCAGCGCGATCACGCGCTCGCGCTCGAACGCGTCGAGCAGCGCCGTCACCGAGTGCAGGCAGAGATGCGTGGTCGCGGGCGTCGACTCCCAGGCGCCGAGGCGACGCGCCGCCGCCACGCCGACGTCGACGGGTTCGGCGTCGCCGGGGAGGACGTCGACCGCGAGCGAGGCGTCCCACTCGCCCGCCTCGGCGGGCGTGCCCGGCCCCTCGCCGCTGGCGTCGACGACCGCCGTGCGGGCCGGGCGCTCGTCGCCGACCCCCGACCGCCAGAGCGCCAGTCGCTCCGTCGGCGCCGCCGTCGTCACGCCCAGCACGTTCGTCTCCGCGGGCGGGTGGGTCGTCAGCAGGTCGAGGCAGGCCTCGTCGTCCGGGTTCTCGAATGCCGGGGCGAGAACGAGCACGGAGGTGGCGCCCGCCAGGCGAACGTCGGAGCCGTCGTCGTGCTCGCTCACGCCCGCGCATCGCAGTCACCGGTTATGAATCTGTTCGAGACGGCGATTTTCCGGGCCTCCGGTGCGGGGCCGGGGGCGACCCGTCCCGGTACGCCGCCGGTCGCGTCACCCCTGTCGGGTCCGTCCGAGCAGCGCGTAACAGTTCGGACACTGGAGCGGTCGCGACCCGTGCGCGTCGCTGTCGCCGAGGACGGTCCCGAGGCTGTACCCCCGGCCACAGTCCGCACAGGTGAGGACGACGGGCATCGCTGCGTGGGCAAAGTCCGTGCCCGTATGTAGTGTCTCCGCTCTCGGCTCGACGGCGCCGCTCGTCGCCGAGTCCGCCCGCCGCCGGCACGCCCCGTCGTCACCGTTTATGTGTCGGCTCGCAGAACCGTCGGGCGTGACCGAGGATTTCGACCCCGTGGACGTCCTCGAACTCCTCGAGGACGAGTACGCGCGCGAGATCCTCGTCACGGCCAGCGCCGAACCGATGTCCGCGCGGGCCCTCAGCGACGCGTGCGACGCGTCGCTCCCGACGGTGTACCGGCGGGTGGAGGCGCTCGAGGCCGCCGACCTGCTCGCCGTCCAGACCCTCCCGGACGAGGAGGGCCACCACTACAAGGTGTACAGCACGCGGGTCGAACGGTTCGCCGTCGAGATCGCCGACGGGTCGATGGACGCCGAACTGGTCCTCCGCGAGGAGCACGTCGCCGACCGGTTCACCCGGCTCTACGAGGGGTTCCGGTAGCATGGACGGGGTCGACGCCGCGCTGCAGGCGACCGCCGTGGGCGGCGACGTGCGGCTGGCGGTCGTCGTCGGCTTGTTCGCCGTGACGGCGGTGCTGGGGCTGCTGGTCGCGTATCGAGCGTACCAGGGGTACCGGCGGAACCGGAGCGAGCCGATGCTGTACCTGGCGGCGGGGCTGGTGCTGGTGACGGCGGTGCCGCCGCTGCTCTCGCTGGTGCTGTCGAACGCGACGGCGCTGGCGGGGTGGCTGGTGGTGCTGGCGATGACCGCGAGCCAGACCGCCGGGCTGGTGAGCATCCTCTACTCGCTGTACGGCGACTTCGGCCCGGCCTCGGGGGGACGGGGCGACCGGTGAGCGGCCGGGACGACCGGACAGTAGCTTTTCGTCGTCGTCACCCGTCACCCCGGAACATGGACGAGCGCGCTCAGGAACTCGCCGACCGGTGTCGCGACCGGTTCGGGGAGACGCTCCGCGCGGTGTACACGTACGGCCCGGACGAGCACACGATCGTCTACAAGCGCGACGACATCGACTACGGCTACACCGACGCCCGGCTGGGCGCGCTGCTCGACGGCGTCCACGACATTCACGAGCGGCTCCGGGGGATGGGCACGGGGAAGGAGCCGCTCGGTGCCCCCGAGGCGTCGATACAGGCGTTCGAGCACGCGTTCATCGTCCAGTACGTCGAGGGGGAGCGCGGCGTCGCCGTCGCGGTCGACGCGGACGCCGCGCCCGAGGTCGCCGAACTCGTCGACGCGTGTCCGAACCTGCTCCCCGACGAGCGCTAGCCGCCGCGACCGTCCCGGCTCACCCGGTCTCGCCGGCGGTGCAGTCGACGACGACCGACGACACCCGGGGGGCGTACACGGACATCTCCTGGCCCCGCGAGGAGTACCACGTGTCCACGACCGCGACGAGTCCGGCGCGTTCGAGCTTCCGCAGGTGGTAGGTCGCGTTCTGGATCGACGTGTCGGTCGCCGCCGCCAGGTCGGACGCCGTCATCGGCTCCTCGCGGAGCCGACGGAGGATCGCCCGCGACTGGTCGGTGGCGAGCGCGTCGAACACGTCCGCCGCCCCCTCGTCGTCGATGCCGACCTCGTAGTCGCTCCGGGGCGTGGGCGACGCCGCCGGACGCGACGGTAGCAAGCGCTGACTCATGGTTCGCTCCGGTGGGTCACGCTCGTGACCACGGCCCCCGGGGAGGTAAGCGGCCCCGCGCGTTTTCCGACCCGGAAGTCGGGCTCGAGCATTTATACGTCGACCCGGCGAACCGGCCCGTATCCGACCGACCCGGACACGAGCGATGCGCTCCCCTCACGCCACCGGCACGTCGAGTCGCCCGACCACCGGACGCCGAGCGGGGCGGCCGTGAGCGACGCCGGCGCGGCGCTGCAGGTCGTGGCCGTCGGCGACCGGACCCGGTTTCTCGTCGTGCTCGGCTCGTTCGCCGTGACGGCGGTGCTGGGGCTGCTGGTCGCCTACCGGGCGTACCAGGGGTACCGGCGGAACCGGAGCGAGCCGATGCTGTACCTGGCGGTGGGGCTGGTGCTGGTGACGGCGGTGCCGCCGCTGCTCTCGCTGGTGCTGTCGAACGCGACGGCGCTGGCGGGGTGGCTGGTGGTGCTGGCGATGACCGCGAGCCAGACCGCCGGGCTGGTGAGCATCCTCTACTCGCTGTACGGCGACTTCCGAACGAACGCGAGCCGTCGAGCCCCCCGTCCGTGAGTCGCCCGCTCGCCGCGCCCGCGCGTCGGCCGCCCGTCCCGCCGGCGGGCTCTCCCGCGCTCTCGTTCCCGGCCGACGCAACGCTTTCCTGTCACCGCGGACGAACGGGAGCAGGCCGGTAGATGTCCCGCTCCTCGCCCCGCCCGCTGGCGTTCGTGCTCGCGTTCGTGCTCCTCACGGCGGGGTGTGCGGCGCTCGGCGGCGGGCCGACCGACGAGGAGGTCGCCGCGCGGCTCGCCGAGGGGCCGTCCGTCGACACCGTCGAGGGCACCTACGAGGTCACCGAGACCGTCGGCGGCGAGACCACGCGCGCGACGGTCCGGGTCTGGACGGACGCCGACGGCCGGATCCGCCGGGTGGTGAACCGGAGCGACGGTCCGAGGCGGGTCGTCGTCGCCAACGCCTCGCGGACGTGGGTGTATCGCCCGTCGTCCGGGCGCGCCTACCGCCGCGGGTTCACCGTGCTCGACCGGACCGGAGTGCAGGCGTACAGCTACGCCGCGCTGGTCGGCAACCTGGACGCCTACCGGGTCGAGTACCGCGGCCGGGCGACGGTCGCCGGGCAGTCGACGTACCACGTCGCGCTGTCGCCGGCGCCGAACGGGCCGACGCCGCCGGACATCGAGTTCTACACCTACCACATCGGCGCACGCCCGGACAACGTGACGGTCCGCCCGACCCACGTCGAGCTGTGGCTCGACACCGAGACCTGGTTCCCGCTCAAACACGAGCTCCGGGTCGGCGACGCGGACGCGCCGCGCTTCGCGGCGACGGTCGCGTACCGGAACGTGACGTTCAACGACACCATCCCCGCCGAGCGGTTCTCCTTCGACGCCACCCGGCCGAACGTCGACGTGGTGCTGGACGACGTGGCGACCGTCTACCGCCCGTTCGACCGGGTCGCCCGCGCCGAGGCCCGGGCCGGGGTCGCCTACGACGTCCCCGCGACGGTCGGCGACTACCGCCGCGAGCGCGTGGCCGTCGTCGAGACCGCCGCGGGACGCGGGATCAAGGCGGTGTACCTCCCGTCCGAGGCGACCCCGGCCGACGGGCGGGTGCGGGTCACGCGGCCGACCCACCCCGCGGCGGTGGCCGTCGTCGTCTCCCCCGACGGCACCTACCGCGACCTCACCGGGCTCCCGGCGCTCGACGGCGAGCCCCGGACCCTGGCCGGCGTGGAGGTCGCGTTCGCGCGCCTCCCTGGTCACTGGGTCGAGGTGACGTTCGCCTGCGACGGGCTCGAGTACACCGTCGTCGGGAACGAGGCCGTCGCGACCGACGACGTGCGGCGGTTCGTCGCCGCCGTCGGCTGTGCGTGACGCGGACCCGACCGTCGTTCGGTGTCGCGTCTGCCGGCCGGGAGCGCGACCCGCGTCGGCCGGGCGTGTCACCCGGTCGCTCAAACGGCAGGTTGAGCCTTGCGTGGCTTTTGGTCGGATCGCTCCGGCCGTTCACGTGCGGTCGACGCGCCGCCCCCGGTCGATACGGCGGGCACGGAACCTCCGGCGCGGATCGATCGGCGGTCGGTGCGTCGGCCCGGTCCCAGCCATGGTCCCCGTTCGACGCCCCTCCCCCCGTCGCGTGGTCGCGGCCGTCCAGGCCGGCGTCGGCCTCGCGCTGCTCCCGTTCGAACCGCAGTACGGCCTCCTCGTGCTCGGTCACCACCTCCTCCTCCGGCCGGTCCGGACGGTGACGCCGCGCGAGCGGCTCTACGCGACCGCGGCGATCGCCTTCCACACGGTCGGGGTCGTCTTCCCGGAACAGCTGTACCGGGCGTTCGTCTGGTACGACGACGTCGCCCACCTGCTCAGCGGGTCGCTCGTCGCCGCGCTGCTCGTCGCCGTGCTCGACCGGGTCGTCGACGACGGCCGGACGGTCGCGGCGGTCGCCGTCCTCGCGCTCGTCCCGATCGGCCTCGGCTGGGAGATGTACGAGTTCCACACGCCGCGGCTCACCGTGTACGGCTGGAACGACTCCGCGAGCGACGTCGGCTTCAACCTCCTGGGGGGCTGTGCGACCGTCGTCTACGGTCGCCTGCGCGACCGACTCCGCGACGCCGGCGCGCCACGACCGTCGAGCAGCGCCCGGTAAGCCGGCCCGCCTGGCCTCCGCGGTCGTCGGACAGCGCCCGGTGGCCCGGCCGACGCGGGGCGCTCGGTCACCCGCAGTCGACGACGGCCGTGCGCCGTCGGCGCGCGGCAGGTGCGGTCGACGTTCGAGTAGGCCCGGGTTACCGGGACGGACTCGTTCGCCCCGGGTGAGCACGGCCGGCGACGACGACCGTCGCTCGCCCCCGGCGCGGCGCCGTCGGTCGCCGTCGCGCGCCGGGGTATCCGGCACATAACAAAGGGTCGAACGGGGCGACCGGAAGGCATGAAGCTGGCGGTCATCGGGTTCGGCAACGCCGGGGGGAAGGTCACCGACCGCCTCCTCGAGTACGAGGCCACGACCGGGCGAGCGCTCTGTCGGTTCCCGGCGGTGATCAACACGGCGAACATCGACCTGGAGAAGATCGAGCGCGTCCCGCCGGAGTATCGCGTCCTCATCGGGCAGACCGACGAGCGCTCCAAGGGTCACGGCGCCGGCGCGGACCCCGACCTGGGCGCGGAGATCGCCCGCCAGGACCAGCTGGAGATCGAGCGCGTGCTCGACGAGGTGCCGCTCCACGAGATCGACGCGTTCCTGATCGTCGCCGGCCTCGGCGGCGGGACGGGGAGCGGCGGCGGCCCGGTGCTGGCGGAGCGGCTCGCCGAGCGGTACGGCGAACCGGTGTACGGGCTCGGGATCCTCCCCAGCGAGGACGAGGGCGGGCGGGCGTCGCTCAACGCCGCCCGCTCGATCCCCTCCTACTCCGAGTCGACGGACGCGCTCGTCCTGTTCGACAACAACGCCTGGCGCGAGGGGCGCGACTCGGTCGACGCGGGCTACGAGCGCACGAACCACGAGATCGCAAAGCGGGTGGTCACCCTGCTCGCGGCGGGCGAGCGCGACGGGTCGACCGTCGCCGAGAACGCGATGGACGCGAGCGACATCAACCGGACGCTGGCCGTCGGCGGCGTCAGCACCATCGCGTACGCCGAGACGGAACTCGAAACCTCGACGGCCCGGAGCCAGGGGCTCCTCGGCCGGTTTCGCGCCGGCGACGACGGGACCGCGGCCGACGGCGCCGACTCGGCGACGAAGGTCCACAGCCTCGTCCGCCGGGCGGTCCGGTCGCGGCTGACCTGCCCGGCGACCATCGAGTCGGCGGAGCGCGCGCTCGTCGTCGTCTCCGGCCCGCCGAGCGAGTTCTCCCGGAAGGGGCTCGAACGGGCCCGGCGGTGGATCGAGTCCGAGATCGGCAGCGTCGAGGTGCTCGCCGGCGACGACCCCCGCGAGGGGAACGACACGCTGTCGGCGACGGTGTTGCTCTCGAACGTCACCGACGTGCCCCGGATCGACCGCCTCCAGGACCAGGCGGTCGACGCGAAGGAGAACATCGAGACGCAGGCGGCGGACCGCGAGACGGAGATCGAGGAGCTGATCACCGACACCGATAACGAGCTGGACCCCGTCTGACCGGCCGGATGCCCCCCGACCGACGCACCGACGGGGGTCGCGCCGGGACCTCCCCGAGCCTGTGGTCGCTGGTCCGGTTCGACCTCGAACGGCTGCACACGGGCTGGATGGCGCTCGCCTTCCCCCGTCAGCGCGACCCGCACCCGGTCCGTGGCACGTGGACCCCGTCGACCCGGGGCGGAGCGCTCGGCTACCGCCTCTGGGCCGCCCTCGGCGTGGCCGTCGTCGGCCTCCTGTACCCCCTCGCGGTCGCCGGCTTCGGCGTCCGGTTCCACGGCCGGCGGCTGTACCGCGCCGCGGCCGCGCTCGGGTCGCGGAACCTCCTTCTGGTCACCGCCGCCGTCTGGGGCGCGCTCACGGCCGCGGTGTACCTCCGCTCGTACCCGCTCCGGGGCGTCGTCGCGGTCGCGGCCGGCGGCTGCGTGGCGACCGTCTCGGCCGTCCTCGCTCTCGCGTTCGCTCGGTGGCGCGGCCGCCCCACGACGGTGCTCGTGGCGGCCCCGCTCGGCGTCACCGCCCTCTTCCTGCCGCCCGTGGTCGCGGCGCTCTACTCCCCGGCGCTCGCCGCCCTGGTGTTCCCCACGAGCGACCTGCTCGCCGTGTGGCTGCTCGACCATCCCCTCGCGGTCGCCGGCGTGGCCGACGCGCTCCGGGCGGCGTTCGACCTCGCCGGCCTCGCCTACGTCGCGATGTGGTTCGGGCTCGCGGTGCCGGTCGGGTGGGCGCTCGGCGCCCTGGCGACCTTCGCCGACGCCGTCCGCGCGGCCGATGGCCCCGAGTGATCCCGGTCGGCCGGGCGCTTCCGACGCGCCATCGGAGCGGCCCGAGTGATCCCGGTCGGCCGGGCGCTTCCGACGCGCCATCGGAGCGGCCCGAGTGATCCCGGTCGGCCGGACCTCTCCGACGCGCCACCGGCCGCGCCGCTCGCGTGGCTCAAGTCACGATCTGTCCGTCCACGAAGCACTTGTCCCCGCCGAAGGGAGCCTCCGCCATGCGCCGACACACCCTCCTCGCCGTGGGCGTGGCCACGCTGCTCGTGCTCGCCGGCTGCGCCGGCACCGGGGGCGCGGGGACGGCCACGGCGCCGACGAACAGCACGATCCGCGTGACCGGAAGCGGGAGCGCGGACGCCGAGCCGGACCGCGCGGTCGTCGACGTCGCCGTGGTCGCGACCGCCCCCGACGTGGCGACCGCCCGTCAGCGGCTCGCGGCGAACGCGTCGCGGATGCGCGCCGCGCTCGACCGGATCGGACTCGACGACGACCGGATCACGACCCGGCGGTACGACATCGACCAGCGCCGGCGACCCCCGCGGCGGGAGGACGCGCCGCCCCGGGTCGAGTACCGGGCGGTCCACGAGCTCCGGATCACCGTCGACGACATCGACCGCGTCGGGCGGGTGATCGACACGGCCGTCGGGAACGGGGCCACCGAGGTCGACACCGTCCGGTTCGCGCTCTCCCCGGACCGACGCCGGGCGCTCGAGTCGCGCGCCCGCAGCGCCGCCATGGCCGACGCGCGTTCGAAGGCCCGCCAGCTCGCGGCCGACGCGAACCTGACGGTCACCGGGGTGAAGGTGATCCGAACCCGGCGTGCTGGCGCGCCGCGACCGGCCGACGGCGCCGCCACGCCCACGCCGGCGCCCACGCCGACCGCGGCCCCGCGGTCCGACCTCGACGCCGGGCCGGTGTCGGTGACCACGACGGTCCAGGTCGTCTACGCGGCGGCCCCGGCGGACGCGAACGGCACGGCGACGGCGTGAGGGGGCCCGGACCCTCCACGCAGGACCCGACGCGTGTTAACACGTAACAACCTATTTATCTCGGCGCCCCGTAGTCGACCGTCGGACCGTGATCACCGACGCGAACGCGGGCGGGGACGACGACGTCCCGCCCGACGTGGCGGCCGCGCTCGCCCACCCCCGGCGGCGCGAGGTCGTCGAGCAGCTCCACGCCCGTGGCGCGCTCTCGCTCGTGGCGCTCGCCGACCGGCTGGTCGCCGACGCCCCCGGGACGCTGCCGGACGTGGTCGTCGAACTCCACGACCGTCACCTGCCCGAACTGCGTCGCTGTGGGCTGCTCGCGTACGACGACGACACGGGGATGGTCACCCTCGCCGCCGAGGGGGTCGTCGAGGCCGCGGTCGCCGAGGCGCGGCCGGACGACGCGTAGCGTCGGCGCTCGTCCCGCTTTCGCCCCGTCCGCGACGGGCGGTCGGTCCACGAGGCTCAAAGCAGGCCTTGAGTCTCCGTCGGCTCCTTTAGGCTCCCCGGCGTAGTCGTCGGTGCCGACAGCCGCCCTGTCGGCGTCGTCTCCATGGCACGCACGGACCCCGACCGTCGCGACATCGCCGACCGCATCCGGGCACAGCGCGTCCGGAAACGGCAGCGCGACGCGGACGACGAGCCGTCGACGTAACACCCCCCTCCTACCGCGGACCGGGGACGATCCCCGTCCGCGACGCTTCCCCCGTTCCTCCGGCACCCGTCCGCCACGCCTCGCGGAGCCGTCCGTTCCTCGGTCGGAGAGCACGGGTCGCGGCGCGCGGGACGGCGGTGTCCCGCCGACGGGGGACGACGGCCGCCGCGGACGGTGGCTGGCGACGGGGCTCGCGCGACGCCGGGCGCGTCGACCGGCCCGCGAGCGGGCAGGCGACCGTCGCGACGGCGAGACGAGGGGAGCGGTTCGTCGCCGCCAGTTCGAGGGGCCGCCGTCGCGACGCCGACCGCGAGGAGGAGTGTGCCAGGCAACCGGGCGCGGGGTGGGGCGGGTCCGATGGGTGGGACCGTCCGTCGACCGGTCACCGGACCGCGGTCGACTCGGTCCGGGGCCGGTCTCGTTGCTCCCGATCGACCGTCGCGGCGTCGTCCGACTCGGACGAGAGGCGGACCGCGACCCGCTCGCTCGTGAGGTCGTACACGTCCATCTCGTTGCCTTTCGCGGAGTACCACGTGCCGGCCTCGGTGACGAGGCCGGCGTCGCGGAGCTTCGTCAGGTGGTAGTGGACGTTCTGGAGCGAGCTGTCGACTTCGTCGGCGAGTTCCGAGGCGGGTGCGGGGCCGTCGGCCACCGCGTGGAGGATCGACCGGGCCGTCTCGGAGCCGAGCGCGCCGAGGACGGCCGTCGTCTCCTCGTCGCCGAGGTCGATCTCCACGCGGGAGCGCGGCGCGTGGTCGATGGAGGGCCGAAGGGGGAACGGGCTTGACATGGTGTCTCACTCGGTCGTGGGGGGGAGAGCGAGCCGACGGTTCCGTTTGTTCGGCTCGTTCCGAACGATCAGACCAAACAGTTTAGTATTTACGATCGCCTTGGTGGATGCGTGAACCAGCCACGGCAGCCGCGTCCCGACGCGCCCGACCGATGAGTCGCGAGGAGCGCGCGGCGGTCCGGGAGGAGGTGATCGAGTCGATGGAGCGGTCGGCGGAGGTGTACGGCCTGAGCCGCAGCGCCGGTCGCATCTACGGCGTGCTGTACTTCGCGCCCGACCCGCTCTCGATCCCGGAGCTCGTCGAGGAGACCGGCTACGCGAAATCGACGATCAGCAACGTGACGCGGAAGCTCACGCGGGTCGGGCTGGTCCGGCGCCGGTCCTCGACCGGCGGCGGTCGGCGCGTCCGCTTCGCGGCGGAGACGGACCTCTGGTTCGTCGTCCAGGACGTCGTCCGGCAGTACGTGGGACGGGAGGCGACCGCGACGCAGCGAACCCTCGACCGCGCCCTCGACCGGCTGGACGAGCTCGACGGCGAGGGCGTCGAGGCCGACCGGGCCCGCGTGCGGGAGCTCCGGGCGACCTACGACGAGCTCCAGCGGCTCCTCGAGCTGGCGACGGACCACTCGACGGCCGAGCTCGTCGAGGCGATAGAGCAGTACGAGGGGTAGGCGGCACCGTCACCAGGTCACCGTGTACGCACACGCGTCGTCGCCGTCGCGACGACAGCGGTCGCCGCGCTCCTCGACGAAGACGAACGACTCGACGGGGGCGTACGTCCGGGCGACCGCACGGACCAGGCCGCGGTCGAACGGGCAGGGGTACGGGTTCTCACACACCACGCGGCCGGTCCGCTCGTCCAGCCGCTCGAACCGGTAGTGGCCGATATCGCCGCCGCGGTGGTTCCGCCGGTAGGCCTCGTCGATCGACCGGAGCCCTTCCTCGACGCCGGCGACGCCGTTCGGCCAGTCGCTGACCGACGGGATCTGCTCGCCGAGCCGGTCCAGCAGGTGGGGTTCGAGGTCGTCGGCGAGGGCCTCGAACGTGTTCAGCCACGCCTGCTGGGGGTACCACTCGTCGGGCTCGGGGTCCCGGATGCCGTTCTCGGCTAGCGCCGCCCGCCCCCGTGCGCGGTACGCCTCCGAGAACCTGGCGAGCGCGCGGTCGACGACGGCGAGGATCGTCTCCCCCTGTACCTCGACGCCCCGGTCGAACGCCTCGTACTGCGCCATCGTCGGATCGACCGGGAGTGTCGGTTTATAGCCTTGCATCGCGTCCGCCGTGCGACGCGGGCGACGGCTCCCGGTCGCCGCGGTCCGGTCTCACTCGACGACGCGCCACTCGCCGCCGAGCGCCTCGCGCTCGTGGTCCGTGTAGTCGCCGTCCTGAAAGCGGGTCACGCGGCCGTCCTCCTCGCTGAGCGTGACCGCCGCGACCACTCCCTCGCGGAGCGACGTGTCGACGGCGCTCATGTGGCGCGCGCCCATCCAGTCGGCGTACTCGGGGCGCTCGTCGTCGGCGAGCGCGTCGATGTCCGCCGTCGAGAGGTCCTTGAGCCGAACCATCTGTTCGTGGACGACGCCGTCCACGGTGACGACGACGGCGCCGTCGCGCTCGACCGCGACCGTCCGGGCCGCGTCGAAGAAGGCGTCCAGGTCGTCGGTCACCGCGTCACACGCGTCGGTCGGCCAGCGGTTCCCGCCCATGGGGTCGGCGTACTCGGCGATCGACGTCCCGGCGACGACGACGACGTACAGCCCCGGCCCCTGGACGTACGAGTCCTCCCAGCGGTCGAAATCGAGGCTGACGCTCTCCGCGCAGTACGCGACGACGTCGATGAGCTTCCTGACCGGGGGGTGGTCCGCGTACCGGAGCGCGAGGGGGTCCTCCTCCGTCATCGGCGTCCGTTCGTCGCCCCCGGGTAAAGACGGTTCAGATCTACGTCGCCGGGGCGTCGGCGCGCTCGCGTCGTAGCGTCCGCCGTCGGCGTCCCTACGTGCAGATCTCGTGGAGGTCTCGCAGCCCCTCGATCTCCCAGGTCGGCCACACGTCGAGGTCCCAGTCGCGACGGTGGGGGCGCCGGATGAACGCCGAGTCGATGCCCGCGTTCTCGGCGGCCCGAACGTCGGACTCGTTGTCGCCGACGAACAGCGCCGACCCCGCGTCGAGGTCGGCCAGCGCGCGCTCGAGGTAGTGGGGGTTCGGCTTCCGGAGGTCGAGGCTCTCGACGGTCGCCTCGCGGCCGTACGCGGTGCCGAACAGGTCGCCCACCTCGAAGTGGTCGAGGAGGAAGTCGACCGTCTCCTGCTGGTTCGAGCTGACGATCCCCTTCGCGGCGTCGAGGTCCGTCAGCGCGTCGATGTCCCCGTAGGGCGTCTTCCGGCCCGCGCGGGCCTCCGCCTGCTGGGCCCGGGAGAGCGTGCGGTCGCGCACGCGCCAGAACCGGTCCGGGTCGAAACCGTAGGCGTCACAGACGGCGCCGACCCGATCGGGGGTCGCGCCGATCGTCATGTCCTCGACGTGGTCGGGGTCCGGATCGGTCACGCCGAACTGCGCGAACGTCGCCTCGGCGGCGTCGCGGAGGACGTCGAAGCGCGTCCGACCGACGAGGACACCGTCGTTGTCGAACACGACGGTATCGTAGGTCATGGGAGCCGTAGGGCGGGCAGCCGGAAAAGGATTTCAGTCACGGCGTCGCCCGGCGGCCAGCCGTCGCCGGCCAGGTCCGCCGCGTCGCCGTCGTTCCCCGCCGTTTCGGCGACGTGGTGCGCGTCCGACGCGCCGGTTATCAGTTCGGATATCCACCCGACGCGTTTTTGTTCGACAGCCGGGACTGCGGAACCGACGTCGAATGACCGTCTCCCCGCTCGGCGCCGACGGACGCGGCGTGAGTCCCGTCGTCGGCGTGATCCTGCTCGTCGCGATCGCGGTCGTCCTGGCGACCGTGACGGCGACCCTCGTGACGGGCGCGGGCGACGACCTCCACGAGTCGCCCCGGCTCGCCGTCCGGGTCGAGGAGACCACGATCACCGAGGGCGAGGACTGCCCGACCGCGTCCGTGGAGGTGGCGGTCGACGTGACGCTCACGCGGTTCCACCGCGCCGACGCGGTGTACGTCGTCGCGGACGGCGGCGTGACGAAGGACGTCTGGTCCGACCCGGGGAGCGACACCGTCGGCGCGACGAGACGCGTCGCGAACGAGGCGCTCGGGAACGGCGGCGTCGACGTGGACGTCGGCGGCGGGGGCGACACCGCCATCTGCCCCGGCGACCGCGAGACGTTCCGCTTTTTCGCCCGCTACGACGGGCAGACGCTCCTGTTGCGGAAGCACACGACCGGGTGAGCGCCGGCCGTTCCCGGTGTGGCGTCGTTCCAGTCGCTCGACCGTCGTCCCCGTCGGGGGGCGTCCGTCGCGTTCCAGTCGCTCGACCGTCGTCCCCGTCGGGGGGCGTCCGTCGCGTTCCAGTC
>JBDGTB010000010.1:0-16220 GCA_042217235.1 Haloferacaceae archaeon | reverse complement strand
GCTCGACCGTCGTCCCCGCCGGCTCGCACCCGCCGCGTTCAGCCGGCCGGGAGTTCGCCGGCGGCGGGCGTCACCGCCGTTCGAGCCGGTCGACCGTCGCGCCCGTCAGCGCCCGGGCACGGGAGAGATACCGCTTCGGCCAGAACCGGTCCGACGGGGCGGCCCCGCCCGTCTCGGCCGCCCCCACGGGGCGCCGGTGGACGCCCGCCGCGACGACGTGGTCGTCCGCCGTGACGCGGGCGACGTGGACGCCGACGCCCCACGGGCCGTCTTCGCCGCTGACGGCGCCGACGAACGTCTCGAGTCCGGCGTCCTCGCCCAGGAACGACTGCTCCGTGCCGTCCGGAACGTCGGCGACCGGCGTCGGGCCGGCGAGCCACTCCACCTCGTCGGCGTCGGTCACGCCCGCTCGCTTGAGCATCCGGCGGGCCGCCGGGCGCCGGAGCAGCTCCCCGGTTTCCATTCCGACCAGCGGACTGGCCGACCGGCCGGCGACCGACGCGTTCGGCGTCGAGAGCACGCCCAGCCCGAACGTCGCCCCGCCCAGCGGGGCCGGGCGGCCGGCGTCGAAGATCTCCCTCGGGTCCCACTGGTTGCCGGGGACCCACGAGTCGCCCGGCACCCAATCGGAACCAGGGATCACGAGCACCGTGTTCTCCGCCGGGACCGCCTCCCCCTCGCCGACCGGCTCGCCCCCCATCGCCTCGGCGCTCCGGCCGAACAGGCGCTCGTAGGACCCCTCGCGGGCCACGACCAGCACGTGGAGGTTCGTCGGGTCGTCCGGAACCCACTGGTTGCCGGGGACCCACTCGTTACCGGGGACCCACTCGTTACCGGGAACCCACTCGCTGCCGGGGACCCACCGGCTCCCGGGGAACCACCTGCTTCCGGGGACCCACTCGCTGCCGGGGAACCACCGGTCGCCCGGCACGGCGCTGCCGGGAACCATCGCCAGCATTCGGTCGGGCGTCACCGCCTCGTCGGTGCGGCTCCCGGCCGGGAAGACGAGGCTCCAGTTCGTGGACGGGATCGTCGGCGCCTCCTCGAAGAAGTCGAGCGACGCGTCGCCGACGCCAACGTCCTCGCCCGCGACGACGACGGCGCCGTCGCCGATCCCGCCGCCGTTGCCCGTCGCCACGAACCGACCGAGCCCCGTCCGGAGCGGGCCGTGTCGGTCGGGCATCTACTCGCCCTCCAGTCCGGCGGCGCGGTCGTACACCGCCGCGTGGCTGGTGACCTCGATCTCGGTCCCGACCGGCCCGTCGCGGCTGACCGTCTGCGAGTCGCGGCTCGTCTCCCCGAGCCACAGGGCCTCCCGGCCCTCGTCGGGCAACACGACCGGGCGCGCCGCGAACGACTGGCGTCGCACCCCCGAACAGCCCGCACCCCCGACGCTCGCCATCGCCGCCGTCGCCGCGAGGAATCGTCGCCGGGTCGACCCTCCGGCCGCGGACGCACGCTCGTTCCCCCCTGATGGAAGCATGTCACTCGATTCAAACTGATACATTAAATAACTGTCCCGATCGTGTGGCGCCTTCGGCGCCTCCGGGCCGTTGCGTCGGGAATCGTCGGGTTCCGTTCGTGTATGCAGCCGGTGCGTGTCCCCGAGCGATCACTTCGGCGGCGACGAGACATCTCCCGGCGGCCGATCAGCCCGTCGCCGCGTCGGCCGTCGAACGGACCGCCTCGCCCGTCGCGACCGCCGCCCACGGCTGCGGCCGCGAGCTTCCCGTCGCCACGCGTCAGTACCGCCGCCAGCCGACGTACCCGACGCCGGCGACGAGGAGGCCCGCGGCCGCGACGGTCTTGTAGACGTCCGAGGCTGCGTTGCGCCGCGACCGCCACTGCTCCATCCACGCCGACTCCAGTTCGTCCGCCCTGTTCTGGGCCCCCGAGAGCTCGTACGCCGACAGGTCGAGCGTCCGCGTCCGGTTGGCGGCGCGGGCCGACGCCTCGTGGACCGTCGCGAACCGCCGCGACAGCTCCTGGCCCCGCTCGGGGACCGTCGAGACGTTCGCGGCGATGCGGTCGCTCAGCGCCGCGATCTCGGCGAGCGACTCGGTCGTGCCGTCGTAGCCGAAGTGCTGTGAGACCCGGTACTTGGCCGTGAGCGTCGCCTCGTACCGGTCGTAGACCCGCTGAGGGTCGACGTCGCTCCCGTTTCGCCGCCGCTGGAGGAGGTCGGCGAGCGCCGTCGCGTTCCGCACGTACGCGGTCGAGTCGTTCTCCAGCGAGCGAAGCGCGGGGAGCGTCGCCCGGGCGGTCTCGTTGAACTCCGTCAGGGCCGGCGCCGCCTCGACCGACGCGTTGTACACGGTCGTGCCGTTGGCGCGGACGGACTTCGTCCGCTCCACGTACGCGAGCGTCGCGTCGATCTCCGCCGCGGCCGTCGAGACGTCCCCGACCGTCGCGTTCACCGCCCGCGCGCTCGCTCGTATCCTGCGGGCGTCGTCCCGCCCGAGCTCCTCGACCGCCCGCCGCTGGGCCAGCGCGGTGACGACCGCCTGTGCCCGCGACTCCTCGGTGACCCGCTCGCCGTTCGCGTAGATGTCGATGCCGCTCGCGAACGACACCACGTTGTCGTACCGGTACACCTCGTACCGCTGGCCGTCGACGGTGACCGTCGCGACGTGCTCCGTGTTCTGGTTCAGCAGGACAGGCCGGGGGCCGCTCTGGGCGAGCGCGCCCGTCGGCACCGTCCCGACGAGGAGCACGACCACCGCCACGACGCCGAGCGTTCGTCCGTTCATCCTTCCCGCCAGGGGGAGTGGGGACGGACCGTCATGAACGGTCGCGGAGAGTTACGCCGCGCGAAGCGCCCGGCGTCGGCGCCCGTCGGCCGTGGCCGCTCGGCGGCGCCTGCGTCGCCGGACGTGCGGGTCGCGTCCCCCGACGGCCCGCCGTTCGCCCGCCCGGGCCCGCCGCTGGCGACGTGGCTCGGCCGACGAGCGCGGATTTCACAGGGCGAAAACGCGCGTGGCAGTTATCCACGCGTGGCGGGAACACACGCCGAGCGATGGGTGACAAGGAGTGGTCGCCGTCGAACGTCTTCGAGCTCTTCGGGGACGAGCTCGCCCGGCAGATCCTCGTTTTGACGAGCGAGCGGCCGCTCGCCGCGGACGAGCTCGCCGAGCACCTCGAGGTCTCCCCGCCCACGGTGTACCGGCGCACGAACGCCCTGGTCGAGCAGGACCTCGTCAGGGAGCGCCAGCAGGTCGACGCCGACGGCCACCACTACCGGACGTTCGAGACGACCCTGAAGCGGGTCGCCTTCGAGATCGAGGACGGCGGGTACAACGTCGACGTGGAGATGCGGCGGAGCCTCGCCGACCAGTTCCAGGCCCTGTGGACGGACCTGGAGCGAGCGTCGCCCGACGGCGACCGGGACGCGACGGACGACGCGGAGCCCGAGGCCACCGCGGACGACCTGCCGCCCGGCTAGCTCGCCGGCGCTCGCTTCTCCGGCGTCGACCCCGCTCGGTTCCGTCCCCGAACAGCCGTCGCCGGGGCGGGATTTATCCGTCCGTGGCCCCAACTGTGTGGGGAATGTCACCACACAACACCGGCGGGAGCACGGCGCTCGACCGCCTCCGGCGGCGCTACGAGACCACCGAGAAGAAGTGTCCGGCGTGTGGGTACGTCGACGAGGCCGGCAACTGGACGAGCCGGACGGACGGCCGACGGATCGTCTACCGGCACGTCTGCCCGAGCTGTGACGCGGCCCGGGAGCACACCTTCCGCCTCGACTGACTGTCCCCGGCCGGCTGCGGCCGTCGACCCGCGCCGGTAGTGGCGGGTGCCCGCGGGGCGGCGCTCGACCGGTCGACGGCCTCTGCGAGTCGTTCACGCACCCGGGATCGATGAAATTACTTTTGTACGGTAGCCGGCAGAGCCCCGTCCAGCGAGATGCAGGACTCCGTTCGGATCATCGAGACGTGTCGTGAGCCACGCGGTCCGACGGTCGGACGGGGTGGCTGATGTTCGGCACCGGCATCCCGCCCGTCGGGCTCGTCGGGCTCGTCCTCCTCGGGTTCGCGATCGCCACGACGGTCAACACCTTCGCGATGGAGGCGGCGGTGCTTTTCACGCCGGCGTTCCTGTTCGTGTTCCCGGCCGTCGTCCCGAACTTCCCGGCGCTCTCGGTCAACGCGGCGATCGGCCTCGCGCTGTTCGTCGAGCTGTTCGGCTACTCGTCGTCGGTCGCCGCCTACTGGTACCGCCACCAGATCGACTTCAACGTGGCCGTGCGCGTGCTGGCCATCACGGTGCCGACGGCGGTCGTCGCGCGCGCCGCCTCCTACTACGTGCCGTCCGGCGCGTTGATGGTCGGGTTCGGCGCGCTGCTGGTCGGCCTCTCGGTCGTGCTGTACGAGGCCCACGAACACGGGCCCTCCCTCGTCGACACGGTGGCCGAGAAGCCGGAGCTCTCGCTGCTGGCCGTCCTGGAGGAGGAGTACGAGCCCCGGACGCGGGTGCTGACCGACACGCACGACGCCGCGGAGACCCCGCCGAGCGAGACGATGGGCGGCCCTGCGGCGTCGCCGGACGAGCGGGCGAACGGCAGGGTCGTCGTGGGCGACGGGAGCGACGCGACGGCGTTTCACCTCGAACTCCCCGACTTCCTGATCACGTTCCTCGGCGGGACGCTGGCCGGCCTCGTGGGCATCGCTGTCGGCGAGCTGACACAGTCGGTGCTCGCGCTCCGGCGGCGCGTGCCGCTGAAGCTCTCCACCGGGACGAGCGCGCTCGTCCTCCACGTGACGATCGTCGCCGCGCTCGTCGCCAACGTGGCGCTGCTCCGGTTCGCCCCGTCGGTCACGGGCGCGGGCTTCACCGTCCCGTTCGCCATCGGTACGTTCGTCGCGACCGGCTGCCTGTTCGGCGGGCAGGCCGGGGCCTTCCTCAACAACCGACTGTCCGAGGGGACGGTGATGGCGATGCTGATCGCGGTGTACTTCCTGGTCGGCGTCTTCGTCGTCGTCAGGACGCTCTTCCTCGGCGGCGCGGCGCACTGACGCCGGTCGCGCCGCGTCGGCGCGACCGGACGGGTGATCGTCCGACGCCCTCGGTCTCCGGCGTCGGAACGAACGTCCGGCGTCAGGATTCGGCGGTGTAGAGGTACGCCGCGACGAGCGCGACGACCGCCTCGGCGACCTTCGACGCGATCGACATGGCGTTGAGGCGACCGCTCATCGCGAAGAAGGCGACGATCGTGACGACGGCGTAGCCGGCGGCGACGAGGTAGAGCTCCCGTCGCCACGCGCGGCTGAAGAAGACGACGACCCCCCCGACCCACCCGGCCGCGTTCAGGTAGAACAGCATGCCGGTGGTCTAACTGAAGCCCATCACCCGCGGCGCGAGAAACAGGTGGATCGCGGCCGACACGAGGGCGGCGATGACGGCGACGTACGCGACGTTGCTTTTCGGAAGGCGAAGCCACGACTCGGACCCGCGTGTCACTGACTGCTCGGCCATGGGGATGACATCGATGCGTTGATACATAAAACCGAACGCCGGTTTCCGCGCCGCCGGGAACCGTCCCCGTCGCCTTTCCGTCGGTGCGGTTCGCCGCACGTCACGGCTCGCTCCCGGCCGTCTTTTGTCCGTGGCCGTCCTGGTCCCGGCCGTGCCCTCACTCTACGACCACCTCCGGCCGGTCGACGCCGACGTCGCCGACGGCGTCTACCGCGTCGTCGGGACGCGCGAGGCGGGCGTCACCCTGCTCCGCGTCGCGGACGCCGACGGGCAGCGCGTCCACGCCGGCGAGCTCGTCGCCGTCGACGAGGCGGACCTCGACGGGTTCGCCCCGGCCGGGAACCCGAACGGGAACCGGTCGTCCGCCCGCGCGCTCGCGTCGACGGTCGAGGTGGGCGCCTGGTCGGTCCGGGCCTTCGTCCGACAGCTGCTCGCGCGACCCCTCCCGACGGCCGTCGCGCTGGCGCTCCTCGCGGCGGGAACGGTCGGACAGGGGCGTCTCCCCCTCCCGGACGTCGCGCTCGGCGGGCTGATCCTCGCCGGCAGCCTGGGGCTCGCGTACGTCGGCAGCGGCCGGTTCTGAGCGACGGGCGGTCCGACGCCCGACGCGACGCGCCGGTCCCGTCCGGGCGACTCCCCGAACGTATTTCAGCCGACGCGGACACCTCCCCCCGATGCCCTCCACGAGCGCGACGGCCCGACTGTTCGAGCGGGCGACGACCCAGCGAAACCTCACGATAGCGGCGGCCGTCCTCCTCGCCCTCCCGGGGGCGTACGCCTTCCGGGCGACGGTCGGCGGCGGCGACGCCGGCAGCTTCCTGCTCCTGGTGACGCTCGCGGTCGGCGTCCCCACCGCGTACGAGGAGTACTGGCCCCGATACGACCGGAGCCGGACGGCCGTCGCGTGGGTGCTGGGTGCCTGCGCCGTCGCGACGGCCGAGTTCACCGGCCTCTATCTCCTCGGGACCGACGCCCTGGGGCTCGCCCCGACGACCGCGTCCGTCGGCGCGTTCCTCCTCACCGACCTCGGCAACCTCGCGTGGCTCGCCGTTCGGACGCGCGGGTAGCGGGTCCGGCCGGCGCGCTGTGGACCCGTCCGCAGCGTCCGGCGGACGGTACGACTCGCTTTTTTAGCCACCTCGAACAGTTAACTCCCACCCGGCGGTGGTCCGGGTCGATGGCCCTCCAGCTCACGAAGGCGGTCACCGACGGGAGCAGACGCGTCCTCTCCCGCACCGGTGGCGTCCTGTTCGCGGCGTTGCTCGTCCACCAGCTCGCGGTCGTCACGTCGCTCAACACGGTGATCGCGGCCCAGCTCCCGCCCGCGGCGACCGAGGTGGTCGGGCTGTCGCTCCCGGTCCCCGCCCCGGTCGCCGGCGCCGTCCTGGCCGCGGCGGTCGGCTTCGGCGGCGTCTACTTCGTGGTCCTCGCCCGGGCGCTCACCCGCCCGACGACGCGGCTCTCGTCGTTCCCCGCCGACCTGTACACCCGCCGGATCGGCCGCGCGACGCTCACGATGCTCGTCGGCGGCGCCGTCGTGTCCCTCGCGGTCACGGTCGGGTTCGTCCTCCTTTTCCTGCCCGGCCTGTTTCTCGCCGCCTGCTTCCTGTTTTTCGCGTTCGCCGTCGGCGTGGAGGACCGGGGCGTCGTCGGGGCGATCGAGCGGAGCTGGCGGATCTCGCGGGGCAACCGGCTCCGGCTGGTCGCGTTCGTCCTCGCCGTGGGGGCGCTCGGCCTGCTCTTCGGAACGGTTCCGGCGGCCCTCCAGGTGGCCGGCGCGGCCGCGCTCGGCGACCTCGTCTCGGCGCTTCTCAACGCCGCCCTGTACACGTTCGTCCACGGTGTCGCGGCCGCGGCGTACCTCCAGCTCGCCGACGGCGGTCGGGGTCCCGGCGGGTCCAACGCGGTCGCGTCACCCGGCGCGGAGCACGCGGCCGACCTCTGAAGCTCCGCGGCGTCGCCCGCGCGGTTCGCACAGCTCGCGCGTTCGCGGTGAGCCGCGACCCCGTCGCGTCGGCCGGTCGGCGCGGCGGCCGTCCGCACCGGCGACGGCGACGCGTCGGCTCAGAGCCCCAGCCGGTCGGCGTGACGGTCGAGCACCGAATCGAGCCCGAGGTTCTTCTCCTCGAGTTCGTAGCGGACTCGCACCACGGGCACCTCGACGTCGATCAGCCGTTCGAGGTCGTGTGGCGTCCCGGCGACGACGACCTCCGGCGCCGCGTTCCGGATCGTCGCCTCCAGGTCCGCGATCTGGGCGTCGCTGTAGCCCATCGCCGGGAGGACGGCGTCGAGGTGGTCGTACTCCTCGAAGACCCGTCGGAGCGACCCGACGGCCGCCGGCTCGGGGTCGACGATCTCGGCGGCGCCGTACTGTCGGGCGGCGATCAGCCCGGCGCCGTGCGCGGCGTCGCCGTGGGTGAGCGTCGGGCCGTCCTCGACGACGAGGGCGCGCTTCCCGGCGATTGCCTCCCCGTCCGCGGTGATGGTCGAGTTCGCGTGGATCACCGTCGCGTCGGGGTTCGTCCGCCGGACGTTCTCCTCGACCTCGCGGATGCCGGCCACGTCCGCGGTGTTCTCCTTGTTGATGAGGACGTAGTCGGCGAGCCGGAGGTTCGTCTCGCCCGGGTGGTACCGCAGTTCGGCCCCGGCGCGGTGCGGGTCGGCGACGACGACGTGGACGTCGGGCGCGTAGAACGGGAGCTCGTTGTTGCCGCCGTCCCAGACGAGGACGTCGGCCTCGGCCTCGACGCGCTCCAGGATCGCCGCGTAGTCGACGCCCGCGTAGACGACGTGGCCGCGCTCGACGTGGCCCTCGTACTCCTCGCGCTCCTCGATCGTGACGTCGCTCCCGTCGATGTCCGCGAGCGTCTCGAAGCGCTGCACCCGCTGGGCGACGAGGTCGCCGTACGGCATCGGCTCCCTGACGACGGCCACGTCCCGCCCCCGGTCGCGGAGCAGGTCGGCGAACTTCCGGGCGGTCTGGGACTTGCCACACCCCGTCCGCACGGCGTCGACGGCGACGACCGGCACCGCCGCGTCGAGCATCATCCGGTCCGGCCCGATCAGCCGGAAGTCCGCCCCGGCGGCGAGCGCGCGGGACGCCTGGTGCATGACGTGCTCGTGGGAGACGTCGGAGTAGGAGAACACGACCGTGTCGACGTCCTCCTCGTCGACGAGCGTCTCCAGGTCCGCCTCCGGCCGGATCGGGACGCCGTCGGGGTACCCCTCGCCGGCCAGCTCCGGCGGGTACCGGCGGTCCGGGAGGTCGTCGAGCTCGCCGACGTTCTGTGTCGCGGTGTGGGTGAACGCGACGACCTCGACGCTCTCGTCCCCTCTGAACACGGTGTTGAAGTCGTGGAAGTCCCGGCCCGCCGCGCCCATGATGACGACTCGCCGACTCATGCTACTAACTACTCGCGGGGGCGTGGCCTTAGTATGGACGGCAGCCACGACGCGGACGTCTCGCCGGTGGTCGTCGCGCTCGGCGGCAACACGCTGCTGGGCGAACACGGGCCGTGGACGCTCGACGAACAGCGCGAGGCCGTCGAGCGGACCGCCGGGCGGGTCGCGGCGGCGCTCGACGCCGGCCACGACGTCGTCCTCACCCACGGGAACGGCCCGCAGGTGGGCAACCTCCTCCTGCAGCAGGAGCGCGCCGAGGAGACGCCCCAGCTACCGCTCGACGTCCTCGTCGCCGAGACCCAGGCACAGATCGGCTACCTGCTGCAGCAGGCCCTCGACAACGAGCGCGCGGCCGCGACCGACTGCATCACGCTCGTGACGCAGGTGGTCGTCGACGCCGACGACCCCGCGTTCGACGACCCGACCAAGCCCGTCGGGCCGTTCTACACCGAGGCCGAGGCGGCGGCCAGGCCGTTCGAGACGCGGCGGGTGTCGGACGGCGACCGGCCGTACCGCCGCGTCGTCCCCTCGCCCGAGCCCGTCGAGGTAGTCGAGGGCGAGGAGGTCGCCCGACTCGTCCAGCGGGGGAACCTCGTCGTCTGCGCCGGCGGGGGCGGCGTCCCCGTCGTCCGCGAGGACGGCCTCCGTGGCGTCGAGGCCGTGGTCGACAAGGACCGGACCTCGCGGCTGCTCGCGGCGGAGCTCGGCGCCGACACGCTCGTCGTCCTGACGGACGTCGAGTTCGCGTACGCGAACTACGGCGAGCCCGACCAGCGACCGATCCGGGCGGTCTCCGCCGGGGAGCTGCGCGAGCACCTCGACGCCGGCGAGTTCGGCGCGGGGAGCATGCGGCCGAAGGTCGAGGCCTGCCTCCGCTTCGTCGAGGGGGGCGGCGAGCGGGCCGTGATCACCTCGCCCGACCGGCTGCTGGCGGCGCTGGACGGCGCGGCCGGGACGCGGGTGCGGGCGTGACGCGGGGGACGACGGTGAGCGCCTGGACGTAGAACACCCCGTTCCGCGCCGGACGAGCGCGGCCGACCCCCGAGCGCGGACCTGACGCGGGCGGCGTCCGGCGCGCGTCGCGTCGGCCCGGCGGCGATCGGAAAACGGCGGGGCGGACGCCGGCGGCGTCAGCCGTGGGCGGGCGTCGACGCGGCGTCGTCGAACAGCGCCCCGAACAGCTTCCGCTCGGCGGCCCGGAGGTGCTGGGTGAACGTCGACTGGGTGATGCCCATCGTCGCCGCGACCTCCTCGCCGCTCTGCTCGCGCGGCCAGGCGAAGAACCCGGCGAAGTACGCCGTCTGGGCGGCCTCCTGCTGGCGGGGAGTGAGCGACTCCTCGAGGCGCGTTCGGAACTCCGCCTCCGTCTCGACGGTCCGCTCGTGTTCCCGCTGGGCGAGCAGGTCGATCGCGGGGTAGGTCGAGGTGAGCGCCTCGACGGTGGCCCGGACGTCGTTCGAGGCCGAGACCTCGGCCGTGAGGCGGCCCTCCCCGCCGGTGACCGACAGCGAGCGGACGCTCGCCCCGTACTGGGCGAGCACCGTGGCGACCGACGTCTCGTCGACGCGCAACCGGTGGGCACACCGGCCGTCGTACGTGTTCAGGTGCTGGGCGGCCTCGACGTGGTCGGCGTCCGCGACGTACGCCTCGACGGCCTCCGGGTCACAGCCGCGGACCGTACAGTAGAGCACCCGCTCGTTCTCGCTGTCCCGCGCGACGCGGTCGAGCTCGACGCCGCAGTCGAGCGCCGCCGACAGCCCCACGAGCGGGTCGTCGATGGTGTCGAGCCGGAACTCGAGCTCCGTCACGTTGTCCGTGGCGAGGGTCTGCTTGCTCTGGACGGCGCTGATCGCGTCGGCGATGGTCGCGCCGAGCTCCGCGAACACCGTGCGGTCGATCGCGTCGAACGCCCCCTCCGCCCGCGACGACACCACGAGCGCCCCGTAGCTCGCCTCCTGGTAGGTCAGGGGGACCACCACGGTGGCGCCGGGGTCCGTGCCCTCCGGGGCGGACGTCTCGTCGCCGGGGACGAACACCGCCTCGCCGTCGTCGAGCGCGCGGTCGACCGGGGCGGGGTCCCCGGTCTGTAGCGCGTCGAGGCGGGCGTCGAGCGTCGCCTCGTCGGCGCCGGCGGCCGTCCGCCGCCGGACCGTTCCGTCGACGATCCCGCGGTCGCCGATCCACGCCACGTCGAACAGGTCGGACGTGGCGAACCGCTCGCAGACGGCGCGCTCGATCCCCTTGCGCGTGGAGGCGGCGACGAGCTCGCGGTTCACGTCGCGGAGCACCTCGTTCGTGTTGTTCAGCAGTTCGAGCCGCTCGTTCTGTTCCTCGATGCGGAACTGGCGCTCCTTGCGCTCGGTCACGTCCGTCTCGACGGCGACGTACCGCTCGACCGTCCCCTCCTCGTCGGTGACCGGGGCGATCGACCGTCCCCTCCTCGTCGGTGACCGGGGCGATCGACCGTCCCCTCCTCGTCGGTGACCGGGGCGATCGTCATGTCGACCCAGCAGAGGCTCCCCGACTTGCGGCGGTTGATGATCTCCCCGTCCCAGACGGTGCCCGAGGTGATCGCCTCCCACATCTCGGCGTAGAACGCCTCGTCGTGCTCGCCGGACTTCCACAGCCGCGGGTTCTCGCCGACCACCTCCGCGGGCTCGTACCCGGTGACGCTCTCGACCGCGGGGTTGGCGTACTCGATGGTGCCGTCCGTGTCGGTCAGGAAGATCGCGTGGCCCGCGTGCTCGACCGCCTTCCGGAACCCCTCGAGGCGCTCCGTGATGCGCCGCTCCTCGTCCACGTAGGACGACAGGTAGTAGACTGTGAGGACGGCGAGGACGCTCACCACGAGGCCCGGGAGCTCCTCGAGCGGCGTCGTCGTCGACTGCGCGCTCAGCACCTGTCGGGTCGCCATGAGCGCCAGCATCACGGTGAGAAAGCCGAACCGGCGGTCGTCGCTCCGGAACAGCAGGAGCCCGGAGTACCCGACGCCGACGAGCCGCAGGGCGATGGAGGCGAGGATGACCGCGTTCACGCTCTCACCGTCCACGGTCCGTCGCCGTCCGGGGAAGGGGCGCGCGACGACTGTCGCTTCATGGGGGACCGTTCCGCGTCCTCCGGGATATACCCTCGAATCTTCGCCCGACGCCCGGGTGGGGGCGGCACCCCCCGCGTCGCGGGGGACCCAAACAGTATTGGCACCCCGGTTAGGGGGGCGGTCGGCGCCCGATCCGGGGGCAAACAGTATTGGGAACACGCTCACCGACGGGGGGCTCGTACGTCTACCCGTATGACCCACGACCATCGTCGCGGCGACGGACGGGGTGGCGCCGATGAGTAGTGCCGACGGGGGCGACCCGGTCCCGCACGTGCCCGACGTCGGACGCGAGGACCTCGACGCGATGGTCGACGACGAGGCGGCCGACCCGCGCGAGGAACTCGCCGAGACCGACTACGACACCGACCTCGGCCTGTCGATGGCCGAGGACGCGAAGCGCGTCTCCCGCGGCGAGCTGTCGGGGGACGAGTACTGGGAGAAGTACGACCGGGCGGCGCGAGCGGAGTTCGGCGACGCGTACCGCGAGACGCCCAACCCGGCCATCGACAGCGGCGACCAGACCGTCTCCACGGCGACGGTGGAGTCGCTCGGCTGTTCGGTCGGGTCGATGGACTCGGTCGCCTGCGAGCTACCGGAGACCGACGCGGCCGAGAGCGCCGACGACGCCGCGTCGTCGGGCGACGAGCGCTGGGGGATGGTGATCGACCTGCAGAAGTGCGTCGGCTGTGACTCGTGTACGGTCGCGTGCAAGGCCGAGAACCGGACGCCCCCGGGCGTCTCCTACAACGTCGTGATGGAGGAGGAGCACGGCGAGTTCCCGGACGTCACGCGGACGAACCTCCCGCGGCCGTGCATGCAGTGCGAGAACCCGCCCTGCGTGCAGGTGTGTCCGGTCTCGGCGACGTACAAGATGGAAAACGGCGTCGTCAACGTCGACTACGAGCGCTGCATCGGCTGCCGGTACTGCATGATCGCGTGCCCGTACGGCGCGCGCTACTTCGACTTCGGCGAGAACTACGACGACGAGGTCGAGGGCAGCGGCGAGGTGACCAGCCCGGAGTACGGCGTGGACCGTGGCCCCCGCGAGGACGGCGAGTCCCCGGTCGGCAACGTCCGGAAGTGCAGCTTCTGCACCCACCGGCTCGAGCGGGGCGAGGAGCCCGCCTGCGTCGAGACCTGCGTCGGCGACGCCCGGAACATGGGCGACCTGAACGACCCGGACAGCGAGGTGTCGGAGATGGCCGACTCCACGCGGTCGTTCCAGCTGAAGGAGAGCGAGGGAACCGACCCGAACGTCTACTACCTCAAGTAGGACCATGGCAACCGGATCATCGACCTTCGAGTTCGACCCCGGGTTCGAGAGCGACCGCCTCCGGACCGCGTGGTACGCGTTCGTCGGCGTCCTCCTGCTCGCCGGCGGCTACGCGATGTGGCTCCGGATCACGCGGGGGATGGCGAGCACCAACCTCACGAGCACGACCCCGTGGGGCGCGTGGGTCGCCTTCTACATCTACTTCGTCGGCCTCTCGGCGGGCGCGTTCCTCGTGAGTACGCTGGCGAACGTCTTCGGCGTCGAGGGCATGCACCGGATCGACCGCGACGCGCTGTTCGCGGCGATCGTCAGCATGGTCGTGGCGCTGCTGTTCGTCTGGACCGACCTCGGGCGGATGGACCGGATGTACTACCCGTTCATCTGGCGCCAGACCACGTCCGCGCTCGCGTGGGAGGTCCACGCCTACGTGGCCTACGTCGGCGTCCTCGTGACCGAGCTGTACTTCTCGATGCGGTACGACCTCGCCCGGGTCGCCGAGCGGGGGAGCGGCCTCCGCGCCCGGCTCTGTGGCCTCCTGACGCTCGGGCGCCGGGACACGAGCGAGCGCTCCCGGGCGACCGACCGGACGTGGCTCACCCGCGCGGGGGTCGTCGGCATCCCGCTGGCCATCTTCCTCGTTCACGGGGGGACCGGCGTGCTGTTCGCCGTCGCGAAGGCCCGCCCCTACTGGAACAGCGGCCTGTTCCCCATCATCTTCGTCATCTCGGCGGTGGTCTCCGGGACGGCGCTGGTGATGGCGCTGTACGTCCTGCGGACGCGGCTGTTCGACGGCGAGCGGGTCGACCGCGACCTCCTCGAACGGCTCGCGAAGCTGCTCGCCGCCTTCGTCGTCACCGACATGGCGCTGACGGCCATCGACACGCTGATCGCGCTCAACAGCCTCCACCCCCACGAGGTGGAGACCTGGCTGATCGTCCTGTTCGGCGAGATGTCGTGGTCGTTCTGGTGGTTCATGGTCGGCTTCGGCTGGGTGTTCCCGCTCGTCGCGCTCTCGAAACGGGAGTGGCGGCGCACGCCGTGGGCGATGGTGCTCGCGGGCCTGAGCGTCGTCGTCGGCATCGTCGCCGTCCGGTTCAACATCGTCGTGCCGCCCCAGATCCTGCCCGTGATGGAGGGGCTCCCGCACGGCTCGTACTTCCCGACGGCCGTCGAGTGGCTGACGAGCGTCGGCATGATCGCCGTCGGCCTCCTGCTGTACACGATCGGCGCGGAACTGCTTCCCCTGACGCCCCTCGACCGAGGTGACCACTCATGAGCACCGACAGCGACGGACCCGACACGACGCGCACCGACGACGACGGCGCGTCGCTCACGCGACGCGACCTCGTCAAGGCGGTCGGCAGCATCGGCCTCATCGGCGCGGCGAGCTCCGCGACGGTGAACCTCGACACGACCGACCTCTGGACCGACCACAACCAGCACTACGTGGGCGACGACCACGGCGAGTACGACGCGAGCGACGTGATCCACACCACCTGCGGGCAGTGCAACACCTTCTGTCCGATCAAGGTGCGGATCGCCGACGAGAGCGCCACGGGCGCGTACAGCTCGCTCGTGCGGAAGCTCGCCGGCAACCCGTACTCGTTTCTCAACACCCAGCCGTTCGCGCAGGTCCCCTACGGCAGCGACCCCGACGACGTCGCGACGGGCGACCTGGAGGGGACCGGCGACGTCGACGCCGACCGCTGGTCGCTCTCGGGCGGTCGGATCTGCCTGAAGGGGCAGGCCGGCATCCAGACGGCCTTCGACACCTACCGGGTCCGCAAGCCGATGAAGCGCGTCGGCCCGCGCGGGGCCGACGAGTGGAAGACGATCTCCTGGGAGCAGGCGATCACGGAGATCGTCGAGGGCGACGACGAGCTCGGCCACCCGGGGCTGCGCGAGCTGTGGGGCTTCGCGCCGAAGGACGCGGTGATGAGCGACTGGGAGGCCGTCCAGTCGGGCGACATGTCGAAGTCGACCTTCGACGAGAAGTGGGGGGACGCGCTCATCGACACCGACCACCCCGACCTCGGGCCGAAGGCGAACCAGATCGTCGACGTGGGCGGGTTCCGGCGCAACTTCATCCGCGCCCGCCTCTGGAAGCAGGGGCTCGGGTCGATCAACAGCGCCCACCACGCCGGCACCTGCGGCTTCTCCAGCGTGATGGGCAACGTCCGGTCGTACGGCGCGCCCAAGAAGCGCCAGTACCCGGACATCGAGAACTGCGAGTACCTCCTCGTGTGGGGGACGAACCCGATGGTCGCCAACAAGGGGCCGACGTGGCTCGCCCCGAAGCTGACCAACGCCATCGAGGACGGCATGCGGATGGACGTCGTCGACCCGCGGCTCTCGAAGACCGCCGAGAAGGCCGAGGAGTGGGTGCCGGTCGACCCCGGCGCCGACGGCGCGCTCGCGCTCGGGATGGCCCGCTGGATCATCGAGCACGACCGCCACGACCTCGACTACCTCCGCAACCCCTCGGGGGACGCGGCGGCGGCCGACGGGGAGCCGACCTGGAGCGACGCCACCCACCTCGTGCTCGTCGAGGAGGAGGCCGCGCCGAAGGCGCGCGCGGCGGACCTCGGGCTCGTCCCGTCGGACGCCGAGACGGCCGACGACTACGTCGTCGTCGACGCCGAGTCCGGCGAGCCGAAGCCGGCCAGCGAGGTCGACGCGGCCGTCCTCGACGTCGAGATGACCGTCGACGGGACGGCGACCGAGAGCGTCTGGCGGCAGTACCGCGACCGGGTGTTCGAGCACACCCTCGACGAGTACGCCGAGATGGCCGGCCTCCCGGCCGACCAGATCGCCGCGATCGCCGACGAGTTCACCAGCCACGGGAAGCGAGCGGCCGTCCTCTCCTACCGCGGGCCGGCGAAACACACCAACGGGTTCCACAACACGCGGGCGATCGCCACCCTCCAGCACCTCATCGGCAACTACGACTGGAAGGGCGGCCAGATCACCCCC
>JBDGTB010000092.1:0-31389 GCA_042217235.1 Haloferacaceae archaeon | reverse complement strand
GCCGGCGCCCGCGACGCCGACCAGCGCGTAGGCGATGTCGACGTCGGGCGCGGTCGCGAAGGCGCCGGCGACCAGGCCGAGCCCCAGCGCCCGCTCGCGGGCCGCGCCGGCGCGGACGGCGACGGCAGCGACGAGCGCGAACGCGAGCAGCGCGTGGCCGACGAACACGGTGGACGTTCGCCGTCGTCGGCCATAAGCGCGGCGTGTCGCGTGCTACCGTGCCTCGGCGGATCGGTCGGGTCGTCGCCGGTGCCCGGGCGCGGTCTCACCACCGGCCGCGGCCCGTCACTCGTGGGCGGCGTCCCACTCGTCGGGCTTGCGGCGGTTGGGACACCGGTTGCAGGCGATCCGACCCATCGTGTCCATGGCGGTGTCGAGCGACCCGCAGGCGCCACAGAGAAAGCCCCAGCGCGTCCCCCGGTCGGGGTGGGGGGAGTCGAACACGTGATAGAACGGGCCCTCGGAGCCGCGGTCGGCGACCCGCCGGTCGACGTACACCGTGGCGCCGTCGGGGGCCTCGCGCGGCGCGAGGTCGGCGTCCGTGTCGGTCATACGCCTCCCACCCGCCGGCCGAGCCTAAGAGGTTCGGAACGACTCGCCACAGCCACACTCCGAGACGACGTTTGGGTTCTCGACGTGGAACCCCGCGGCCTGGAGACCGCTCTCGTAGTCGAGCGTCGACCCCTCGACGTAGTCGAGGCTGGCGGGGTCGACGAACACCCGCAGCCCGTTGGCGACGACGACGGTGTCGTCCGGCTCGGGCTCGGCGTCGAAGCGCATCCCGTAGGAGAGACCCGCACAGCCCCCCTGCTGGACGAACAGGCGGAGCCCCGCGACGTCCGTGTCCAGTCCCTCGCCCTCCAGCAGGTCGATCGCCTGCTCGGCGGCCGGCTCGGTGACCACGACCGGCTCCTCGGTTCCCGCCTCGGCCGTGTCGGTGCTCATGCGCTCCCGTACCGCACGGAGGGGGTTAATCCTGACGACGGTGCGGTCGGGCCGCCCGCGGCCCCGGCCTTGCCGCAACGCCCAGCCCTTTTGCCGCCGAGCGTACGACCCACACCGATGTCGACGCGATTCCGGATCCCGGCCTGGGACGTGCCCCGCGAGACCCGGAACGTCGTCGGCGCCATCGGCGGCGCCCACTTCGCCAACCACATGTATCTGGTGTTGCTGCCGCCGATCCTGAGCGTTCTCGCCGACGAGTTCGGCGTCTCCATCGCCGCGCTCGGCTTCGCCCTCGGCGCGCAGGGGGTCACGAACACCGGTCTCCAGCTCCCCTACGGCTACCTCGCGGACAACTACGACCGGACGCTCGCGCTCGCGCTCTCCTCCGCCCTCGGCGGCGTCGGCGCGGTGCTGGTCGCGCTCGCGCCGACCTACGCCTGGCTGGTCGTCGGGCTGGCCGTGCTCGGCGCGGGGATCGGCGGTCACCACCCGAGCCACTACCCGATCATCGCCGACGCGACGCCGGAGGAACAGCGCGGGCGGGCCTACAGCATCTACAGCCTGGGCGGCAACCTCGGGTTCGCCACGCCGCCGGCGTTGCTCACGCTCGTGATGAACCGGGGGTTCAGCTGGCGTCACGGCGTCGGGCTCATCGGCGTCGCCGGCCTGCTGTACGCCGGCTTCCTGACGCTTTACTTCTCGCGGCGGGTCGGCCCGTCCATCACGGAGCCGAACGAGACCGAGAGCACCGACGCGGGGGTGACCGAGCGCCTCCGGGCTGGCCTGCGGTCGATCGCGGCCTCGCCCGGCGTGCTCGGCATCTCCCTGCTGACGTTCGTCACCTCGACGGCCAAGTGGGGCTTCACCGCCTACGTCGTCATCCTGCTGACCAGGGCGTACGGGGTCGGGCTCGACACGGCGAACCTGGCGCTGACTGGTGCGTTCGTCGTCGGCGCGGGCGCGGTGCTCATCGGCGGCTACCTCACCGACCGGGCCGGCGCGGGCGCCGTGATGCTCGGGAGCTTCGCCGCGCTCGCGCTCGTGACCGGCACGCTCGCGACCCGCGCGGCGACGCCGCTGCTCGCCGTCGGCCTGGTGCTCGTCGCCGGCGCCATCCGCAGCATCTCGCCGCCGGCCCGCGCGAGGCTCACCGACCGCCTGTCGGCCCGCGGCGACGTCGGGAAGAACTTCGCCGTCATCACGGTCGGCATCATGCTCGGCAACGCCGTCGCGCCGCCGCTGTACGGCTGGGTCATCGACCACAGCAGCGCCGAGACGGCGTTCTACGCCGTCGCCGGCACCGCGGTTCTCGCCGTCGGGATCACCGCGGCCGTCCTCGTCACCTACCTCGACGCGGACCGCGTCGCGGACGCGGCCGCCGAGAGCTGAGCGTCGGCGGCGCTACTCCTCGTCGCCCTCGAACCGCCGCCGGACGCTGGTGGCGTGTGCCTCCAGCCCCTCGGCGCCGGCCAGCGTCTCGATCGTCGGGGCGAGGTCCGCGAGCGCCGCCCGGTCGAGGCGCTGGACCGTCGTCGAGCGGAGGAACGTGTCCACCGAGAGGCCGCCGTGGACGCGCGCGCCGCCGTTCGTCGGGAGGACGTGGTTCGTCCCCGAGGCGTAGTCGCCGGCCGCGACGGGGGTGTACGGCCCGAGGAAGACGCTCCCGGCGTTCGAGACCCGGTCGAGCAGCGCCTCGTCGTCGTCGGCCTGGATCGAGAGGTGCTCGGCGGCGTACTCCTCGGCGAACAGCACCGCCTCGGACATCGACCGGGCGTACAGCACGCCGCTCGCGTCGTTCTCGAGCGCGCCGGCGACCACGTCGGCCCGGTCGCGCCCGACCGCCTGGCGTTCGACCTCGTCGGCGACCGCCTCGGCGACCGCCCGGTCGTCGGTCACGGCCACGACCGAGGCGTTCGTGTCGTGTTCGGCCTGTGCCACCAGTTCGGACGCCACCAGCGGGGGGTCGGCGGTCCCGTCGGCGAGGACGAGCACCTCGCTCGGCCCGGCGAGGAAGTCGATCTCCACGTCGCCCCTGACCTCGGCCTTCGCCGCCGTCACGTAGGCGTTGCCCGGGCCGACGACCTTCCGCACCGCGTTCACCGTCTCGGTGCCGTAGGCGAGCGCCGCGACCGCCTGCGCGCCGCCGACCTGGTAGACGGCGTCCGCGCCGGCCTCGTGGGCCGCCGCGAGCGTCGCCGGCGGGATGGTTTCGGCGGGGGGCGTCGCGACGGCCACGTGGTCGACGCCGGCCACCTTCGCGGGCACGACGCCCATGATCGCGCTGGACGGGTACGCCGCCGCGCCGCCAGGGACGTACACCCCGACGCGGTCGATCGGGCGGAACCGACGGCCGAGCTCGCGGCCGTCGAACGACTCGCGCCAGTCCGCGGGGCGCTGGCGCTCGTGGAACGCGCGGACGTTGGCGGTCGCCTCGCGGATCGCGGCGAGCACGTCGTCGTCGACCGCGTCGACGGCGCGCTCGGCGTCGGCGGTCACGTCGACGTTGCCCACCTCGACGCCGTCGAACTCGCGGGCGAACTCGCGGACGGCGACGTCTCCCTCCTCGCGGACCCGCTCGACTATCCCCGCCACGTCCTCGCGGACCGCCTCGACGCCGGCCGTGCGGTCGAAGAAGTCGGCCCGCTCGGCGGGCGAGAGGTCCGCGACCGCCCGCGCCTCGACGGCGACCCCGGTGTCGTCGCTCATACCCCGCCGTTCGCCCGCGGGGGGGAAGGCCGTTGCGGACCGACGCGACAGCGCCGGCGCCGGAGTCGGTGCGGGAGCCGAACGGGGACGCCGTGGCGTCGAGTCGACCGGTCCGCTGTCACGCCCGCCGGACCGTCCGCTCCGTGGCGTCGCGTCCCCGGTCGAGCCGGACCGTCAGCGCGTCGTCGCCGCCGAACCGGGCGGTCAGCTCGCGCGTCACCGTCCGGCGCTCGCCGGCGTCGTACGCCACCTCCAGGTTCGTGCCGTCGGCGGCCGACGCGAGGCCGAGTTCGGCGACGAACCAGTCGGCCCGGTCGCCCTCGTTTCGGACCGTCAGCGACGCCTCGAACGGCTCGCCGGCTGGCACCCTCCCGGGCACCGCGAACGACTCGACGACGAACGCGGGCGGGCGGCCCAGTGCCGCGACGGTCGACGCGGGCACGCGCCACCGGACGCGACGGGAGCCGCCGGTCCAGACGACCGCGGCCCGCTCGGCCGCGGTCGGCAGCGGGACCGGCACGGCGTGGAGCTCGCCGAGCCGTCGGGGTGGCACCGCCTCCAGCCGCGAGGTGCAGTCGCCGAACCGCCGTTCCCCGTCGACCGTCGCCGTCAGGCACGCGTCGCCGGGCGCTGGCGCGCCCGTGCCGTCCGTCGAGACGAGGACCTGGAGGAACTGCCGGTCCGGGGGGACGACCGCCTCGTCGTGGGGGTCGCCGTGCACGATGACCCCACGGCGGACGCGCAGGGTGTTCACCCGCAGGCGCCAGCCGTCCGGCGTCCGGTAGGGCTCGTTGTTTTCGAGCGTGCGGGACTCGGCGGCCGTCCGCGTCCCGGGCGGGGTGGCCGTCGGCGCGGCCGTGGCGTCGGTCGCCGCCGGGGCGGCGTCGCCGTCGCGGTTCGCACAGCCCGCGAGGCCGGCGCCGAGGAGGGCGAGGTAGCGACGTCGTCGCACGGGCGAGCGGTCGACGGGGGACGGGAAGTGTCTTCTGACGGCGGACGCGAGCGACGGACGGCCTGCCGCGAGCGGGCGAGGAGCTTTACCCCCGCCCCCGGAACCCCCGCCACGATGTCGCTCGACGACCACGACGTTGACGAGATCTGGATGGACGGCGAGTTCGTCGACTGGGCGGACGCGACCATCCACGCGCTCGCACACGTCGCCAACTACGGCACCGGCGTGTTCGAGGGGAGCCGCTGTTACCGGACCGACCGCGGGCCGGCGATCTTCCGCCTCGACGCCCACCTCGACCGGCTGTGGGACAGCGCGTCGATCATGGGGATGGACCCGTCGCACGACCGCGCGACCGTGCGCGACGCGACGACGGCGCTGCTGGCGCGCAACGGCCTCGACTCGGCGTACATCCGCCACAACACGTTCTACGGCTACTCGTCGCTCGGCCTCGACACGAGCGACAACCCCGTCCGGACGCTCGTCGCCGCCTTCCCCCGCGGGACGTACCTCGGCGAGGACGCCCTGGAGACGGGGGCGGAGGTGGAGATATCGCCGTGGCGGCGGCTCCACTCCTCGCAGTTCCCGACGCAGGCGAAGGCGGTGGGGATCTACGCGATGGCGACGCTCGCGAAGCGTCACGCGGTCGCCAACGGCTACGACGAGGCGGTCATGCTCGACGCCGACGGCAACGTCGCCGAGGGGAGCGGCGAGAACCTCTTCGTCGTCTCGGACGGTCGGCTGTACACGCCGGGGCTCGACGCCAGCATCCTCCCGGGCATCACGCGCGACAGCCTCGTCACCCTCGCCCGGGACGCGGGGTACGAGGTCGAGGTCGGCCCGGTCACCACTGGCCAGCTGTACACCGCCGACGAGGCGTTCATGTGTGGCACCGCCGCGGAGGTGACGCCGATCCGCTCGGTCGACGACGTGACGATCGGCGACGGGACGCGGGGACCGGTCACGGCCGACCTGCAAGAGCGGTTCTTCGAGGTCGTCCGGGGGGAGCGCGAGGCCTACCACGACTGGCTGACGTTCGTCGAGGCGGACGGCTGACGGGCCGAGGCGGACTGGCGACGCTCCCGAGCGAGCCAGCCCGCGACCGCCGGCGAACGCGCTCGAAAAAACGGGGTGTCGACAGACGACCCGACGACCGGGTGCGTCAGTCCTCGATGGGGATGGTCTTGCCGCGCGTGACGGCGTCCTCGACCGCCGGGAGCCTGACTTCGAGGACGCCGTTGGCGTACGAGGCGGCGATGGCCTCGTCGTCGATCGCCTTCGGGAAGCGGAACCGCTGGTGGAAGGTTTTCTTCCGCCCGCGCTCCTCGTCGACGTGCTCGGCGGCGACGTTCAACACGCCGTCGTCCCAGGTGACCTCGATCTCGTCGCGCCCGAAGCCGGGCATGTCGACCGAGAGGACGAACTCGTCGTCCTCCTCGTACAGCTCGTAGTCGTCACCGGCGAGTTCGCCGAACAGGCGGGACGGTACGTCGAGGCTCTGCATCCACGAGTTCGGAGCGGTCGTGGGCAGCGCCATGGCTGGTCACCTCGGTGCCATCCGGTAATTGTTCGCGATTCGTAATGAATCTTTCGCTAGAGGGGGTCTGTGCCCGCCGGGCCGCGACGGCCGGTCGACGGGGATTTACGGCCGGCGACCCGAGCCCCGACCCTGTGAATTCTCACGACGTGCGCCGAGAGTGGGCGACGCGACGGGGCGAGTTCTCGCCGGAGTACTACGCCTACTACGGTCCGGACGGGACGAGCGAGGCGGTTCGCGAGCTCGTCGCGCGGTTCGTGGGGCGGGACGCGACCGTCCTCGAGGTCGGCTGCAGCTCGGGTCGCCACCTCGCGCACCTCCACGAGGCCGGCTTCACCGACCTGCACGGCGTCGAGATAAACGACGAGGCGGTGGCGACCATGGCGGAGACGTACCCGGACCTGGCCGCCGACGTGACCGTCCACGTCGACGCCGTCGAGAACGTCGTTCGGACGTTCGACGACGGGCAGTTCGACGCCGTCTACTCGGTCGAGACGCTCCAGCACATCCACCCCGACGACGCGTGGGTGTTCGGCGACCTGGCGCGGGTGACCGACGACCTCCTCGTCACCGTCGAGCACGAGGGCCACGACGAGGGTGCCACCGACGCGAACGCGAAAGACGACGACGGTGCCACCGACGCTGGCGGCGCGGGGGCGGGACCGGCCGGATCGGGCGCCACCGGCGTGAACTACGTCGACGAGGACCTCCCGCTCTACTACCGGAACTGGCGGCGGGTCTTCACCGGCCACGGCCTCGTCGAGGTCGCACACGAGAGCCGCGAGCGGGACACGCTTCGGGCGTTCCGGACGCCGCCCCGGTGAGCCGGAGCGTCCCGCGGCCGACCGGGGTCAGTCGTCGGCGGGGACCGCGTCGGTCGGCGTCGCGTCCCCGAGGAGCGTCCGCGCGACGAGCACGCCGGCCCCGAGCGCGAGGACCGCACAGGCGAGATACTCGGCGGCGAACCCGACGCGTGCCACGAGCGGCAGGGCGACGAGCGGGCCGAGCGTCGGCAGCGTCGGGAACGCCACGCCGCCACCGAGCCCGCCGAAGAACACGCCGCCGACGAGGCTGGCGACGACGTAGCCCACGGGCTCTCGCGGGCGGCGCGGTTCACGGGGACCCCCGTGTTCCGCTCCGGCGGCCGGCGTCGAACACGCGTCGCCGGTCGCCCAGAACGGCCAAAGCGTCTTCGATGCGGCCGGCGACTGACGGAGGGGCCCCTGCCCAGACCCGTTCGGGCGTTCGTCCACCCTGGAGCCACGAGCGACGAACTCCGGCCCTCGTTCCAGCGGCTCGCCGACGACGTGCCTCCCCTCGGTGCGGGCGCGGTCCGGACGGGGCCGCCACTGCGAGTTCCGCGACGGTCCCGACCGGGCTGCTCGACGCCGTGACGTCGACCCGGCGCGTCGTCGGGCGGCCTGTCCGGATCTGCGTCGTCTCCCGGGCCCGCTGCCGGAGCTTCCGGCGGTGAACGCCCGCGTGCCGAACTGCCCCGCGCGTCGACGCGTCGGTGGGTACAGACCGGGCCGCCACGGCCCCCGGACCGGGGGTACTGTTTTCTCCCCCGGCTCTCGATGGACCACGGCCGACATGGACCACGTCACGTCACTCCGGTGTACGCTCTGTGGCGACACGTACGACCCCGACCAGGTCGTCTACACCTGTCCGAACCACGAGGGAGTCCGGGGGGTCCTCGACGTCGAGTACGACTACGACCGCGTCCTCGACCGGTTCGACCGGTCGCTCGACGGCCACATTCCGAGCCAGTGGAAGTACCGGGCGTTTCTCCCCGTCTCGGACGACGTCGACCCGGTCACGCTGAACGAAGGCGGTACCGAACTCTACGAGGCGCCCGACCTGTCGGCCGAACTCGGCGTCGAGACGGCCGTCAAGGACGACGGCCACTGTCCCACGGGCGTTCTCAAGGACCGGGCCAGCAGCGTCTCGGTGACGAAAGCCCGCGAACAGGGGCAGGACGTGGTCACCTGTGCCTCGACGGGGAACGCCGCGGCGTCGCTCGCGGGCTACGCCGCCCGGGCGGACGTGGCGTGTCGAATATTCGTCCCGGAGGCAGCCCCGGAGGAGAAGCTCGCCCAGCCGCTCGTCTACGGCGCCGACGTGCTCGCCGTGGAGGGGAGCTACGACGAGGCGTACGACCTGAGCGTGGCGGTGACCGAGACGTTCGGCTGGTACAACCGGAACGCCGCGATCAACCCCTACCAGGTGGAGGGGAAACGGACGGTCGGCCTGGAGCTCGCCGAACAGACCCGGGGTGCAGTCCCCGACTGGCTGGTGTTCTCGATGGGCGACGGCTGTACGATCGCCGGCGGCTGGAAGGGATTCAAGGAGATGTACGACCTGGGGTTCGTCGACGACACGCCCCGGATGCTCGGGGTCCAGGCCGAGGGGGCCAGCGCCATCCACGACGCGGTCCACGACCACGCCGACGCCGACGAGGCCGCACGGACGGTGGCCGACAGCATCGCCGTCGGCCGCCCCCGGAACACGGTCAAGGCGGTCCGGGCCCTCGAGGAGAGCGGCGGCACGTCGGTGGTCGTCTCCGACGATGCGATCCTCCGGGCCGAGGGGACCCTCGGGCGGACCGAGGGAATATACGCCGAGCCGGCCGGCGCTGCGCCGGTCGCCGGCGTCCGCAAGGCACGCGCCGAGGGCATCATCGGGTCCGACGACACCGTCTGCGTGGTCGTCACGGGGAACGGGCTCAAGGACACCGCGAGCGCGATGCGGGCGTCGGGCGACGTCACCCGGATCGGCCCCAGCCTCGACGAGGTGCGGGCGCTCTACGGCGAGTGAGCGACGCCGACGCCACGCCAGGGGACAACGCGACGCCGTCCGCGACCCGGCCGCGTCCGCAGGGCACCCGGCGCGTCGACCGGGACGGACGGCCGCCCGGAACGGACGGGTAGAAGTGTCCGAACGACGAAGCCGAGGCATGGACGACGGACCGGATCCGGACGTCGCGGGCGAGGCCGGCGAGCCGAGGAACGGAACGCCCACGGTCCGGTGTTCGCGCTGCGACCGCGAGTGGGACCTCGACTTCGAACTCGACGAGCTACGCGCCGGAAACCGGGCGGTCGAACAGTTCGCCCTGGACCACGAGCGCCACACCGGCCACTTCCCCGACGACGTGACGCCGTGGCTGGTCGACTGCCGACAGTGCCCGGACGGCGACCGCTACCTCGACCAGCGCCCCGCCCGCCGCTGGGCGCAGACCCACGCCCGACACACCGGTCACGAGGTCGAACTGCGCTCCCCGAGCGACGGGGCGCCGACCGAACTCGTCGGCGAGAGGGGCGAGTGATCGCCGACGGAGACGGGGCCGACGCCGTCGACGGGTCGGCGGGCGAGCCGGGCGGCGACGGGAGCGCCACACACCATACGATACAAGCACCTCCCACGGCGTACGTCGCGCACATGGTGTCACAGGCCGAAGTCGACCGGTTGCGCCTCGAGGCCGACACCATCATGACCCGATACGGGACGGTCGAGCGAGCGCTGGAGCGGGCCCGGAACGAGGACGGCGACCACTGGGAGACCGGGGAGGTGACCCTGACGCTCGACACGCCCCGGGGTGACGCCATCGAGGTGTCGCTCGCGCTGGAGGAGGACCCCGCGAGCAACGCCCAGGCCCGCTACGAGCGGGCCAAGGAACTCGAAGCCGAACTGGAGCGCCAGCGACGGGTCGTCGGCCAGCTGGCGCCGCTGCCCGCCGACCCGGTCGCGTATCTCGTCTGCTATCACCTGGACGCCGTCGAGGGGAACTACCCCCGATCGATGGCGGGCCACCTCGACGCCGAGCGGGACCACGTCGAAGAGCTCTGCGAGGAGATGGAGACGGCGGGCCTCCTGGAACGCATCGAGTCGGGAACGGTCAAGCGACGACGAGTCAAGGCCAAACAGGCCGACGAAGTGCGCCAGCACCACACCTACTACCGCCTCTCCCGCGAGGGCGACCACCTCCTGCGGTTTCTCGACGGCCCGGAGGGCCGGCGGAACGTCCTCCGTCACCTGCCCGACGGGCACGCCCTGGTCCGACGGCTCGACCGTGGCGGGCCGGACTACCCGCGGATGACGGCCGACGAACTGGACATGGAGTTCGAGTACGTTAGACACCTGTACCGGGCGCTCCGCCAGGTCGGACTGGTCACCGAATACGAGGGCAGCACGATCAAAGCCAGCGAACGGAAGCTCAAACCCAAAGAAGAGACCCACCGCAAGCACACCTACTACGTGACGACGGACCGGGGCGAGCAGGCGCTGCGCGAGATCGAGGAGTGACCCACCGGGGACGCTTTCGCGACAGCGGACAGTCGGGAGGGGTACGGCCGATCGGGGCACGCGTCGCGTCGACTGCGACCTTGTGGACGGACGGCTCCGTCGAGATCCACGGTGGCTGACCTGCTGGTGTGCGGGATGGAGGGGGTACACTCACCCGTCCCGTCGCTGTAGCTGCCGCCCGAGCGAACTCATTATTATGAACGAGTGACGCGGTGTACCAGTTGGATGGCCGACGGCGTGATCATCTGTAGTTCGTGTGGGCGCCTGTCGCCGAAGAGTTGGGCCGAATGTCACCACTGCGGGGTTGACTTTCGGGACGATGCTGGCGGTTCGGCGCGTTCCGTTAATCGGTATTATGCAGCTCTCGACGCCGGATACGGGGCGTATCCGACGTACGGGTACCTGCTGACGATCGGGTGCGTTATCGCGATCCTCGTCGTTAGCGCCGTGTTCGTCCCGAACTCGGACCTGTCGGTCGCGACCGCAGGCCTTCTGTTGGTGCTTTTCGGAGGCGTCGCGACGGGCGTTTCGATGATTCTGGGCGGTGCAGTAGCGTTGAGTGACAGAGGCTTCGAGGGCCAGAACCCCCCGAGTCGCTGGAAGGTGCTCGGCGCGGGGGCCTTAACGACGGCCGTCCTCGCCGCAGTACTCGGGGTGGTTTCCGTGATTCCCGTGGTCAACGGACTCGTCCTCCTTGGCCTGGTGGTGCTCGTCTTGAGTAGCCCCTACCTCGTCTACAAACACGGCAAACGGACGCAGGTCGAGCGCTCGACGGGGATCGCTGCCCTGTTCGATCTCGCAGTTCCGTCGCCCGAGTTCGAGGCCGATTCCAGGGGTGGCCCCCACGCGTCTACCCCAGTCGGCGAGGGGGCCGCTTCGTCCGACGGGGAAGCCACCGCGACGACGACAGCGATCACGTCGGGGCGGGACGCGACCGCGCTGTCGACCGCCCTGAACGTGCTGGCCGAGATACCGTCAGAACAGGTGACGGAAGCCGACCGGGAGGTGTTGCTAGACCGTCTCGATGGCTCGCCCGCGACCACGCACGCCATCGCGACCGCGGACAACTTCGTTACTGCTGTGGCGAACGTACACGTCGACCTCCCGGCGTCCGAACAGGAGCGACCGCTAGACCGGATAGTGGAGGCAGCGCACACCTTCCGCTCGAGAGGGGACCTCGACGCGGCCAAGAGCTCGTTCGAGGTCGCCGAACGCCTGGCAACGACGATCGACCGTACGAGCTATCGGGATTCGGTCGCCCGAGAACTCGAAGCGGTCGAAAACGAGATCGCCCGGAACAGGTTCGACGAGAATGCCGACGAACTGTTCGACCTGGTACGGTCGGCCGAGCGGTCGCTCGAGTCCGGGCAGTACGAGACGGCACTACAACGATTCCAGACCGTCGATGAACGACTCGCCTCGGAGTTTCACGGGGATTCGGAGCTCGAACGTACGAACCAGGAGCTATCGAGCCGACTCGAAGGTGGGTTGGCAACTGCCGTTCGCCATCGGTTGCTGACCATCCTTCCGGACTCGCCGACCGATTTCGAACGGCGGCTCCTCGATATCTCGCTTCCCCCTCGGTTGCCAGCCGACTCGACGCGATTTACGACGGAACGCTCGATCCCGACCAGTACAGAACGCTGGTCGGAGAGACGGACCTGGACGCCGTTGCCGGAGGGACGGGGTCCGTAACGGAGTACCGACAACACCGGTCGGCGGTGAGGGCTGCGACCTCGCAGAGCCGACAGTACCTCGACCGACTGGACGACGTCGTCGAGTCGCGCTTGGCCGACGAGTCGGAGGCAGCGTTACAGGAGGCGATCGGGACCGCCGACCTGTTCGTAGACACGCTCGACCGGGTGGCAGGGATCGAGAGCGGGAACACACCCCCCGCGCTGTCGAGATGCCTCGATGCGATTCGAGCGGAACTCCGAACGCGGGGACCCCTGCAAACTCCAGCCGAGCTCGAGGACGCCAATGCGTTCGTCGGCATGTTGGAACCCGTCGATACGTATCTGAACGCGCTTCCATCGCTGTCCGTCGACGCGATCGTTGAGGATGTCACTGACGAGATCCGGTCAGGGGCGCCGCTCACGCCCGACTCGTTCGAGGCACAGTTCGATCGGATCGATCAGCTGGTGGCACGGGAGGTCGACTCGCTTGCCGACGAGCTCGAAACGTTCCTGACGGAGTGGCGCAGTCATCCGGCCGTAGATGCGGCGGCGTGGCGCGAGGCGATCACGGAGGCACGCGAGGCAGGGGACCCGGTCCCGCTACTCGACCCCTACCGAACGATGCAGCAGATGGACGGGGCGATGTGGACGCGAGCGGAGCTACAGCGGTTCTCGTGGGACGCCTTCGAGCGACTGGTGGCCAATCTCTACGACCAACGGGGCTACGAGACGACCGTCACCCCGGGGTCACGAGATATGGGTGTCGACGTGTGGGCGAAAACCGATCGCGAGCGAGTGGCGATACAGGTGAAACGGTACGCCGAGGGGAACACCGTGGGGCGGGAGGTCGTCCAGAAACTGGAGAGTACGCTCGCCCGTGATGACGCCGACCGGGTCGTGGTCGTGACGAGTTCGACGTTCGCGAACACGGCAACGCGATACGCAGCGAGTTCGCCCGACGTCGAACTCGTCGACGGGGACGAGCTAGTGTCGCAGCTCACGCGCTACGACGTGCCTGCTTCGGGGTCGGGGGCGTGAACACCGACTCCTCCTTCGATCCTAACGAACTCTACCCCCTCCCGAGACGTCACCGCACTCAACACATCGGTTTCGTCCCGATCGCCGATTGCGTTACCAAGACCGCCTGCTGTCAGTCGCACAGCTGCTAGAGGAGCCACGACTGGCGCGGCTCTACACGTTCGTCCTCCGCGACGACGAAGTCACCATCGACGACATCGTCGACGCACTGGAGATGCCGCGGACGACCGCGTACTCGGATACGGGGACACTCGTCGACCTCGGGGTACTATAGTAGCGTTTGCAACTCTTTTCTGCCGCCGTCGCGATGCGAGGTGTGAGACGACCATCTGGCGGGGGGTGACGAAACGAGTGAGCAATTACTTGCAAACGCTACTATAGCACGAGACGAGGAACGGAAGACGCACACGTATTCGGCGGTTCCGATCATCCTCACGGCGATTCTCGACGGGGACGAATACACGGTCACCCCGACACTCATCGACGCGTTCGGTCGGACGTCCAAGGATCAGGATCCCGACCTCCTGATCGAGCGACATGGGCTCGGAAAGCTCGCGGCTGCTCTCACGTACGCCATCCCGTACGCCGAGGGCGAGATGTCGGAACGGGTCGCGGCTCGGGAGCTCGGCCTCCAGCAGGCGTTCGCGATCGCTGTGTTGCAGGCGTTGCGCGATGTCGTCCTCGACATGAAGACGGTCGATCCGTACGTCGACGATATCCGCAACGCCCGCGAACAGCCGCCAACGGCGGAGGACTGAGATCGGAACGGACGAGTGTGCCGTTCGATCCGTTTGGAGAGTCGGTCGCGTGGGTGGCAGACACGGGACTCTTCATCGCGTGTGGCCGCCAGCAGAACGGCAAGTACACCGCGCTCGAACGGTTTGCACACCGGAACGAGACCTCGTTCGTGATTCCGCAGCGCGTGTACGACGAACTCGGTGGCGCCCCGGGTCGGAGTACGCCGGGCCAAACCCCGATCGACAGCACCATCGACGCAGGCTGGGTTACGGTCGCCGACGCACCGGACTACACGGACAGCGCGGTGTCGCAGGTCATGGGCGACATCCGGTCGTTCCGCGCTCGCTCGTCGAACCGGGACGAGGACCAGATCGAGAAAGCGGATACTGCGCTCGGGGCGGTCGCAGTCGAAGTACTCCACGGGCAGAACGACTTCGTCTACGTCGTGACGACGGAAAACGAAACCCCACGTTATAGCGTGCCAGAAGATTCACCTGATATTCAGCAGCATTAGCGAGCTATGCAACAGGATTGGTTCACGGAAGAAGGGAAGTCCGGGACGCTATCTATCGAACGACGAGATGGAACGTGGTACGTCGCGTCGTCCACCGAGGCTGGAGAAACAATCTGCCTGCTCGATGAAACGGTACGGGTCGAATCCGACAACGCACCCCTGGAAGTCGAAGTGACCGTTTCCAGCTTTCGCCGGGGAACAGGCGACAACGCAAATTTCCTCTCCCTGACTGCAGCGACCGAGGCCGATCAGGGTAGGAACGAGATGGAAGAGTCGAAAAGTAGCTCCCGGAACGAGGTCCCGTCCGACGACCAGCAGCAGTCCTCGACCAACGAAGATTGGGTGCTCAATGACTTCCGGGGGTCAGGCGAGTACGTCAACGTGGAGGCCACGATAGATGCGGTCTTCATGGTCGACAAGGACGACAGGCATACGCCTGACGTGAAAGGGGAACTCACGGACGACAGCGTACTCAATCCAGTCTATTTCGTCGTGGATCACGGTGTGTCACATCCGTATATCTTGAGGAAGGCGAGCGGTTCCGGTTCGAGAACGTCGAAGACCACTTCTACACAAAGAAGGCGGAGGTCCAGGTCCGCATCAACGACAACACCGAATTCGTCGAACTCGATTGAGCCGATCTCAGAGGGTCGGCTCTCAACTCACATCGGGAACCAGACCGAAACAGCCGCTCTTCCTGCGTCAGCCCACATCATTTTTCGATCCCAGTTACGACCCCTGTTGTAATGGTCGATGACTTCAACGAGAAGGCTGATTTCATCCGGTCCATCGCAGACCTTCTCCGGAGAGACTACAAGCGGTCGGAGTATCAGAAAGTCGTCCTTCCGATGACGGTTCTTCGCCGTCTCGACTGCGTCACCGAACGGAACGAAGGGAACGTTCTAGAGCGGTACGAGCAGCTTCAGAAACAGGGGATCGAGAACGTCGCTCCAGCGCTCAAACGCCCCTTCGAAAATCCAATCCCGGCGCTACAGGCGCTGAAAGTCGAGAAAACTGGACAGTTACAGACCGTGCGTACCGCGTATGGGTCGGGGCGGATTCGAACCTCACTCGTTCCGGTCGCTTCGCTCCCTCCACTCGCGGGTTCGAATCCGTCCAAGAATCCGGACACGCGGCGCACGGACGACTCGCTCCGCTCGTCGTCGTGTCGCCGCGAGAGCTGGTATGGGTTGGGGCGGATTCGAACCGCCGACCTGCTCCGTGTGAAGGAGCCGTCATAACCGGTCTAGACCACCAACCCGCGGTCGAATCTACCCGGGACGGAGCCTTAAGGGTTTTTACTCCTCGGTGCGCTCGCCGCGGTACGTCCGGATGCGCTCGCGGGCGTTCTTGACGGCCTCCTGTGCCTCGCCCTCGGCGCGCTTCTCGATCTCTTTGAGCTCGTCTTGGACCTTGTCGAGGCGCCCCGGCTCCGGTTCGGGCTCCTCTTTCCCGGTGAGCTCGCGGAACCGCTCCTCGACGGGTTCGAGCTCCTCCCGGATGCCCTCCTTGGCGTGCTCGCCGGCCCGTCGCATGTAGTAGCGCGCGTCTTCGAAGTGCTTGTTCATGCGCGAACGTACGCGGCACGCGGCTATAACCCTTGTGTCCATTCCGGCGGAACGAGGCCGGTGTCGGGCGGTTTCGACCTGTCGTCCCGCGGGGATGCGCGGCGCCGGGACGCACGCCGGCACCGTCGGTCAGTACGTCGGGCGCTCCTCGCGGACCCCCTCGCGTTCGTTCACGAGGCGAGCGAGGGTGAACAGGGCGTCCGAGAGCCGGTTGAGGTAGACGACCGCCTCCTCGTTGACGGGGTCGTCGGCGGCGAAGGCGACCGCGCGGCGCTCGGCCCGGCGGACGACCGCGCGGGCGTGGTGGAGCGTCGCGCCGGCCTCGCTGCCGCCCGGGAGGACGAAGTGGGCGAGGTCGTCGAGCTCCGCGTCGGCGTCGTCGATCATCGCCTCGACCTCGTCGACGTGCTCGGCGCGGACGACCGGGTCGTCCTCGTCGGGGTCGGGGTTGGCGAAGTCCGCCTGTACGACGTGGAGGTGGTTCTGGACGCGCTCGAGCATCTCGTCGACGTCCTCGTGGCCCGTCGGACGGGCGGTCCCGACGAGGGCGTTCGCCTCGTCGACCGTGCCGTACGCCTCGATTCGGGGACTGGTCTTCGAGACGCGGGACATGTCCCGCAGGTCGGTCATCCCCTCGTCACCACGTCCCGTGTAGATCTTCATGCGAGCGTCCGTTCGACGTACTCGACGATGTTGTCGCTCTCGGCCATCGTCACCCCGCGCTCCTCGTCGACGAGCACGGGCACGGCACGCTGACCGCTGACGCGTTTGACCTCGTCGCGGTCGGAGTGGAGTGCCTCGGTCCAGCGGGTCTCGTACTCGACCCCCGCCGCGTTCAGGACGTCGTGGACCCTCTCGCAGTACGGGCAGCCGTCGAGCGCGTAGAGCGTGACCGGCATCGTATCCGGGGTACGGACGGCACCGGGAAGTAGCTTGCCCGACTCCGGGCGGCGTCCACGCGTCGTCCGCACGCAGGGGCGATTGCGTGACGGCAGGCCGGTCGCGGACCGGCGGAACGTTCGAGCGACGACGCCGTCCGGTGGCGACATGGTCACGGACCGGTGGCGTTCGAGGTGAGCGACGTGGCGCGAACAGTCCCCCGACAGGCGCGTTTCGGACCCCGCGGATGACCGACGACCCGACCCCGCTCCGGTTCCGGACGTACCCCTGGTTCCCCGTGCTCACCGTCGGCACCGTCCTGCTCCTGACCTGGCTGGCGGCCGCCGGCGTCGAGGCGGGCGAACTCGACCTCCCCCTTCTGTTCTCGCTCGCCGGGCTGTACGTCTCGGCCGTGATCGGCGTCCACGGCCTGCTCCGGGACGCGGCCGCGCTCGCGGCGGCGGGGGCGGACTGGCGCCCCTCGCGGCGGCGGTACATCCTGCTCGTCGCCCTCGTCGCCGCCGGGCTGACCGGCGTGACGGTCGCCCCGCCGGTTCCCCGCGGCGCCGTCCCGTCGCTCGGCCCGGTCGGCGTCGTCGGCGCCGCGGTGGTGTCGCTCGCGCTCGCCACCGGCCCGGTCTGTGGGGCCTACCTGCTCGCCCGCTGGCGGCGCGTCGGCCTGAACTACTTGTAGCTGGCGTCTGCTACGCCGGGCGTGGACACCGGGGCGCTCTACTCGGCGGCCATCGGGCTCGTCCTCCTCGCGCTCGGCGCCGGACAGCGCTCGGCGCCGGACAGTGGTTCGCGCCGGAGCTGCACCTGCTGAGCCGACTCGTCGCGCGGGCCGACGAGCCCGTCGGGAGCGGGACGGCACGACACGACGTGGACGCCGTCGTCCGGGCGATGGCGGCGGCGGGCATGTACGTCGTCGGGCTCTTTCTCACGCTCGCGTGGACGCCGGTGTTCGACCAGCTCTACGCGGTCTTCGTCCGCCTGCTCCCCGGCGTGGGGGCGTGAGGCGACGCGGCCGTCTGCGCCGGCCACGAACCGCCACGCGGCCCGACCGGTCCGCGACCGGTTCGACGGCCCGAGTCCCGGTCGACCGGTCAGTACGGCGGGAACCCCGGGCGCGTCACCTCGCGGATCGTCCGCACGTCGAGCACCACCGGCCCGTCGGGGTCGGCGAGGAAGTCGTCGACGACCGCGAGGTCGTCCAGGTCCCGGACGACGGCGGCGTCGGCGCCCAGCCCCCGCGCGGTCGCCGCCAGGTCCGGGCTCTCGTAGCTCGCGGTCGTCTCGCGGCCGTACTCCATCCGCTGGCGGTGCCGGATGATCCCGTAGCTCTCGTCGTTGAGGACGACGAAACAGACGGGCAGGTCGTAGCGCACCGCCGTCTCCACGTCCTGGACCACCTGGAGGAAGGCGCCGTCGCCGGTGTAACAGGGGACGGGCTCGCCGGTCGCGAGCGCCGCGCCGATCGCGGCCGGGACGGCGTACCCCATCGTCCCGAAGTTGCCGTTGACGAGCATCCGCCCGCCGCGGTCGAGCGGGTGGAACACCGCCGGGAAGCCGGTGTTGTTGCCCGAGTCGACCGCGACGGTCGCGTCGCCGGGAAACCGCTCGGCGAGCGCGGTACAGACGGCCCGCGGGTCGACCCGGTCGGGTGCCGTCTCGGTCGGCAGGTCGGCGGGGTCGTCGGCCGCGGCGACGGTCTCGCGCACTCGCTCCGTGCGCTCCGGGTTCGCCGCCACCCGCTCGGTCAGCGCCTCGCAGGTCGCGCGGGCGTCGCCGACCACGCCGACGGTCGGGTCGCGGTGGGTGCCGAGCGCCGCCGGCGAGACGTCGACCTGCACCACGTCGGCGTCGGCGAACAGCTCGCCGTAGCGGGTCGTCTTGCCGGAGAGCCGCGCCCCGACGGCGAGCAGCGCGTCCGCGTCCCACACGGTCGCGTCCGCCGCCGGCGACATGAACGTGCCCGCGATGCCCGCGTGGAGCGGGTGGTCGGCGTCGAGCAGGCCAGTCGCGAAGTACGTCGACGCGACCGGCGCGCCGAGCCGGTCGGCCAGCGCCGCGACCGCGTCGCCGGCGTCGCTCGCCCGCGCGCCACCGCCGGCCAGGATCACGGGGTGCTCGGCGTCGTCGAGGACGGCGGCGGCCGCCGCGACGCGGTCCGGGTCGGGCCGAACCCGCTGGGTCGCGCGGGGCTTCGGGCGGTACGCCCCCGACGGCGCCGGGCCGCGCTGGATGTCCCCGGGCAGTTCGAGCACCGCCGGGCCGCGGCGCGTCCGCGCCGCGTCGAACGTGTGCCGGAGCGCGCCGGGCAGGTCCTCGGTCGTCTCCGCGCGGGTCGTGTAGGCGCTGATCGGGTCGGCGAACGCTCCGTGGTCGAGGTACTGGAGCGACGTCTCCCGGCCCGTGCGGTCGGTGTCGCCGACGAGGACCACGAGGGGGACGCCGTCGCGGTCGGCGGCCGCGACCCCCGTCGCGCCGTTCGTCAGCCCCGGCCCGTGAGTGAGCGTGACGACGCCCACCCGGCCCGTCGTCCGGGCGTGCCCGTCGGCCATCGACACCGCGACCTGCTCGTGACGGGCGTAGCGGTACGGCACGTCGTGGTCGTGGATCCGGTCGAGGAGGTGGGCGTTCCCCTCGCCGATCAGGCCGAACAGGCGCTCGACCCCCTCGGCCGCGAGCGCGTCGAGGACGTAGTCGCTCCCGGTCCGGTCGCTCACCGGCACTCACCCGCCGCGAGACGGCGTCCGTGCATGGCCGCCGACTCCCGGGGCACCCGCTTAACGCTTGCCACGCGCGGACCGCCGGGGTCGAGGGGCGCTCCCGCCGTGACTCCTCGGCCCGGGTCCGCCGAGCGACCCGAGTCGGCCCGCCGCGGCGTCGTGACCCCGCCCGTCGCCGACCGCCGCCGCGCCAGCCGGCGTGCTCGCCCGGCCGGGCGGAGCGCGCTGGAGGACACCGACACGTTCAACACCCGACGCCCGCGAAGGTCCGGCCATGGCCCTGGAGATGGAACACACGTGTCCGGACTGCGAGACGGTCCGTCCGTTCTACCGGACCGCGGCCACCACCCTTCACCTCGGCGAGAAGACCAAGTGGCGCTGCCCGGAGTGCGAGTTCGGGTTCGTGCAGGTGAACGGGATCTCGTCGGCCTGACACGCGCCGACGGACGGGCTTCACTCGCAGGCCGGGCGGGTCGACGACGCCGATCCGGCGGTCCCGTCCCCCACCGAAAGTATATCTTCGCCGAGGACGGGATCGACGCACATGGCACAGGTTGCCGTGGTCGGCGGCGGTCCCGCCGGACTCAGCGCCGCACTGTTCGCGAGCAAGAACGGCCTCGACGTCGTCCTGTTCGACACGGACGAGACCTGGATGCACAAGGCCCACCTGTTCAACTACCTGGGGATCGGCTCCGTCGACGGGAGCGCGTTCATGGCGACCGCGCGCCAGCAGGCCGACGACTTCGGCGTCGACCGCCACCAGGGAACGGCGGTGACCGACGTCGCGACGGCGGGCGACGGGTTCACCGTGACGACCGAGGACGGCGAGCACGACGCCGACTACCTCGTGCTGGCGACGGGGGCGAACCGCGACCTCGCCGCGGAGCTCGGCTGTGACCTGACCGAGGTGGGGGTCGTCGACGTGGACGTGACGATGGAGACGTCGGTCGAGGACGCCTACGCGACGGGTGCGATGGTCCGCGCGGAGGAGTGGCAGGCGGTCATCTCCGCCGGCGACGGCGCCGCGGCCGCGCTGAACGTCCTCACGAAGGAGAAGGGCGAACACTACCACGACTTCGACGTGCCCGCCGACGCCGAGGCGGCGTTCGGCGGGATGGTCGAGGACGCGTAGCGTCGCCCGCTCGCGGACCGCGAGCGGTCAGTCCTCGTCGAGCGCCTGCCAGGAGAGCCGCGGGTTCCGCGCCGCGCTCGCCTGGTCGATCCGTCCCGCCGCGGTGCGGGTCGGCGCGTCGGCCGCCGCCGACCGGTCCTCCCGCGCGACCGCGTTGAAGGCCGCGGCCAGGTCGTCAAGCGAGTCCTTGCTCTCGGCCTCGGTCGGCTCGGTCAGCATCGCCTCGGGGACGAACTCCGGCCACTTCGTCGTCGGCGGGTGGACGCCGTAGTCGAGCATCCGCTTTGCCACGTCGGCCGCGTCGCGGTCCCCGGCGGTCGCCGCGAACTCGTGGTGGAACGGGCCGTGGGGCACCTCGAAGTCGATCCGCTCGGCGAGGTAGTTGGCGTTCAACACGGCGCTCGCGCTGGCGTCGCGCAGGCCCGCGTCGCCGAGCCGGGCGATGTAGGCGTACGCCTTCAGGAGGACGAGCCAGTTGCCCTCGAAGCCGTGGACCTTGCCGATCGAGCGCTCCGGGTCGTAGAGCTCGTAGGACCCGTCGTCGGCCTCCCGGACGTGTGGCCGCGGCAGGAACGGCGCGAGGTCGGCCGTGACGCCGACCGGCCCCGCCCCCGGCCCGCCGCCGCCGTGGGGGGTCGCGAACGTCTTGTGGACGTTGTAGTGCATCACGTCGAAGCCCATGTCGCCCGGCCGGGCGCGCCCGAGCAGGGCGTTCAGGTTCGCGCCGTCGTAGTACAACAGCCCGCCGGCGTCGTGGACGACCTCGGCGGCGTCGGTGACGTCCCGCTCGAAGAGGCCGACCGTGTTGGGGTTGGTGAGCATCAGCGCCGCGGTCTCCTCGCCCGCCGCCGCGCGGAGCGCGTCGAGGTCGAGCCGGCCGTCGTCGCCCGGCGGGAGCTCCACCACGTCGTAGCCGGCCATCGCGGCCGTGGCGAAGTTGGTGCCGTGGGCGCTGGCGGGGACGAGCACCTCCGAGCGCTCGTCGCCGTTCTCGCGGTGGTACGCCTTCGCGACGCTGATCCCCGTGAACTCGCCCGCCGCGCCGGCCGGCGGCTGGAGCGTCACCGCGTCCATCCCGCCGATGCGGGCGAGGTAGTCCTGCAGGCGATGGCAGAGTTCGAGCGTCCCCTGCAGCGCCCCGTCCGGCCGGTCGGGGTGGACCGCGGCGTCGGCCCGGCCGGCGAGCGACTCCACGAACGGCGGGTTGTACTTCATCGTGCACGACCCGAGCGGGTAGGGGCCGCTGTCGATGCCGTAGTTCATCTCCGACAGCCGGGTGTAGTGGCGCGCCACCTCCGGCTCGGCCAGCTCGGGGAGGTCGAGCCCGTCGCGCGTCAGGTCCTCGGGGAGCGCGTCGCCCGGCTCGGCGCGGGTGCGGTCTTTCTCGGCCAGCAGGGGCTCGCGGACCTCGTCGCCGCGCCGCCAGCGCGCCTGGTCGTACGTCGTCGGCTCGCCGTCCGTCTCGCTGTCGTCGCCGCTCGCTGCCTCGCCGGGTGCCGACCCGTCGCTCATCGCGCCACCTCCCGGAGCGCCGCCACGAGGTCGTCGGTCCGGTCGGCGTTCGTCTCGGTGACACAGACCTGCAGGCGGTCGTCGTCGAGCGCGTGCACCGCGAGCCCGCGATCGAGCAGGTCGTCGGCCACGTCGCCGGCGGGCCGGTCGACTCGCGCGAGGAACTCCCGGAAGTGATGGCGGTCGTGGACGGGCGCGGACACGCCCGGCACGCCGTCGAGGCGGTCGGCGAGCCGCTCGGCCCGCCGGACGCAGTCCTCGGCGAGGTCGACCATCCCCGTCGCGCCGAGGGTGGCGACGTGGATCGCGGTCCGGAGCGCGACCCAGGCCTGGTTGGTGCAGATGTTGCTCGTCGCGCGCTCCTTGCGGATGTGCTGTTCCCGCGTCTGGAGGGTCAGGGTGTACGCGCGGGCCCCAGCGGCGTCCTCGCTCGCGCCGACGAGCCGCCCCGGCACCTGCCGGAGGAACTCCTCGCGCGTCGCGAACAGGCCGTGGCCCGTGCCGTATCCCGTCCCGAGCCCGAGCGCGTCCGCCTCGCCGACGACCACGTCGGCGCCGGCCGCCGCTGGCGGCGAGAGCAACGCGAGCGCGAGGGCGTCCGACCCGACGCAGAACAGCGCGTCGTTCCCGTCGGCCACGTCGCCGACGGCGGCGAGGCGCTCCTCTATCGCCCCGCGGACGGTCGGCGTCTCGGCGTACACCAGCAGGGTGTCCTCGTCGGCCAGTTCGTCGAGCGCCTCGACGTCGACGTTGCCGTCGTCCATCGGGTACGACTCGACCGTCACCCCCGGACCGTCGACGTAGCGTTCGAGGACCGCCCGGCGCTCCGACCGCAGGTGCGCGGGGACCAGCACGGTCGAGCCGCTCGTGGCCCGCACGCGGTCGGCGAGCAGCGCCGCCTCCGCGAGCGCCGTCGCCGCGTCGTACATCGAGCAGTTCGCCACGTCGAGGCCGGTCAGTTCGACCAGCGTCGACTGGTACTCGAAGAGCGCCTGCAGGAACCCCTGGGTCACCTCCGGCTGGTACTGCGTGTAGGAGGTGAGAAACTCCGAGCGCCCGGCGAGGTCGTCGACGACCGCGGGCACGTAGTGGTCGTGGTGGCCCCGCCCCAGGAACTCGACGACGTCGTCGTTGCGTCCCAGGATCTCCCGGACCTCCGAGCGGACCGCCCGCTCGCTCCGGGCGTCGATGTCGAACGACCCCTCGAAGCGCACCTCCGCGGGGATGTCGAACAGCGCCTCGACGTCGTCGGCGCCGACGGCGTCGAGCATCGCGCGCCGGTCCGCCGGCGCGTGCGGGGCGTAGGGGCTCGCGTCCCGTCCGTTCCCGCTCATTCGACGGTGTCCCGGTACTCGTCGGCCGACAGGAGGTGGTCCAGTTCGTCGCGGTCGGCGGGGTCGACCTCGATCAGCCACCCCTCGTCGTAGGGCGACTCGTTGACCAGCTCCGGCCGGTCGAACACGTCGTCGTTGACGGCGGTCACCTCGCCGGAGACCGGCGCGTACAGGTCCGAGACGGCCTTGATGCTCTCGATGACGCCGAACGTCTCGCCGGCGGTCACGTCGTCGCCCGGGTCGGGAAGCTCGACGAACACCACGTCGCCGAGCTCGTCCTGGGCGAACTCGGAGATGCCGACCCGCAGGGAGCCGTCGTCGGTCGTCGTCCACTCGTGCGTCTCCAGGTATCGAAGGTTCTCCGGATAGTCGAAGCTCATTGCTGTATGAACGGTGTCTCGGTGGTCTCTGCGCGTTTCGCCTCGCCACGGACGACCACGCGGAGCTCGGTGCCGGGCGCGGCGTGGTCGCTCGAGAGGTAGCCGAGCGCGACCGGCTCGCCGAGCGTCGGGCTCATCGTCCCGCTCGTGACGTGGCCGACCGGGTCGCCGTCGGGGGCCGTGACCTCGTAGCCGTTGCGCGGCACGCCCCGCTCCAGCAGCCGGAGCCCGGCGAAGGCCTCGTCCGGCTCGGTCGCGGCCGCGAGCGCGTCCCGACCCACGAACTCGGTGTCGAGGTCGACGGCGAACCCGATCCCCGCCTCGTAGGGGGTCCGCGGCTCGTCCTCCGGGTGGAAGTCCTGCCCGGACAGCAGGAACCCCATCTCGATCCGGAGGGTGTCGCGCGCGCCGAGCCCGCAGGGCTGGCAGTCGAGCGCGTCCCAGACGGTGCGGGCGTCCCCCCACGGCGGGAGGAGCTCGAACCCGTCCTCGCCGGTGTAGCCCGTCCGGGCGACGAGACAGTCGACGCCCGCGACGGCCGCGGTCGTCGCCTCGAACCGACCGAGGTCGTCGAGGTCGGTCCCGTCGGTCACGGCGTCGGCGACGAGCCCGGGTGCGTCGGGGCCCTGGACCGCGAGCATCGCGTACGACGCCGTCTCGTTGCGGACGGTCGCGGTCAGCCCCCACGCGTCGCGGTGGTCGGTCCACCGGTCGACCGCCCACTCGTCGTGGCCGGCGTTCGGGACGAACAGGTAGACCGGGTCGCCGCCCTCGTCGGGCTTCCGGTACACCACCGTGTCGTCGTGCATGACGCCCGCCTCGTCGACGACCGCGCTGTACTGCGCCTCGCCGGGGTCGAGCCGCGTCACGTCGTTTGTCGTCAGTCGCTGCAGCAGCGCCGTCGCGTCCGGGCCGGTCACCTCGACCTCGCCCATGTGGGAGACGTCGAACTTGCCGACCGCGTCGCGCACGGCGGCGTGCTCCTCGCGGATGGAGTCGAACGACACCGGCATCGCCCAGCCGCCGAAGTCGGTGAAGCGCGCCCCGCGGTCGTCGTGAGCGTCCCGTAGCGGCGACTGCCGTCCGGCCATGGGCGGGGCGACGGACGGGTGGGACTAAGCCTTTCCCGTCGCGGTCGGTGCCGCCGGGGGGCGCGGGAGGCACACGTCACAGCGGTCGTCACCCGGGGACGGGAAACGCGCCCGGCGCACCGCAGGCACGGTGCCGCCGGAGCGGTGGACGTAAGCCGGCCCGTCACCGTTCGTCGACATGGGCCTGCTGGAACGGGTGCGCGACGGGTCGGCCGGCGCCGAGCCGCGGGTCGCGCTGTTCGTCGACGGGCCGAACGTGCTCCGCGACGAGTTCGACGTCGACCTCGACGACGTGCGCGACGCGGCCGACGGGTTCGGACGCCCGGCGCTGCGACGGCTCTACCTCACCGAGCACGCGACCCCGGGGCTGATCCGCGCCGCCGAGGCGCGCGGCTTCGAGGTGGTGACCACGAGCGGCGACGTGGACGTGCGCCTCGCGGTGGACGTGACGAGCGTCGCGACCGCCGGCGAGGCCGAGGTGGTCGCGGTCGCCTCCCGCGACACGGACTTCAAGCCCGCGCTGGAGGCGGCGAACGCGGTCGGCCTGCGGACGGTCGCCATCGCACCCGGCGCGCACGGCCGGTCGGACGCCCTCCGCAACGCGGCGGGCGAGAGCGTGACGCTCGGCGAGTCCCGAGCCTGACGCGCGACCGGCCCCGACCCCGAGCGCGACGGAACCGGCCCTCACGCCAGCGGCGCCAGGAGCGTCCCCGCGGGCGTCGCCAGCACCGCGAGGACGGCGGCCGCCGCCAGCCCGAAGGCGGCGTTGCCGGCGGCGGCGAGCAGGTAGCGCCGGACGGCGGCCGCGCGGTCGCCGCGCGCGACGACGAACGGCTCGTCGGGCCGGTGCTCGACGACCAGGTCCCCGCCGTCGCGACGGACCGGCCCGACGACGAACGCCGCCGTGCCGGGGTCGAGGCGCTCCTCGCTCGCGTAAGTCTCCTGTCGCTCGTCGCCCCCGCCCGCCTCGACGTGCTCGCGCACCCGCTCCGACGTCTCGACGCCGAGCAGCGGGTACGCCGACTCCTCCCACTCGCCGGGCAGTTCGACGCCGGGGAGGTCGAGGCGCTCCCACTCCTCGGTCGGCCGGCCGGCGTCGTCGCGCTCGACGGGCCGGACGCGGGCGTCCGCGGCGCCCGCCCGCCGGAGCCGGAACGGGACCGCGTCGCTCCCGGCGGCGGTCCCCCGCGTGGCCTGGTCGAGCGTCGTGAGCGGGTCGTCCGCGACCCGGTCCTGGCCGACGTGGAACGCGTAGGCCACGCACGCGGTGCCGGTGAGGGGGGCCTCGAGCGTCCGGTCGGCCGGCCGGACGGTGCCGGCGAGGGCGCGCACCGCCCCGGACGGCGCCGTCCCGTCGAGCGCCGGCGTCCGCGCGACGGTCAGCGCCGTCCCGAGGTGGCGGACGGTCCACCGGGCGGCGCCGACGGCGAAGTAGCCCGCGACGAGGGCCGCCGCGAGACGGAGGAGCTGGAGCAGGACGGTCCGGGGCGCGGGGAGCATTCGGGACGGCGTATCGCGCCGGGGCCGGAAGTCCTTTCGGCCGGAGGCGGGCGGGCCGTACTCGACTCCCTCGCCCGGCGTCGCTCGCCCCGCCCGGACCCGCCCGGCTTTTTGCCCCGCCGCCCGGAGGGGCGCCCATGAGCGATCCGGAGGACCTCGGGACGCCGGTGCTCGACGACCACCTCCACCTCGACCCGGCGAACGGGCGGGGGCTCGACGCCGTCGCGGACTTCCGGCGCCTGGGCGGCACCCACCTGATCGTGGTGAACAAGCCCTCCTGGCACCTCGGCGTCGAGGCCGAGGCGGGCGGGGACTTCCGTGCCGTCTTCGAGCGCACCTGCGAGGTCGTCGCCGAGGCGTCGGCGATGCTCCCCGGCACGGCGTGGCCCGTCCTCGGCGTCCACCCGGGGCTGGTCTCGCGGCTCGTCGACGACGGAGGGATGGCGCCCGACGCGGCGGCGTCGCTGATGTGCGCCGGCCTCGACGTCGCGGCCGAGTACGTCGCCGACGGGCGGGCGCTCGCGCTGAAGTCCGGGCGTCCCCACTACGACGTGTCCGACGCGGTGCGGGCGGCGTCGAACGAGGTGCTCCGACACGCGCTGTCGCTCGGGGCCGAACGGGACTGTGCCGTCCAACTCCACACGGAGGAAACGGAGGACCTGACGGCCGTGGCCGGGTGGGCCGAAGACGCGGGGCTCGACCCGGTCCGGGTGGTCAAACACTACGCGGGCGCGGCCTTCGACGGGGTGACCCCGAGCGTGATGGGCCGCAAGGAGTGGCTCCGGGCCCACGCCGAGCGCGACGACCCGTTCCTCGTCGAGACGGACTTCGTCGACGACCCCGACCGGCCCGGCGCCGTCATGGGGCCGAAGACGGTGCCGCGGCGCACCCGGTGGCTGCTCGAGGAGGGGTACGACGACGCCGTCCGCCGGGCGCACGTCGAGACGCCGGCGACGGTGTACGGCGTCGACACCGAGGCGACGCTGGACCGGGACTGAGTCCGGGTCGTCGCCGGTGCGGTCCGGGAGTCGACGAGCGAGGCGAGCGCGACGCCGGCGGGGATGCGACGGAGACCCGCCGACGGCGCTGGCCGGGACGTGCGACGCGATGGGAGCGACGACGTCGGTCCAGTCCGGTGCGTCACGGCGCATCCGTCGAGGAAAGGCCTTTTTGGTGGGCACCGCGACGGGCCGTTATGGCCGACGACGCCGCGGAGACGTTCTACACGGAGGAACGGTGGGAGAACTGGCTCGAACGGCTCGAGGAGGAGGACCTCGACGCCGACGAGGAGGAGTCGGCGCGGCTCCTGCTCAACCTGCAGGACGACGCCGCCATCGCGGTCGCGAAGATCCTCACCGCGTACGACGACGACCGGATCGACCGGGAGCGGGCGGCCGAGGAGGTCGGACGGGTCCGGTCGATCGTGCTCGAGGAGGTCGACTTCGAGGACGAGGAGACGCTCATGCTGATCGACGGCGTCCAGACGAGCCTCGTGCCGGTGTTCTACGCGGCGGAGGAGTACGTCGCCGCCGGCGCAGCCGAGGAGGCGACCGTCACGGAGTACGTCCGGGCGGCCGCCGACGCCGAGGCCGACGAGGACCTCGACGCCGCGCTCGGCTACGTCGTTCAGGCCGGCACGCGGATCATCGACGGCGACGACCTCGACATCGCCGTCGTCGAGGACCTCGACTACGGTCTCGTCTCGGAGTGGGTCAACGGACTCGACAGCCTCCAGAGCGCGTTGAGCGACCCCGAGGTCGTCGAGGAGGAGGACTAGCCGCGTCGCTGCGGGCGGCGCGCGGCAGCGACTCCGTCCCGTTTCACCCCTCCGGTCGGCTCCGCGGCGCGGGACCTGGGCTGGCGGGAGGTCCCGCTCGACCCACCGCCGACCGGCCCCCTCGTTTCGACGCCCGTCGAACCACGCATCGACACGCTATTGTAACCACTCCGGGAAGGAGCGTGGTATGACCGTGGGCATCGACGCCGTCGAGATCTGGACGGGCAACCTGAAGCTCGACCTCGCGGAGACGTTCGCGCCCGCGAAGGGCGACGACCCGGAGAAGTTCACGAAGGGGCTCGGACTGCGCGCGTCGTCGTTCCCCGACACCTACGAGGACATCGTGACGATGGGGGCCAACGCCGCCAAGCGGCTGATGGAGCGCAAGGGGCTGGCCCCCGACGACATCGGCCGGATCGACGTGGCGACCGAGAGCGCCTTCGACAACTCCAAGCCCGTCTCGACGTACATCGCGGGCTGTCTGGAGGAGACGTTCGACGGCGACTTCCGGCACGCGAACAAGGGCGAGCGGAAGTTCGCCTGCGTCGCCGGCACCCAGAGCGTCGACGACGCGTGCAACTGGATCCGGGCCGGGCGCAACCGCGACCGGGCGGCGCTGGTCGTCGCGACCGACACGGCGCTGTACGCCCGCGGCGACCCCGGCGAGGCGACCCAGGGCGCCGGCGCGGTGGCGATGCTCGTCGACGAGGACCCCGCGCTCGTCGACCTCTCGACCGCCCAGGGCTACGGGAGCAAAGACGAGACGGACTTCCTGAAGCCCAACCAGCAGTTCCCGAGCGTCGACGGCAAACGCTCCGTCCAGGTGTATCTCGCCCGGATGCGCGAGGCCGTCGAGGACTACGAGTCGGTCGCCGGGGACCTCCACCCCGACGACTTCGTCTACGCCCCCTTCCACACCCCGTTCCCGGGGATGGTGCGCAAGGCGGCGCTGCTCGCCTACCGTCACGTCACCCGGAACACGACGGTCGAGGACGAACTCGCGGAGACGATCGGCCGCCAGCCCCGCGAGGCGGAGTTCGACGACCGCGAGGCCTACGAGACGGCGATCCGCGACTACATGGACGCGCTCGCGGAGACCGACCGGTACCGCGACTGGTACGACCAGGCGATCGAGCCGACTCTCGACCTCGCGCGGGAGGTGGGCAACTGGTACACGGGGTCGGTCCACGTCGCGCGCGTCAGCGCGCTCATGGCCGCCGCCGAGGAGGGCCGCGACCTGGCCGGCGAGGACCTGCTCGTCGCCTCCTACGGCTCCGGGGCGCAGGCCGAGATCCACGCCGAGACCGTCCGCGAGGGGTGGCGCGAGGAGATCGAGGCACAGAACATCTCGGCGCAGCTCTCGGACCGCTACGACCTCTCCTTCGAGGAGTACGAGCGCGTCCACGACGCCCACAACCACGACGTCGACGGGGAGGTCGAGGAGTTCACCCAGCCGAGCGGGGAGTTCGTCCACGTCGGCTGGGGGCGGATGAACGAGCGGAAGTACGAGTACGTGGAGTGAGCCGGCGGCCGTTCGCGTCCGCCGGCGGCCGACCGGGCGACGGGGCGCGGCCTACCGCCGGCGGAGCGTCACGCCCCGAAACTCCACGCGGGCGCCCCCGGACGGCGCCTCGGTGAACCGCGGCGACCAGCCGTGTTCGTCCGCGACCGTCTCGACGATCCGGAGCCCGTAGCCGCCGTCGGGGGCGGGGTCGCTCGCCGTCCGCGCGCGAACTTCGTCCGGGAACCCCGGACCGTCGTCCTCGACGTAGAACCCCGTGGCGTCGTCGAGGACCCCGACCCGGACGGTCACGTCGGTCCCCCCGGGGTCGCCGCTCCCGTCGGCGTCCGCCCGGCCCTCCGTGACGTCCCGTTCCGCGTCCACCGTCCGGTCACCCGTCGAGCCGTGCTCCACGGAGTTCCGGACCAGGTTCTCCACGAGCTGGTGGACTCGACCGCTCCGGGCCCGGAGCTCCCACGTCGCCGACGGGAGGACGAGGTCGGCGTCGCCGGTGACCACGACCTCCCACGCGGCGCGCGCGACCCCGCGAAGCGAGAGGAACTCGGCCGGTTCGACGTCCCCGTCCCGGCGCGCGTGTGCGAGCGTGTCGTCGACGATCCGTTCCATCCGGGCCAGCGCCTCGTCGGCTTTCCGCAGCTCCGCCCGGTCGTCGGCCTCGCGCGCGAGCTCCACGTTCCCCCGCGCCACGGCGAGCGGGTTCCGGAGGTCGTGCGACAGCACGCCGGCGAACGCCTCGAGCTCGTCGGCCTGGTCGCGGAGGCGGCGCTCGCGCCGTTTCTGCTCCGTGATGTCGGTGAAGATCCCGGTGAAGAGCCGCTCGCCGTCGTACTCGTGTTCCCGGAGGCTCACCGACACGGGCACCTCGTGACCGTCCCTGTGCAGCGCCGGCAGCTCGACGCCGGTCCAGTCGATGTTTCGCTCGCCGGTTTGCAGGTACTGCGCCAGTCCCCGTCGGTGGGCCGACTGCAGCCGCTCGGGGATGATCGTCATCTTGTCGCTCCCGATCAGCTCGTCGGGACGGTACCCGAGGATCGACTCGATCGCGGGGTTGGCGAAGACGATCTCGCTCTGTGCGTCGATGGTCAACAGCCCCTCCGAGGTGTTCGCGACCAGCGCCCGGAGGAACTCCTCGTCCTCCTCGATCGGACACCGGTCCGTGCCGTCCTCGCCCATCGTCGTCAGGTGGTCGCCCGGAGGGATAACCGTTCACGTCCGGTTCTCACGGGTGAAAGCCCGACGCCGGAGCGGGGGTCGGCCGCCCGGTCGCGCGGCGGCGTCGGCACGGGACTCCAGCGCGGGGCCCCCGACGGCGTCCGGAGGTCGGCGAGCGCGTCTACAGCGTCCGGAGGTCGGCGAGCGCGTCGTCGAGGTTCCGCGTCGAGGTCGCCAGCGCGAACCCGTCGGCGCGGGCCAGCTCCGCCGCGTGCTCCCACACCTCGTCGGGCTCGATGCCGTGGAGGACGACGGCGTTCGGGGTGGGGGTCACCACCCGGAGGGCGACGAGCGGCGACTCGCCGCGGGTGACGCCGGTGAACACGAGCACCCGGTCGGTCGACT